>JAUYIZ010000222.1 GCA_030688615.1 Desulfobacterales bacterium | reverse complement strand
AAATTACAATTATCAAATTATAAATACCAAACAACACCCATGCCCGGGTCGGGCACAACGAAGCATGAAAATGGTTATTTTCATATAAATTTCCAATGACCAAAATCGAAAATCCAAACGATGTCTCATCCTGGAAGGCTTGGGTCATTGAATATTGGAATTTGAGAGTTGTTTGTAATTTGATGCTTGGAATTTGTAATTTTTGACCTAAAACGCCATGGCAGAGCCATCTATCCCTGACCTGGCCCAAAGGACCAGGTTTTCTTTGATTGAATAAGACAGGAGTTGGGCCATGAAGCTTGAAAAAAATCCGGCAACGGGACATGAGGTGTTCAACCTGGCCGCCTCCGTTCCATCGGCAGCCCTCAAATGGGGCGACCGGGTGGCGCTGCATCATGTCGAAGGCAATACCGCCGTAACCTACAAGGAAGTCGATGACATGTCCAGCCGCCTGGGCAACGGGCTGAAAGCTCTGGGCGTTGAAGCTGAAAACCGGGTGGCGGTGCTCTTGGATGACTGCCCGGAATGGGCCTATATCCTTCTGGGAACGCTTAAAATCGGTGCGGTCCTGACCCCCCTGAACACGCTTCTGACGGAAAAGGACTATGTGTTTTTCCTGGCCGACTCCCGCGCAAAGGTGCTCTTCACCGGCACGGCCCTTTGGGACAAGATCAAAGACCTCATCGACGCCCTGCCCGCGCTGAAACGGGTGGTCGTCTGCGGCGGCGCAGCCGTCACGGAAGAAAAAGGCCGGCTAACGACCTGGGATGCCTTTATGCGGGACACTTGCGGGAAACTGGAAGTCGCCCCCACTTTTTCCAATGACGTGGCCCTGTTTGCCTATACCTCCGGCTCCACCGGACGGCCCAGGGCCATCATGCACACCCACAGAAATATTCACATCGGCGCTTCCTACTTTAAGGAGGTGTACCATGTGGAAGAGGGCCACATCCAGTTTCACATTCCCAAATTGTTTTTTTTGACCAGCCTTTCCGGGCTGATCAGCGCCTTTGAGCACGGCTCTTCCATGGTTCTGCTTTCGGGACGTCCCGCCCCCGAAACGGTTCTGGAGGTGATCGCAAAGTACCGGCCGACGTTTCTGGACGGACCGCCCACCATTCTGGGCAGAATGGTGATTGCGGCGGAAAATGCGCCGCAGCTTGGCGACATGCGTTCGGTTCGTTATATATTTTGTTCGGGAGAGGCACTGTCGCCGGAACTGTTCAACCGCTTCCAGGAGACATTCGGGAAAACGCTCTACAACAACTGGGGCGCCCAAGAGCTTGCCGCAGCGCCCCTTTCCTGGCAATTCGGCGAGGAGGTCCCCGCCGGAAAAATCGGCAGCGCCGGGAAATCGCCCTGCATGGGTGTCATCGTAAAAATCGTCGACGAACATGGAAAGGAGGTGGGCGACGGCCTTACCGGTGAAATTATGCTGAAGGCCAAAAGCCAATTTATCAGCTACTGGCACGAACCGGAAGATGCTGCGGTAAAGATTTTTGAAGGATGGTACAAACCGGGGGATACATTTATGCGGGATGCGGACGGCTACTACTGGTACAGGGGCCGGCTGGACGACATGGTGAAGGTGGGGGGCCGCCCGGTTTTTCCGGTGGAGGTCGAACATACCGTGGCAGGCCATCCCGCTGTCCTGGAAGCTGCCGTCATTCCCGTCAAGAACGACCTGGGCCTGGTCGAGATCCACGCCTTTGCGGTGTTAAAGCAGGGGCATCCGCCGTCCGCCGAGCTGGCCGTTCAGATCCAAAATCATGTGAAAAGTGTGCTGGCCCCCTACAAACGGCCCCACCGTGTGGAATTCGTATCCGAGCTGCCCAGAACGGCAACCGGAAAAATTCAACGCTTTCGACTGCGCGATCTGCTGAAGGGGAAACCAACGAACAGAGAGCAAGGAGGGGGAAAATGACTGACAGACTCAAGACGATCGGTTTGACGCTGATGCTGGTATTGAGCACGCTGGTAACGGCCGGCCCGGCGCCGGCAGCGCCTCTGGATGAAGTCATCGCAGGGGCGAAAAAGGAGGGCACGCTCTCCTTGATGCTTTCCAGCCGCTTTCCGGTAAAATCCATGACGCGCTTGGAGAATGAGATCAAGAAAAGATTTGATGTGGACCTGAAGATCCAGTTTACCCCGGTTACCAGCATGACCCGGGCGGTGGCCGGGGCGATTATGGAGTACAAGGCCGGGGTGGTCCCCACCTATGACGTGATGAATCTCAGCCAGCATGTTGCCGAAGGCACCAAGGCCGGCATATTTGAGCCGGTGGACTGGAGGTCTCTGATCACCAAGGATACCAATCCCGACATACTTCACGATCACCCTGCTACGCGTGACGCCATTCTCGCTTATACGGGCACCCTCGGCCTGATGTACAACCCGGAGAAAGTCCCGGCCGCGCAAGTCCCGAAAACCTTACAGGAGCTGGCGGACCCCAAATGGAAGAACAAGCTGGCCATCAACTCCTCGCCCAACGCCTGGACGAGGTGGGCCTTTGTCCTGGGCAAAGAGAAGCTTATTTCCGATCTTCGGGCAATACTGGCCAACGGCACGCTCCAGGGGCAGTATGCCGAAATACAGGCCCGCTATCTGCTCGGCGAGGTTTCGTTCTGTATCATCAGCAGCATTTTTGTGAAGAACTCGCAAGATAAAAAAATGCCGGCCGCTTATCAAAGTTTGGATTTTGCCGATATCACCAATTATTCCCTGGTGGTGCGCAAGGGGGCCAAGCACCCCAATGCCGCCAAACTGGTCGCCCTGTATTTGGCCAGCGCGGCGGGCTCCAAGTTTATCGTGGAGGAATCAGGGGCCGGCAATATGTACTACCCCGGCAACTATGAGCATGACTTTTCGCTGCAAAACAAAAAACAGGGGATTCGCGAGGTTTTCACGACCCGGGAGCCGGACATCCTGGATTTCTATTTCTCCAAAGAATTCAAAACGTGGCAAAAAGATGTAAAGCTGGTCCTGGATACGGGGGGAAGAAAAATACAGACGAAAAAGAAGAAGACCCGATAGGGCAATAAGTTATTGACGGAGACGTTGAAAGGATATCCGGATTCTTGGGAACCGCTGTTTTTTTTATCCTCGAGCCCCCTGGATATGGAGATGTCTTAAATATGTATAACGACCGGGAAAACGAATACTTGCTCAAAGCCATCTGTCAGTTACAAAGAAAATTTAGATATTCCGGCAATGGAAAAAATGGATGACGCCTCAAAGCAGTCCGGTGCGTTTTTAAAAAATCTGATTCTCAGTTCAGTTGACGGTGTGATCGCAGCCGACAAATCGGGGAAAATTCTTATTTTCAACCATGTCGCCGAAGAAATCAGCGGATATTCTGGCGGGGAAGCCCTTACCCGCTTGAATATCAGGGATGTTTATCCGGCCGACGGCGCGCATGAAGTCATGCGGAAGCTTCGCAGTGAAGAATATGGCGGCAAGGGCAAATTAAAATCATTCCAGGTGGATGTTCTCAGAAAGGACGGAGAAATTATTCCCATCAGCCTGAACGCGGCCATTGTTTATGAGGAAGACCGGGAGATCGCCACCATCGGCTTTTTTCACGACCTGCGCGAAAGCCTTCGGATCAAGCGGGAATTGGAAAAAACACAGCTTCAGCTTCTTCAGGCTGAAAAGATGAACTCTTTAGGAAAGCTGGCTGCGGGCGTCGCCCACCAACTGAACAACCCTCTGGGGGGCATTATTCTCTTTACGCAGCTTATCCTGGAAGATTATCAACTGGATGAAAAAGTCCGGGATGATTTAAAAAGAATCCTCAAAGATGCAAAACGGTGCCGGGACACGGTCAGGGAATTGCTGGAATTTACGCGCCAGACGCGCCAGTTGATGCAACCCCAGGATATCAACCAGGCCATTTCAAGGACCCTGTTTCTGCTTGAAAACCATACGATATTTCAAAATATTGAAATTATTAAAGACTTCACTTCCGAGTTGCCGCTGTTATTTGGTGACATGCAACAGTTAAACCACATGTTCATGAATATCTTTTTCAATGCCGCCCAGGCGATGGAAGGAAAGGGAAAGCTGATCATCCGGACCTATCTGCTGCCGGATCATGACCGCATCGGCATAGACATAACCGATACCGGTCCCGGAATCTCGGGGGAAAATTT
Organism: Desulfobacterales bacterium; assembly: GCA_030688615.1. Lineage (GTDB taxonomy): Bacteria > Desulfobacterota > Desulfobacteria > Desulfobacterales > JAUYIZ01 > JAUYIZ01. Next base: position 13,527 of record JAUYIZ010000222.1, on the reverse strand, counting down.
GCCATATATTTTTGAGCCCTTCTTTACCACCAAAGAAGAGGGGAAAGGAACCGGTTTGGGCCTGAGCCTGGCTTATGGCATCGTTCAGAATCACGGCGGCGCCATAAGGGCGACAAATCAAATAAATAACGGGGCGACTTTTATCATCGAACTGCCGATTACGCCGTCTGAAAGTAAAGGAGACCAGGGTGGGAAACAGCCTTGAACCCATACACGTCCTGGTCGTGGACGATGAAGAAAACATACGGGATGGATCCGAACGAACCCTGAGTTCGATTGGATTTCAAGTGTTCAAGGCTTCAAAAGGAAGCGAGGCCCTGGATATATTATCCGGCAATAATATTTCCATTATCCTGCTGGATTTAAAAATGCCGGGTATGGACGGAATGGAAGTCCTGGGGCGCATCCAGAAGATGTTTCCGGCCATTTTGGTCATCGTGATTACCGGATATGCCACCGTTCAGACCGCAATTGAAGCCATGAAGCAAGGGGCCTATGATTTCATTCCCAAGCCTTTTGAGCCTGACCAGCTGCGAATGGTGGTCCGCCGGGCCGCTGAAAAAATTCGACTCGTCCAGGAAGCCGAAAACCTGGCCAATGAAAAAAGGCGGACGCTTTTAGATCTCCACACGGAAAAAAGCCGCCTCCACACCATTTTACAATCGCTCCCCAACGGTGTCCTTGTCACCAACGCACAGGGCCGGGTGGTTTTATTGAATACGGCCTTCCTGAAGCAGCTGGACTTGAACCCTGACAGTCAACCGGGAAAAAATATCGAAGATTATATACCTGATAACAATCTTTGCAATCTGGTTCTGGAAATATCCCGGGGAAAACATGTGGCTTTGGACGATATCCCCACCTATGAATTCGCCCTGTCGGATAAAAAATATCTTCTAGCCAGGGGCCGGCCCATTCTGAGTGAAAATCGAGAATGTTTGGGAGCGGTAATAAATGTTGTGGACATTACGGCCATGAAAGTTCTGGACCGGCTCAAAACGGAATTCGTAGCAAAGGTTTCCCATGAACTCCGATCCCCCCTGGCGACCATTCACGCGCAGCTGGCCCTGGTCATACAGAATATTGTGGCCAGCGCTGTTCAGGTGGACCATCAAATTCTTTCACGGGCCAAAGAAAAAACCAGAGGATTGATTTCCATCATCGGAGATTTGCTTGATCTTTCGCGCATCGAGTCCGGTATCATCTGTCGTGAACCGGAACCCGTGCGGCTCGATGACATTTTAAGAAATGTAATGGATTTTCTGAAAACCAGCGCGCTGGGAAAAAAACAGTCCATCAGCCTTGAAATTTTCAACGAGCCGCTGCCGATGGTATCCGCCGATCCGGTGGCGTTAGAGAGCATCTTCGGCAACCTGATCAGCAACGCCATCAGCTATACGCCCGAAGGCGGAAAAATCCATGTCCGGGCGGATCTGGCCGATGCGCATATTCGCATAAGGGTCACCGATAACGGCTTTGGCATCGAAAAGCGCCATTTAGATAAAATTTTTGAAAAATTTTACCGCATAAAGAATGAAAAGACAAGGTACATCACCGGCACAGGACTGGGGCTTCCCATTGTCAAGGAATTGGTAACGTCCATGGGGGGATTTATCGAGGTGGAAAGCACTCCGGAAAAGGGCAGCACCTTCATGGTTTTGTTTCCGGTATCGATGCAATCCGGCGATTAAGCGCACAAGCTTTTCTATGATTGGATAAGTCGCTTCAAGCTTTCAATGATTCTCTCCGAAGATGCGGGTTTTTCAAGGTAATCATCGGCTTCCGTGCTCATGCCGTCATGGTGGGAATACCGCGTCGTCATGACATGGTCCGCCACGGCCGTCAGGAGGATAACCGGTATGCCGGCAAAGCGGGAGTCCCCCTTGAGGTCTCTGCACAGGTCATATCCGTCCTTTTCCGGCATCATGACATCCATAATAACGGCATTGGGCGGATCGGCGGCAACCTTTTCCATGCCTTCCACGCCGTTATAGGCGATATCGACTTCAAAGCCTTCCTTTTCAAGGTACCCCTGGACGATGGACGCATAATCCGGCTCATCTTCCACAATTAGAACCCTTTTTTTTTCACCCATCAGCTTCCTCCTTTTGAAAGAGAACCTCACGGCAATATCCTGGCTCGCATTGTTCCATTGATGTTCTTCATGAGAAAAGTGGATTAGAGCATACCTGCCGCCACCATAATCTCCGGGACAACCTCCTCTTTGCCGATGGCCATGATATGAACCCCGTCACAAATTTTTTCCTCTTTGATGCGCCTGATCATCCGCCCGGCGATCTCGATGCCCTTTTTCAAGGCCTGTCCCTTGGGAGCGCCGGCCAGTTCATCGATCAATTCCTGCGGGACATTGACGCCGGCGATATTTTTATTCATAAAACGGGCCATGGGAGCGGAAGTCAACAGGATGATGCCGGCCAGAATCCTGATATGAAACTGGCGGGCATACTCCATAAACTTTTTAAATTTATCCAGGTCGTATACCGCCTGGGTCTGGATGAATTCGGCGCCGGCTTCGATCTTTTTTTCAAATTTGATAAGCTGCGGTTCCACGGGGTCGGCCTCAGGGGTCACGATGGCGCCGGCGCAGAAGGACACGGCGCCGTCAAGATCGTTACCGGCAAGGTCCTTTCCTCTTTCAAGCAGCCGGACCGTCTTGAGAAGCTGGCTGGAATCCAGATCGAAAACGCTTTTGGCCTGTTTGTGATCGCCCAGAAGGATCGAGTCCCCTGTCAGGCACAGAACATTTTGAATCCCCCTGGAGAAGGCAAACAGCAGATCCGCCTGCAACGCCAGGCGATTGCGGTCCCGGCAGGTCATCTGCAAAATGACTTCTCCGCCCTGTTCCCTGACCAGAAGGCAGCCCCCCAGAGAAGGATAACGCATGACGGAACTCTGGTGGTCGGTTACATTCATGGCATCAACCTTATCTTTCAGAAGCTCGATATGATGCTTCATTTTTTCAAGATTCGTACCCTTGGGCGGAGCGATCTCACTGGTCACCACGAATTTCCCCGAGCTAAGGATTTCTTTGAATTTACTGGCCATGTGTCAAGGTCCTTTCCTGCAATGATATATCCTTTACGCCCTGCCAAAAGCATTATCTGAAAGTCTATAAAATGAATTTGCCGGGCTTGGGAGCTGCCTGATGGTTCCGGGGTTTTTGATACTTGCCCATGCTGTGCAACCTTCCCAGGCTTTGCAGCCGGTTGTAGATTAATGTCCATGCGCAGTCCTTGGCGGCATCGATTTCGCACATCCCGTGGTTTGTGCCCCCGCAGGGCCCGTTGACCAGTCCCTTGTGACAGGTGGTTACCGGGCAGATCCCTCCGGTTTCTCCGATAATGCAGGTGCCGCACTGGTTGCATATTTCATCAAACAGGCCCGCATCGGTTTCTTTGCCGATAAAAAGGGTGTCCAGGGCCGGGATTACCGGCTTTTTCATTTGCCGCGCCACGGTCTGAACGCCGAAAGCACAGGTCATAACCAGCAAGGCGCCGGCCTGTTCCATCTGCCGGCCGAATTCCTGGAGGATGTCCCTTGTCAAATTGTCACAGGCCACCGGAACGACCGCATGCCCGGTGACAAGTTTGCCCTTTTCTTCGAGCCGGGCTTTCATGTCAACGACTTCGGGTTCACCACCGGTCCGGGTGAGGGTGACACAGGTGCCGCAGCCCAGTATAAATATCCTGTTGAATCCCTCAAGAAGCCCGTCGAGGGATTCCTCCGATTTCGATTGCGTAATGGATCGAATCATCCTGTTTCCATCTCCTTTTCCAGATCGCACCGCAGGCACCGCAGGGCTTCCTGACGGGCAATTTCGCTGCTGGGAAACCCTCTTTCCACTTCCCTGAAGTCGGCAATCCGCATGGATGAATCCTCAAGTTCCACTTCGATTCTCGGTTGCGCTTCAGACATCTCTTCATTCAAGGCAAGTCCGGTTTCCATCCGCAGGGATGCCTTTTCATCGGGGATCTGCAGACGTCCCCCGCTGCCCTTCAGATACCTGTCTATGGCCAGGGCCGCTCTTCTTCCGGAAGATATGGCCCGAATGACATAGGTGGGTCCGGTGGTGAAATCCCCACCGGCAAAAACGCCGGGAACGTTTGTCGCCAGGGTGTTGCTGTCCACTTTCAGGCTGCCCCACAATTCCCGCTCCAGTTGACTGTCCTTGTCCAAAAATGACAGGTCCACGGCCTGGCCGACGGCAATGAGAACATTATCGGCCTGCACCAGCCGGGTGGCGCCTTCATCGCAGACCGGATTAAATTTCCCGTCCTCATCAAAAACCGCGACGCATCCGGCAAATTCGATCCCGGTGATTCTGCCGTTTTCCCGCAGTATCCGCCGAGGCGACCAGGACGTATTTATGACCACACCTTCGTCCACGGCCTCGCGTATATCTTTCTCCCAGGCCGGCATCTCGTCTCTGGGCTCCAGGCAGAACAGCTGCACGTTGGCCGTTCCGACACGCAGCGCGGTCCGGGCGACATCCATGGCAACATTCCCGCCGCCGACAACCACGGCCGTACCGGTGAGATTAATCTTTTTGCCCGCGCGAATGTCGCTTAGAAAATTTAACCCGTAATACAACCCTGCAAGGTTTTCCTCCTCTCCCGGGATGCCGATTCTTTTGCTCGCCTGGGCTCCGCCGGCGATGAACACCGCGCTGTAACCTTCCTCCAGCAGATCGTTAAATGTGTGCCGGGCATCTATGGGGGAATTGTATCGAATGTCCACCCCGCAATTTTCGATGTATTTTATTTCATCCTCAATGACTTTTCTGGGCAGCCGGAATTCGGGAACCGCAATGCTCAGCATGCCGCCGGCCACGGATCGGGCCTCAAAAACCGTTGTGCTGTATCCCATTTTTGCCAGAAAGCAGGCACAGGTCAGGCCCGCAGGACCGGCGCCCACGACGGCGACCTTCTGGGGTTTTGTGACCGGATAGGGGTCGCGATCCGGTCCGACGTGGGTAAAATACCAATCCGACGCAAATCGTTTGAGGGAACGAATGGCGACCGGATCATCCAGTTCCCCACGGCGGCACTTGTATTCGCAGGGATGGATGCATATACGGCCGCACACGGCGGGGAAGGGATTTCTCTCCCGGATAATACTGACGGCTTCTTCGTATCTGCCCAGGGCGACGGCCGCAACATAGTTGGGCACATCGATTCCCGCGGGACAGGCATGCTGGCAGGCGGAAATCACCATGGTGTCGCAGGTGGCGCCGGCGCAGCGATGCTCATGGATATGATCCTCGTACTCCTTCAGAAAATACCTCAGGGTGGAAAGAGCGGGTTTGCCGCAGTTCTGACCCAGGCCGCAAAGGGAAACCTCGGTCATGGTATCCCCGATTTCCCGCAAAATGCGGATGTCTTCGATGCGTCCATCTCCCCGGGTAATCCGGTTTAAGACTTCCAGCATCTGGGTCGTTCCCAGGCGACAGGGTGCGCACTTGCCGCAGGATTCCGACTGGGTAAAGCTCAAGAAAAACCGTGCCAGCTCCACCATGCAGTTATTTTCATCCAGAACCACCATGCCCCCGGAACCCATGATGGCCCCGATGCGCTGCAGGGTGTCAAAGTCGATGGACAGGTTTAAAAACTGCGGGGGCACGCAGCCGCCCGAGGGCCCGCCCATCTGCACGGCTTTGAACTGCCGCCCCTTGGGAATGCCGCCGCCGATGTCATAGACCACATTTTTTATGGTAGCCCCGATGGGAACTTCCACCAGCCCGGTGTTGTTGACCTTGCCGGCGAGGGAAAAAATCTTCGTCCCCCGGCTGTTTTCCGTACCGACCTGTCCGTACCACGCCACCCCGTTTTTAAGGATCAGCGGGACATTGACCAGGGTCTCCACGTTGTTGATGTTGCTGGGTCTCTGGTCGAGACCGGATTGTGCCGGAAAGGGCGGCCTGGCTCTGGGCATGCCCCTTTTGCCTTCAATGGACGCCATCAGGGCTGTTTCCTCGCCACAGACAAAAGCACCGGCGCCCATTTTCAGGGACACATCGAAATCAAAGCCGGTCCCGAGGATGTTTTCCCCCAACATTCCCAGCTCCTTGGCCTGTTCCAGAGCCGTGGTCAGGTGCTCAACGGCTATGGGATACTCCTCCCGAACGTAGATGTACCCGTATTGAGCCCCTATGGCGTATGCGCCGATGGACATGCCTTCCAGAACCGCATGGGGATCTCCTTCCAGGACGGCACGGTCCATGAAGGCGCCGGGGTCCCCCTCGTCCGCATTGCAGATCAGGTACTTGGGTTTGCCGTTTTCCCGGCGGGCAAACTGCCACTTGAGCCCGGTCAGGAACCCGGCGCCCCCCCTTCCCCGCAGCCTGGCGCGCGTCACCTCATCGATGACCTCTTCGGGCGTCAATCTGGACAGAGCCCGCACCATTCCCTGGTACCCGCCGGCAGCGATGTAATGCTCGATATTTGTGGGATCAATCCGGCCGCAGTTGGCCAGAACGCGCCGTTCCTGTTTCATATAGAAGGGAATCTGGTTGCGGTAGTATATCGGCCGGGATGTTTCGGGGTCCTTATAGGCCAGGCGTTCGATCAACCGGTCGTTCTTCAAGGTGGCGTCGACGATTTCGGGAGCATCCCCAGGGTCCACCTCCTGATATTGGATGCCCAGAGGTTCCACGGCAATGACCGGCGCTTTGGCACAAAAACCGTGGCACCCGGTGGAGCGGATTTCGACCCGCCCCGACAATCCCCGGCGTTTCACCTCCTGCGCCAGCGCTTCCTGCACCCGGGCGGCGCCGTATGCCCTGCAGCCGGTCATGCAGACGTGCACCACCGTTGCCGCGGGGTCGGATCGGGCAAGAATTTTATGGCGCAGCCATTCCAGTTGGCCCACGGATTGCAGCTTTTCCATCAGGTCGATTCATCCTCTTTATTCCTGCGGTATTGATCCAGCAGGCTGGTCACCCGGGCCGGGGCAAGCCGGCCGAAATAGCTTCGATTGACCAGCATGGTGGGCGCCAGAAAACAGGCCCCGAGACAGGCCACGGTTTCCAGGGTAAATTGATAATCCGGGCTGGTTTCGCCTTCCTGCAGATTGAGTTCCTTTTGCACCAGCCGGATGATGCTGCGGCTGCCCTTTACATGGCAGGCCGTGCCCCGGCAGACCTTGAGCACGTATTTGCCTTTGGGTTTCAGCGCAAAACCGGCATAAAACGTAATGACCCCTTGAACCTGGGAGGGAAACAGATTTAAGGCTTTTGCAACCGGTTCGATGGCCGGCGGGGGAATGTAACCAAAATTTTCCTGAATTTCCTGGAGCAGCGGAATCAGCCCCCATTTTTCCCCTCTGTGTTGATCAATAATACGCTGCAGTTGGTCCCCATCGATTTCCGGTGGTTTCATGTTCCTCCTTTGCTATACTTTGTCCAGCCTCACCCGGCACATTTTCAGGCCGGATGATTCAGGGGCGGACAGGTCAGACAGGCCCATCAGGTGCATGGCGTCATTCTCATTGACCGCCAGCGGAATATAAATTTGACCTCGGCCGACGGATTCTTCCATTCGAATCTTTCTTGCGATACGGCCGTATTTCGAAATCACCGCAACCGCGCCCCGGTTTTGCAAACCCAGGGTCAGGCCGTCCTCCGGAGAAATTTCGATTTCACCCGGCAAACCCAGACGGATCATCCTTGCCGAACGGGTGCTGCGGGTGCCGCCGCCCGAATGGAAGCGTAAAGTTCCCAAAATTGCCGTAAACGGATAATCCTCATCCGGTTGTTGATCGACCGTGGATTCAACCGCAGAAAATGGAATCAGCCTGCCGGCGGCCTCAGCAACCCCGGCGCCGGGACAGGTTTCAGTTATCCAGCCCTGTCCGGAATCCTGCAGGTCTTTATACATGGGCACATACTCACGGATTTCCGCCCGGATTTTCTCGAGGCCGCCATAGGGCTGGTGGTTTCCCAGCTTTACGGCCAGCTGGTCGAGAATCTCCCAATCGGGCCTGGCACCTCCCGGGGGCGAAAGCACCTCTGAAAACGATTGAATCCTCCCTTCCAGATTGGTGAAAGAGCCTTTTTTTTCACTAAAAGCAGCCCCCGGCAGAACAACGTCGGCGATACGGGCGGTTTCGGTGTTTAAAATGTCCTGCACCACCAGGAAATCCAGCTGCTCCAGGGCTGCCTTAACCCTGCCAGGTTGCGGCAGCGAACGCAGCGGGTTTTCTCCCATAATGTACAAGGCTTTCAGGGTACCCTTTTGCGCAGCTTCGATCATACCGGCAACCGTCAGCCCGGGATTCGAAGGAAGTTTCGCATGCCAGCGCTGTTCCCATTGGCGCCGCACGCCGGGTTCCGCAAGCGGCTGTCGCCCGGGGAGAAGGCCCGGCACCGTTCCCATATCCATGGCCCCGGTTTGATTATTATCCCCGGCAAGGAAATAGATCCCGGCACCCGCGACATTCGGGCCGCCACCCATCAACGAAAGATTCATGACCGCCTGTAAGGTGTGCCTGCCGTATTTTTGCTGCACAATGCCATTGCCGACGATGATGGCTGTTTTCTTTTCTGCCAGCAGTGCGGCTGTCTTTTCCAATTGGCCGATATCCAGCTGCGTGATGCGGCAGATTCTATCAAGATCCAGATTGCTCAAGCTGGAACGCAGCGTATCGAAACCGGATGTATGTTGCTCGACAAATAAACGGTCATAGCCTTTCCGGGCGCAGAGCAAGGCGGCAAGGCCGTTGATCAGCTCCAGATCGGTCTGGGGTCTGACAGGCAGCCATATGGATGCATGATCGGCAAGTTCGGTGTGCCTGGGGTTTACCACAATCAGCGGGACCCCCTGTTCGGCCGCCCGTTTGAGGTAATAGCCGACGACCGGGGTGGAATGGGCCGGATCGGCCCCCAGGATGAGGATGGCTTTTGCTTTATTCAGCGCATCCAATCGGTTAACACGATATTTTCCCCCCGCTTGCTCATGAATTTGTGCCACCCGGGACTGGCCGAAGAAATTCCCGCTGTTATCCACATGGCTGGTCCCCATATAAACCCGGGCAATTTTCTGAAAGAGGTAATTTTCTTCATTGGTGCATTTTGAGGAACCCCAAAAAGCCACACTTTGAGGGCCGCGGGCTTTTCTGATTTCCAGCAACCGTCCGGCGATCAATTCCAGGGCCTCGTCCCACTGCGCCGGGGTTCGCCGGCCTTCTCTGGTGATGCCGGGAACCGTCAAGCGGTCCGGGGAATTTAAAAAGTCATGGGCAAAATGGCCCCGGACACAAAGTGTTGACCGATTGACCGTGCCCGGCAGGCCGGATGGATTCACGGCCACAACCCGCCTGCCCGCGACCCCCATCGCCAGAGAGCAACCCACGCCGCAAAAGCCGCAGATGGAATGAGTTTCCAGCTCCGGTGTTCCGACAAAGGGCCTGTCTTGGGCAGGCATATTGGGGGACAATGCGCCGGTGGGGCACATGGATACGCAGGTTCCGCAGAAGGTACAGGATGAATTTTCCAGCGGCCTCTCGTGAACCGTGGCCGGCCGGGTCTTAAAGCCCCGGTGATTATAATCAATTGCGCCGACGACCACCAATTCATGATCGGCCCGAATGCATTTGCCGCACAGGATGCATTTGCTTAAATCCCGTGTGATAAAAGGGTTTGCCTGTTCAAAAGAAGCGGCATTGGGCATCTTGTAAAGGCCGGTGGCGCCGATTCCCAGATCGGCCGCTACCTGTCTCAGGCGGCATTGGTTGCCTTTGTTGCATACCAGGCATGATTCGGGGTGCTCGGCGATCATCAGGCGAACAATATTGCGCCGGTGTTTTTTGATGCGTTCCGAATCCGTAAGGATGACCATGTCCTGAACAGCCGGGGTTACGCAGGAGGCCATTATCCGCCCGGTCTTTTTGTCCTCCACCAGGCAGAGCCGGCAGGCCCCCACCGGCTTCAGGTCCGGATGATCGCACAGCCTGGGGATTTTTATGCCGCCGGCTTCGGCCGCCTTCAACAGGCTGGTTCCCGCAGAGCAGCCGACATGTTTACCATCAATGGAGAGGCTGATATCTTTCAAAGCGGGTCTCCTCAATTCTGAAAACAAGGGTTCAAGTGAATGACCCTTTTAACAGCAGCAAAAAATATGCCAGAAGAAAAATGAGGCCAAAAAATATAATAAATAACGTAATATCATCATATTAAGACATACGCGGTGCTTTCCGGCCTCTGGACGGGCTTTGAAAAAAATGTTCCAATTTATGGCAGAAGGATTTAATATCATAATAAATTAAAGACGTAAGCAATTGCTGTTCCATTTTGGCCTGCTCTATTTTGGGAGGATGATTGAGATGGATCACAAGATCATCGTCATCGATGACGATCCGGATTTTATTGAAATTATCAGCAGTTCGCTGAGAAGCTTCGGCTTTAAAAGCATAGCAGCCGGAGTTGACCCGCTGGCGGCTGTTGATTCCATCGAAAAAGGTGACATTTTCGATGTGGCCCTCATTGACATGACCATGCCCGATATGGACGGGCTTGAGGTGCTCGAGATCGTTAAACGGAACAGCCCGGGAACCGAATGCATCATGGTAACGGCTGTGAACCAGGCGCGGGTTGCCGTGGAATGTATGAAAAAAGGCGCCTACGACTATCTTGTTAAACCCATTGCGCCGGAAAACCTTTTGCTTGTTTTACAACGGGCCCTGGAGCGAAAACGGCTGCTGGACCTTCTGGATATCGGGAAAAGCAAAAAGCTTCCGAAACTGGCACACAAAGAAGCCTTCCAATCGATTGTCACCCGGTCGCACAATGTATTACGGGTGTTAAAGGAAGCCGAACTGCATGCCGCCAGTGATGTCCCGATCCTGATTTTCGGAGAAAGCGGAACGGGCAAGGAGCTTTTGGCCCAGGCCATCCACACCATCAGCCCCCGATCCGCCTTTGCCTTTACGCCGGTGAACATGGCTGCCCTGACCGGCAGCCTGTTTGATGCCGAGTTTTTCGGCCATTCCAGGGGAGCATTTACGGGCGCGGAAAAAGACCGCGCCGGTTATCTGGAATACAGCAACCACGGCACCCTGTTTTTAGACGAAATCGGGAACCTGCCCCTGGAGCTGCAGGGAAAGCTGCTGCGCGTTTTACAGGATGGGGAATACACCAAGCTGGGAACCAGTCGCAAGCAGTATGCGGATGTTCGCTTTATTGCGGCCACCAACGTTGACCTTGAAAAATTAATGGCCAACCGGATGTTCCGTAAAGATTTATATTATCGCATCCGGGGCGGCTGGCTTCACCTGCCCCCGCTCAAGGAGCGAACCGAGGACATCCCCTTGCTGATACAGACATTTGTTCAGGAGTATTCCGATCGGTTCCCATCCTGCAATGTCGCAGAAGAGGCTTTGAATTTATTGGCAAATTATCATTACCCCGGCAACATCCGGGAACTCAGGTCCATTATTCGTTCGGCCATGAATCTTTCCCGGGGCCGCACCATAACCGCTGATTTTCTTCCTGCACATATAAAACGGCCTACGCCGGGGCCGCGGGCAACCGATGTTGCGGGCACCGGGTCGATCGCCCCCCTGGCCGAGGTCGAAAAAAATCACATTGTCCGCGCATACCTCTCCACCGGAAAGAATAAATCCCTGACCGCAAAAATCCTCGGCATCGGCCTGAACACCCTTCGAAGAAAATTAAACGCTTTTGAGGTGGAGGGATAAAAATTTCTTATGAAGAAAATTGTAATATCCCGTTTGTCCCGGCGCATCGTATTCTGGGTTTTTATCAGCGTCATTTTCATTGAAACCCTGATTTTCATCCCGTCATTACAAAGACGCGAAAAAGATCTCCTGTTGCAGATGAAAGACATTTCGCTGGCGCTCGTCCTTTTCACCATGCAAACCGTCCCGCCGGCACCATCTGACGAGAACCTCTATAACATTATCCAGCGGCTTCACGACGGTAAAATCGTGGTCGGAGGGGCCCTATTCCGCTCTGGCGGGAAAAAGATCGGGGCGTTTGGTGAAATGCCCGAATTGTCGATTTTCCAGGTCAATCCCGCCGGCACGACCTCCCGGTTAAGCCGGGACAAGTCCCGCTATGACCTCGCCTTTTCGCCAATGGAACTGCAAAGGGACTATCGTCTGATTTTGCGCCATGATTCCTCACCGGTAAAACAGCGCCTGTTTGCTTTTTTCTACCGGATAGCCGGCCTGGTGGTAATTATCTCCCTGGTGGTTACAACGGGCACCTGGCTCACATTGCGCTGGATCGTGGTCAACCCCATCCTGGATCTGAGACACGACCTGATCCGCGCCGGCGAAACCCTCAGCAAAGATCAGCCACCCCCTGAATTTTATTCGGCCACGGCTCACCGCGGCGATGAACTGGGGGAGGTGATCGGGGCGTTTCACCGGATGTACCGGCAGATATCCGATGCCATTAATGAACGAAAAAAAGCAGAGGCGGCCCTGCAGGAAAGTTTCGTCCAGGTTGAAACCTACTCTCAGGTTCTCAACAATGAACTGGAAAAGGGCCGGCAGATGCAGTTCAATTTTTTACCCGCAAAACTGCTGCAGATACCGGGCTGGGAAACGGCTGCTTTCTTTAAACCGGCCCGCCAGGTGGCCGGAGATTTTTATGACCTTTTCCTGCTCCCGGGAGGCAGCCTCGGCTTTGTGATCGCCGACGTATGCGACAAAGGCGTCGGGGCGGCGCTGTTTATGGCGCTCTTTCGGAGCCTGATCCGCATTTTTTCAGGTCAAACCTCCCTGGAAGGACTGCCCCTTACCTGTCCTGCCGATGCGGCGTCCGAACCGGACGAAACCTCATCCGGGGAACCGGACCACATCCGGGCCCTTAAAGCCGTCCAGCTTACCAACGATTACGTTGCCTTGAACCACGGAGATCTTGCCATGTTCGCCACCTTGTTTTTCGGGGTGCTGGATCCGATCTCCGGGTCGCTGCATTATATCAACGCCGGGCATAACCCGTCATTTATCGTGGATTGCCGTGGCAGCATCAAAAAACACCTTTCCTTCACCGGGCCGTCGGTGGGCATCGAAGCGGGAATTGATTTTAAAATTCGGCAAGCCCGCCTGGACCCGGGCGACCTTCTGCTGGGGTACACCGACGGGGTAACAGAGGCCAACGCCGCCGACGGTGCGTTTTTTACCGGGCAGCGCCTGCTGTCACTGTTGGAAAGGCCGGCCTCCTCTGCCAATGACCTGCTCGACCGGATCGCAGGCAGCCTGGACAGTCATATGGGCCAGGCCGAACAGTATGATGACATCACCCTGTTGGCCGTCCGGAGAATTCCCTGAACCGCATAAATATCCTGGCCTTTAGGACCAGGCTTTGGTTATCCCCGGAGGGGATTTGCTTTGTTGGAAGTTCATGGTATGATTGAAATTACAACTATCCCATTACAAATACCAAACCCTTACCACTGACCCAACCTCCAAAATCCAAACGATGCCCCGTCCTGGAAGGTTTGGGTCATTGAATATTGGAATTTGAGATTTGTTTGTAATTTG
>JAUYIZ010000194.1 GCA_030688615.1 Desulfobacterales bacterium | reverse complement strand
GGGGGGAAACAAGTGGCGCTTCGATTTTATTGGCCGCAGGCGCCCCGTAAAGGTAAGGAATAGACATGCCAGATAAATTGATACCCGACAATTCGATTCATGAAGCCCAGAACGGAGAAGAGCAAAGCTTTGCCGATCTTTTCGAATCCTACAGCTCGGGCATGAAAGACGATCTTCAGGTGGGAGACAAAATTCACGCAAAAATTATTTCCATCGGGAAAGATGCGGTGTTTGTCGATACGGGCAGCAAGGTGGACGGTATCGTTGAGCGGGCTGAACTTCTGGATGACCAGGGGAACCTGCCGTTTCTGGAAGGCGAGAGCATCGAGCTGTATGTCATCAGCGCGGGCGAACATGAAATGCGACTTTCCAGGGCGATTTCCGGCATCGGCGGGCTGGAACTGTTACGGGACGCATTTGCCAATGCGATTCCCGTCCAGGGAAAAATCACCCAGACCTGCAAAGGCGGCGTCCAGGTGGACCTGGCGGGCAGCCGCGCCTTTTGCCCAGTCAGCCAGATCGATGTCGCCTATGTGCAGACCCCGGAAGACTACGTGGGACAAACCTGCGAATTTTTGATTACCCAGTTTGAGCAAAACGGCAAGAATATCGTCGTTTCCCGCCGGAAACTTCTTTCCCTGGCCATGGAGAAAGAAAAAGAAGCCTTTATGGCAAAATTGAAACCAGGGGACATTCTCAACGGCCGGGTCACATCCGTCAAGCCCTACGGGGTGTTCGTGGAGCTGATCCCCGGGGTTGAAGGCATGGTGCACATTTCCGAGCTCAGCTGGTCCCGGGTGGAAAACCCCGCAACGGTTGTTCGAACCCGGGATGCGGTGTCAGTCAAGGTTATGGCCATTGCGGACGGGGATCAGGAAAATCAGAAAAAAATTGCCCTGTCCATGAAACAGGTTGGCGCAGACCCCTGGGACTCGCTGGCGGAAAAATTTCATGCCGGCGACAAGGTGAGCGGCAAAATCACCCGGTGCCTGAATTTTGGCGCCTTCGTGGAAATTGCCCCCGGCATCGAGGGCCTGGTTCACATCAGTGAAATGAGCTACCTGAAGCGCATTGCCCGGCCGGAAGACGTGGTCAGCCCGGGGGATACGGTTTCCGTCCTGATCAAAGAACTCCATGCAGGTGAACGGCGCATCTCCCTGAGTCTGCGGGACGTCCAGGGAGACCCCTGGCTGGAGGCAGCGGACAAATTCAGTGTCGGCCAGACCACCGAGGGGGTTCTGGAAAAAAAAGAAAAATTCGGCTACTTTGTTTCGCTGGCCCCTGGCATCACCGGACTGCTGCCCAAATCAAAAATGAGCGAAGCTGAAAATCCCGGGTGGATCGAAAAGCTCAAGACCGGAGACCGCCTGGCCGTGACCGTTGTGGACATCCGCCCGCTGGAGCGGAAGATCACCCTCGCCGCGGGGGATGCAACCGAACAGGGCTGGGAAAATTTTGCCCGTCCGGCAACCGCCGGGACCATGGGCGATCTGGCCGAAAAACTGCAGCAGGCCTTAAGGCTCACGAAAAAATAAATTACGAATGAAGTCATTAATATTTAGACAGGATCAACAGGATTTGCAGGATTTTTTTAAAAAATATCTTGTCGATCCAGTTAATCTTGTCAAAGAGTCCTTGCGTTTATGTCCAAACATTTTTTAGCTTATTAGAAACATTTTCGCACTCTATCTTCAACCGATCATTTTTTTCCTGCTTGGGCGTCAACCATTTCAGCGAGCATCTGTTCAAGGGGCTGGGGTTTATGAACCGCATACCCCTGACAGAAATCGACCCCGATTTTTCTCAGCCGGTCCATGATCGGTTTATTTTCAGTGTATTCGGCAATGGTCTTCAGATTCATGGCATGGCCGATCTGGTTGATCCCCACCACCATGGCATCCAGGGTTTTATCCTTCAAGATATCCCTGATAAAACTCCCATCAATTTTAAGGTAATCCACGTGCAGATTTTTCAGGTAGGCAAAGGAGCTCAGTCCGGTTCCAAAATCATCGAGGGAAAATTTACAGCCGAGTTCTTTTATGGCCAGTATAAATCGCTGTGCGCTGATTAAATTTCTAACCGCAGCGGTTTCGGTTATTTCAAAACAAATATTTTTCGCCGGAACCCGGGATTTTTTTAACTGTCGCAGCACAAAATTAAGAAAGTTTTTATCGGTAAATGACTGCCCGGAAAGATTGATAGACCATGACTTTGACCCGAAATCCGCCCGGTCACAGTATTTTGAAAGCAGCTCGAGGACCCGCTGGATCACCCACTGATCTATCATGGGCATCATCTGATATCTTTCCGCTGCCGGCAGAAAATTGTCCGGCGATATCGGGCGGTCCTTCTCGTCGTGCAAGCGAAGCAGACACTCGTAATGCCACGGGTCGTCCTTGGATTGCAGCGGCGCGATCGCCTGGCAATAGACATGGAACCGATCTTCTTTCAGTGCAAGCCGGATGGGACCCACCCATTTCATCTCCTTCTGGCGTTTACTGAGGGTCTCCTCACCGGACTGATAAATCCGTATGCCATTGCCGCCTTCTTCTTTGGCCAGATCGCAGGCCATCTCGGCAAACGCAATGATGTTCAGCACACTTTCGGAATCGGGCAAAATCGACACCAGGCCGATACTGGCGGTGACTTCGATGGGGTTATGGTTCCAGATTATGGAAAGGTTGGATACCCGGCTACACATTTTATCCGCCACACGCTGGCCTTGTGACAAGGAACATCTTTCCAGCAAAATGCCGAACTCATCACCGCCCAGGCGGGCGACATTATCGCAGTCCCGAACCAGACCCTGAACAATCTTGCCGACCTGTTTAATCAAATCATCTCCGAAAGCAAGACTCGTGGTGTCGTTGATGAGTTTCATTTTATCAATATTGAGGATTAAAAAACAGTGCTCCAGCCCTTGCAGCCGGGATGAAGTCAAGGCGTTCTCGATGTGATATTCAATACTCGGCCGGTTCATGAGGCCGGTAAGATCGTCGGTGTTGGACTGGATGACTTCCGAGGCTTTGCGGGCAATGACCCTTAAAATATTGCGTGTCCCGGTGGTAAAATCGGATCGGTAGCGATGATTCATGGTAACCAGCACGCCTTTGACATTTCCATTTCGATCCAAAATTGGAAATGACATCAACTTGTAGGGCACGTTCCTGGCGACCTTGTTTTTGAGGGGGTCTTTCTCATCGTTAATCACAACAATTTTGTTTTCCGAAATCGTCCAGTTCAACAGCTGGTGCAAATTGCCGATAACTTTTTCGATTTCCGGAATCGTGTTGCCCGCATTCTCATAAAAGGAAGTTATTTTTTTACCCGACAGGAGTAAAACGGTGATATCCACGGTCAGATAATCGGTGCAGTTCTTGACCAGCTGCTGGAGCGTCCGGGGGCCTTCGGATACATTCTTCACCTCTTCGGCAGTCTTGTAGATCAGATTGATCTCTTCGTAACGCCCCCCGAGCTCTTCTGCCAGGTCATTGATTTCCTTAATCAGGCGATATTCAATCAGAACTGTTTCACATATGATTTCAAGTGTTTGCCTGATAAATGACGCCCGTTCGACAGGCTGCGCGCCATCCTTGTAATTTACCAGAACGACCAGGACGCCAATCAGGCCATCGAACTCTTCGATTAAATTCCGTTTGCAAATCGTCCGGTTTTGATTGATTTTGCGTTGCCTGGCGATCTGGTCTGAATTGATCCAGCCCGATGCGTTTTGGTTCAAAGAATCAATGGTTTGGACCATCCCGCTCCTGCCGGCTTCATCGCTGGTCCACACCGGCTTGCCCCCGGCATCACAGAGCGCAACTCCTTGCGACTCTTCCAGGAAGTTGAAAATCATTCTCGAGTATGTTACAAAATTTTTCTGATTGAGCATTTCAATCACGGGACAATTCCTCCCCGGTCCATTCGGTCACGAGTGTAAACCTGGTGTCACAAGCGCACTTTTACGGCATTGGCATGGGCATCAAGGCCTTCAATTTCTGCCAGGCGGATAATATCCCCGGCCTCGCGCCGGAAGGCCTGCTCGGAATAATAAATGAGGCTGGTCTTCTTTATAAAGGCCGCCACGGACAGCGCGGAAGCAAACCGCGCAGTGCCTGCCGTGGGCAATACGTGGTTGGGCCCGGCCATGTAGTCTCCCACGGGTTCCGTCGCATACGGGCCCAAAAAAACAGCGCCGGCATTACGTATGCCCCCCAGATATTCAAAGGGGTTTTCGATTTGAAGCTCCAGGTGCTCCGGGGCAATCCGGTTTGCCAGTTCCAGCGCAGCGGCAATATCGGGAACCACCAGAATGGCGCCGAATTTTCTCAGGGCTTGCCCGGCAATATCTTTCCGGGCCAGGCGCCCTGTCTGTGTTTTTAGGGCCTCCAAAACAGCCGCGGCCATTTTGGGGCACGTCGTCAGAAGGATGGACGAAGCCAGGACATCGTGTTCCGCCTGGGAAAGGAGGTCCGCCGCGATAAAATCCGGATCGGCACGGCCGTCGGCCACGATGAGAATTTCACTGGGCCCGGCGATGATATCAATGCCCACGGTTCCGGCCACAATCTTTTTAGCCAGGGTCACATAGATATTGCCCGGGCCGACAATGACATCCACTTTGGCAATGGTCTCGGTGCCGTATGCCAGCGCGGCAACGGCCCAGGCGCTGCCCACCTTGTACACGGCATCCACCCCGACTTTCCTGGCAGCCACCAGCAGATGTGGATTGACGGTCCCGTCAGCCATGGGCGGTGTGACCATGGCGATTCGTTTCACACCGGCGATCCGCGCCGGGATGCCCCCCATCAACACCGATGATACCAGCGGCGTTGTCCCGCCTTTTCCCCCGGGAACGTAGATCCCGGCGGCGCTGACCGGCGTCACGAGTTGGCCCAGGACAATGCCCGGCCGGTCGGTGCGAATCCAGGATTTCTCCAGTTGCTGGCGATGAAAAGATTCGATCTGGTCCGCAGATCTATGTAAAGACCGGACAAATGCCCGGTCAACCTGTTTTGCGGCCTGATCGAATTCGGTTTTCGTGACCGCCAGCGTCTCACCCGTCAGGCCCGGAGCATCGAACTGATTGACGTACCGGATCAGCGCCCGGTCCTTATTTTTCCTTACATCTTCAAGAATACGGGTAACCGTCAAAAAATCCTTTTTCTGAAAACGAAGGCCCCTGTTAACGATTGCGGTGATTCTTGCCTCGGCAGATTTCGAGGGATAGTTATAAATTTTCATTACCGCTATTTTCTGATCTCCCATTCCTTTTTAAAATCCTCGATTTTATCCATAAAATTTTTTTTCATATCCGTGGAAATCACTTTGGCCAGATTTTCAGAAATCAAAGTTACAAAGGGCGCAAGTTTAGAGTCCCTGACAATGAAAGCGTCCTTGGGGAGAAAGGCCGTAAGGTTGATCAGGACCACGGAAATTATCAGAAGGCCTTTAACCAGGCCGAACCCCAGCCCGAAAATATGATCCACCGACCCGATAAAAGCGTTCTTTAAGATGAATTTGAGGACCAGCCCCACGATGTTCACCAGGATAAGCACCCCGCAAAAAAGGACGAAGAAGGAGAAAATATACAGGTATGACAGGTTGGCGTGGGACAGTTTTGATATCCACGAGGGAAGGTTTTCGACCAACATCATATAATAGGTGTAGGCAACATAAAACCCGGCAAAAACCCCCACAATGGAAACCAGCTCCTTAACAAGCCCCCTGAAAAACCCCCGCACCAGGCAAAAACCCAGTGTTGCGACGATAATCATATCGAATGGATTCATACCACACCTCTTCCTCGACAGAGCCCGTGCCGCATTTTCCGAGCTTTATGCAGCAAGATCGGCAGGAGGAAACCGGGAGCTGCCCTTTAAAAAAATAAAATGTTTTTAAGATGTTCCTAACAAAAGTGGTTGTTGACGTCAAGCCTTTTTGACGGTTTTGCCAAAAGTCAGATTTGTTGTTTGCAATCAAACGCCAAGATATGATACAGCGGTTCTCAAAAACAGTATATCAGAATGAAAGAAAACATCGACCACAAACAGGCGCAGCTGACCTTTCCGGATATTCATCTGGCCCAGCAGCTTTTCGGCGAGCACAACTGCAACCTCAAAAGGATTTCCGACACCGTGGAGGCAACGATCCACACGAGAGGAAATGCCGTGGTTATCGAAGGCAGCCCGATCGAGGTCCGGCTGGCCCAGAATATTCTACAGCAGCTCTACGGGCTGTTAAAAGAAAACTACCCGGTTTACCCCAACGATATCGACTACGCCGTCCGGGTTCTGAGCAATAATGACCAGGTCAATCTGAAAAATATCTTCCTCGATACGGTTTACATTACCTCAAAAAGCCGTTCCATCTCCCCCAAGAGCCCGGCGCAAAAAGAATACATCGATGCCATCCGTAATTTTGATATCGTTTTCGGCATCGGCCCGGCCGGAACCGGCAAAACTTATCTGGCCATGGCCATGGCCGTCGCAGCCATCCAGAAAAAACAGGTGAGCAGGATCATTTTAACCCGGCCGGCCGTTGAAGCCGGTGAAGCGCTGGGGTTTTTGCCCGGAGACCTGGCTGAAAAAGTGGACCCTTATCTGCGCCCGCTTTATGACGCCCTGCACGACATGATGAAATTTGAGAAGGTTTCCTCTCTGATGCAGAAAGGGATCATCGAGGTTGCGCCCATCGCCTTCATGCGGGGCCGGACCCTGAACGATTCCTTCATTATTCTGGATGAGGCGCAAAATACCACCAACGAGCAGATGAAGATGTTTCTGACCCGCATCGGCTTAAGCTCCAAAGCCGTCATTACCGGCGACATTACCCAGATCGACCTGCCGGCGGAAAAGTCCTCGGGGCTGATCCAGTCAAAAAATATACTGCAGGGAATCGAAGGGATCAAATTCGTATTTTTTTCAAAACAGGACGTGGTCAGGCATAAACTGGTGCGCGAAATCATCAAGGCGTATGAAGACCTTGAACTTGGTGAAAAATGAGACCGGAATCCGCGGGCAAAAATAATATTGTTTTTTTTGTCTCCGGGCAGTATAGGTGTTGATGCAATGGTCACCGAAAAAGACAAAGAGTTAATCGGCAAATTTTTAGGCTCAAGCAATTTTATCCGCTGGGGCCTTCTATTTGCGGTCACCCTGATATTTACGATCCTCCTTTACCCCGATCTCGTACTCATCAAGTATTCCTATAAAGTCGGGGATATTTCTGAAAGAGATATCAAGTCGCCCAAAGATTTTTTTGTCCAGGACATTGAAAAGACCGAAGCCACCCGCAAGCAGGTCCTGGATGCCGTATTGTCCGTATACGATTATAACCCGACCCTTTCATCCTCGGTCATTCAAAACATTCAGAAGGCTTTTTCGGACCTTCGGGCGCTGATCAATGCCGGGAAAAAACCGGAAAGAACAGCCCTGCCGCAAAAACCAGCCGAAGGAGCCGACAGTGTCGTAAAAGATAAATTGTCGCTGCACGACAAGATATGGCAGATGAAGGAAGCTTTTGAGACCAAACTCGGAATTTCCGTCAGCAAAGAGGAATACCAGATCCTGGAGAAAAACGATTTTTCTCAAGCTATCGCTGATTTTATCTGTATAATTTTGAAGGACATTTTTGATACCGGGGTCGTCACCAACAAGGAAATCCTTCTCCGGCAAACTGAAAAAGGAATCATTTTAAGGGCCATAGATACCAAGGAAGAAAAGCCGGCCACCAGCTTAAGGCCCCTTTATGGCCATGATCAGGCCAAAAGGATGGTCCGGATTATCGCCCAGCCGATTCTTAAGGATATCCACTATACGGTCAAAGACTTAATCGTGGATATTTCCACACGGCTCATCCAGCCCAATATCACATTAAACCAAAGCGAAACCGAGGAACGGAAGAAACATGCCGCATCAAAGGTCACCCCTGCCCTCTTCAAAATCAAAGCGGGTGAAATGCTCCTGCGGGAAGGAGAGCGGGTAACCGAAGACCACCTCTTAAAATTAGCGGCCATGCAGGATCGCATCAACACCAAACAAATTTTATCCAGCAGCATGGGTGTCGCAATGATTATCCTGTGCCTTTTGATCATCACCTACATCCTGCGACTCAGATCAATCGGCGCCACCTCGGCCTACCACAATAAAGACCTTTTTTTCCTGGCCAGCGTACTGACCACTTTTTTCGTCCTGGTCAAAATTTTCCCTTCATTTTCCGGATCGTTGACTTCCAGCACCTTTTTTTCCTTATCGGATGCCTCCATTTATTTCATCATGCCCGTTGCGTCCGCCGCCATGATCATCTGCCTGTTTCTGGGTTTCGAGATCTCACTGTTCTTTTCCGTCGTTCTGGCAATCTGCACCGCCATCATTTTGCAAAACAGGTTTGAAATTTTCATATACTTTCTGCTCAGCAATACCATGGCTGCCTACTGGATGCAGCGCTGCAAAGAACGAAAGGTTTTTATTAAAGCCGGCCTAAAGCTCGGCCTGTTAAATGTCGTCCTGGCAGCATCCCTGAATATGTATATGGCACACCTTTCAGGCAAAATCCTTTTCTGGGATTGTTCTTTTGCCTTTCTGGGCGGCGTTCTGGCCGGCGTTTTGACAGCGGGCCTTGCTCCCCTGGTGGAAGTGGCTTTCGGATACACGACGGACATCTCGCTGCTGGAACTGGCCAACCATGACCAGCCTATTTTACACCGGTTAATGATCGAAGCGCCCGGGACGTATCATCACTCGGTCATCGTGGGATCCCTGGTTGAAGCCGCGGCCGCTGAAATCGGCGCCAACCCCCTGCTGGCGAAAGTCTGCGGATATTATCATGATATCGGCAAAATTAACAAGCCATTGTATTTCATCGAAAATCAGACGATCGGAAAAAACAAGCATGATAAGCTGGCGCCATCCATGTCCAGTCTTATTCTAATCGCCCATGTCAAAGACGGGGCCAAGATCGCCAAGGAAAACAAACTGGGCCAGGCCATCATCGACACCATCAGCCAGCATCACGGAACCAGCCTGATCCGGTATTTCTACGAAAAGGCAAAGCAGCTCAAGGGTGAGGATGCCATAAATATCGATGAATTCAGATACCCCGGGGCCAAGCCCCAGACCAAAGAAGCCGGTTTGGTGATGCTGGCGGACATCGTGGAAGCGGCCAGCCGGACGCTTGAAAATCCGACCCCCGCCCGCCTTCAGGGCCTGGTGCAGAATCTGGTCAACAAGGCTTTTTCCGACGGTCAGCTCGACAACTGTGAACTGACCTTGAAAGATCTGCACCGGATTGCCAGAAGCTTCAATAATATACTGCACGGAATTCATCACCATCGTATTGAATATTATGAAAATCAAACCCTGAGCAACGGAAAGGGGAAAAATGGGAGTCCTGATAGACAACCGGCAAAACTGGTTCAAAATCTCTCCGGTAAAAATCCGGAAAAAAGCCCAGGCAGTCTTAGACGCCTTGGGCTGTCCTGAAGATGAACTTTCCATCCTGCTCGTCAACGACCCGCAAATTTCCGAACTCAACCAAGAATATCTGAAGAAATCAGGGCCGGCCAACGTGATTTCCTTTCCCATGCGCGAGGGTGATTTCTCAGACATCACGCCCCAGCTTCTCGGTGATGTGGTGATTTCTCTGGATACCGCCCAGAGGGAGGCAGCGACGGCACAGATCCCGTTTGAATCCCGCGTTCTCCAGCTGCTGGTGCACGGCATACTTCACCTGGTGGGTTATACCCACGAAAATTCGGCCTCCGAGGCGCTCAAAATGGAGCAAAAGGCTGAAGAGCTGTTGGAGATAATATGTATTTAGTCACCGCGCAGGAAATGCAGCTGATGGACCAAAGCACCATCGAGGACTTCGGTATTCCGGGCCGGGTCCTCATGGAAAACGCCGGCCGTGAAGCCACGCGCATCTTCCTGGAAACATTTTGTGAAGCTTCCCATAAAAGAATCGGGGTAATCGCCGGCCCGGGAAACAACGGCGGGGACGGCTTTGTCATGGCGCGCTGCCTTGGCCAGAAAGGCCTTGGGGTTACCGTTTACCTGCTGGCCGAACGCCACAGGGTCCGGGGGGACGCGGCCGCGAATCTCAAACTTCTCACCCCCTTGAATATCCCGGTGAATGAAATTTATGACGAAAAATCGTTTCTAACCCATCAGGCCGGCATGCGGCACGAACATATCTGGATCGACGCCATCTTCGGAACCGGACTCGCAGCCGAGGTCCAGGGATTTTTCAAGGAAATCATCGCTTTCATCAACCAGTTAAACCGGCCGGTATTTTCGGTGGACATCCCTTCCGGGCTTCATTCGGATACCGGGCAGCCGTGCGGCGAATGTATTCGCGCGCATGCCACGGCCGCCTTTGCATTTGCCAAGCTCGGGCATCTTCTTTATCCCGGGGCCGATTATACCGGCAAGCTTGAAATTGCCGACATCGGCATCCCGCCGCATGTTGCCGACCGGATCGGTCCGAAACAATTTCTGCTCACGCCCCCTCAAATCCGGAATTATTTCAAACCAAGGCCTTTTACGGCCCACAAAGGCGACACGGGCCATCTGCTGGTTGTGGCCGGTTCCCCGGGTAAAACCGGAGCGGCAGCCATGACGGCCCTGTCTGCCATGCGCATAGGCGCCGGCCTGGTGACCCTGGCAATTCCTGCAGGCTTGCATCCGGCGCTGGAAACCATGGTGATGGAAACCATGACGCACCCGCTTCCTGAAACCCCGGCGGGCTCGTTGGACCCGTCCGCCTTCGGCGTGATCATGGGTCTTCTCAGCGGGAAAAAATGTCTGGCCATAGGACCCGGGATCGGCATTTCCCGGGGAACCGCCACGCTCGTGCGGCGTATTATCCGGGAAACAGCGGTACCCCTGGTGATCGATGCCGACGGGTTAAACTGTATTGCGAAAAGCACTCAGGTGCTGAAAAAAGCCGGGGCCGCCGTCATCCTCACCCCCCATCCCGGGGAAATGTCCAGGCTGGTGGACCGGCCCGTAAAGGAGATACAGGCGGACCGGGTAAAACATGCCCGGGAATTTTCCGTCAAATTCAATGTGCATACGGTTTTAAAGGGCGCCCGGACCCTCATCGCCCATCCGGACGGGAGGGTCTATGTCAACCCGACGGGAAATTCCGGCATGGCATCCGGAGGAATGGGAGACGTTCTTACCGGAATCATATCCGGGCTGCTGACCCAGGGGTATGCAGCGGAAGCTGCCGCACACATGGGCGTTTTTATTCACGGGGCCTGTGCCGACGCCCTGGCCGACCGCATGGGCCCGTTCGGATTTCTGGCAACCGATGTCATCCATGAAATCCCCGCACAGATTAAAAAGTTCACGGGACCATGATTGCAGGTCGCATGGAAATCGCCACCGCCTCGGCCCGGCAAACCCGCACCCTGGGGGAAAAAGTAGGCCGGCTGCTCCAATCGGAAACCCTGATCACGCTCAGCGGGGATTTCGGCAGCGGCAAGACGGTTTTTGTGCAGGGCCTTGCCCGGGGCCTGGATGTGCCGGACAAATATATCACCAGCCCCAGCTATACCTTGATCAATTCATATTCCGGCCGCTTGGACCTTTATCATGCCGATCTTTACCGCATCGAAAACCCGGCGGACTTTACCGACGCCGGCATTTACGACCTTTTGCTGGCAGAGGCCATCGTCGTTATCGAATGGGCGCACCGGCTCGACAAATCATTACCGGCGGAACATCTTGACATTCATTTTAAAATACGGGGGGATAATTTACGGAAAATTATTTTAACTCCGTATGGACTTTTCTGGACAAATCTGCTAAAAAATCTGACGGGATGAAAGGAAGGACATGCCCCTAATCGTTCAAAAATACGGCGGAACCTCAGTGGCCAGCCTGGAACATATCCGGCGGGTGGCCGAACGCGTCGCTAAAACCTATGATCAGGGCAACGATGTGATCGTGGTACTGTCGGCCATGGCCGGAGTGACGGACGGCCTGATCAATATGGCCCGAAAAATCACGGAAACGCCGGAGAAACAGGAGCTGGACGTACTGCTGGCCACCGGGGAGCAGACCACGGCGGCCCTGCTGGCCATGACCTTAAAAGCCATGAACTACCCGGCAAAATCTCTTTTGGGGTTTCAGGCCGAAGTTTTAACGGACCGCGCTTTCGGCAATGCCCGTATCATGGATATCGGCGCCAGCCGGATCAAGGACCTGGTTGCCCGCAGGACCATCGTCGTGGTGGCCGGTTTTCAAGGCGCGGATGCGGACGGCAACATTACCACCCTGGGACGGGGCGGCTCAGACACATCGGCCGTCGCCATCGCTTTTGCCGTCAAGGCGGACATGTGTGAAATATATACCGATGTCGACGGGATTTACACGGCCGACCCCGGCATCTGCAAGAAAGCAAGGAAGCTGTACACGGTCTCCTATGATGAAATGCTCGAAACGGCGAGCCTTGGCGCCAAGGTCCTGCAAATCCGGTCGGTAGAATTTGCCAAAAAATACAACGTTCCTGTTCATGTCCGGTCATCATTTAGCGAGGAGGAAGGAACCATGCTGGTCAACGAAGCCACGAATATGGAGCAGCCGGTGGTCATGGGGGTTACCTGTAATAAAAATGAAGCGCGCATCACCCTGAAAAACGTTCCGGATCAACCGGGAATCGCCTCTAAAATATTTTCCCCGGTTGCGGAGGCGGGTATCGTGGTGGACATGATCATCCAGAATACCCGGTCCGAGGGATTGACGGATCTGACCTTTACCGTTCCGAAAATCAGCTTTAAAGATGCCATGGAGATTGAGAAGAAAGTAGCCGCTGAAATTAAGGCCGAGGATGTTTTCGGAGATGAAAACATTGCCAAGATATCGGTTACGGGTGTCGGAATGAAGAGCCATTCCGGTGTGGCGGCAACCATGTTTTCGACCCTCGCCGCTGTGAATATCAACATTCTAATGATCAGCACCTCGGAGATCAGAATATCCTGTGTGGTTGAAGAAAATTATGCGGAACTTGCCGTACGCGTTCTTCACACGGCTTTCGGACTGGACAAAGAAGAGCACGCCCCGGTTTAAAACCGATCAGCTGATTTTCACCCTCGCGCTGGCGGCGCTGGTTCTGGGCATTATTTTCCTGCGGTCATACGGTTAACTTTTCAGATTTCATCCCGAAAGCGACCCCGATGCCTGCAATAAAACCAATGGCAAGGTTGGAAGCCAGGGTGATCCCTAAAATGATCAGCGCCACGAACAGCTCCTTGCGGGTTTGGGTCTCCAGTGCCGTCAATGCCAGCTGGCTTCCGGCAAAAAGCAGCAAAACCCCCCAAACGGCCATGGGAATCAGATAAACGATGGAAAGGGCGTGAACGCCCAGAACAAGCGCAAGGACAAGAAAAAGACCGCCGATAATCAGGTTGGAACCGGCGCTGCGGGCGCCGAACCTGTAATGGGCCGCCAGACCGCCGGCGCCGTGGCAAAGGGGGATGCCCCCCAGCAGGAAGCTGAGCAAATTGGAAAGCCCCATGCTGACCGCAAGGGCCCTGTAGGAGGCTTTTCGGGCCTGCTGGCCGAAATATTCCCGCGACAGATCCGCATTGGCCACCACCGCATTGCCGAAGGTCATGGGCAGCTGTGGAATTACCAGCGCAAACAAGGCAAAGGAAAAATCCACCCGGCCGGGAAAGCCCAGGGGCATCAGGTGCGGCGGATAAAACCCGATTTTAAGCTGACCGAAGCCCTCATGGGTGCCGAATAGTGCCCCGATCCCCAGACCGCTGACCAGGATAAAAAGACCCGCGGGAACTTTGCGGTTATCGAGCAGCAGCAACGTTAGAACACCCCCGGCAATTCCGATCAGAAGGCCCACGGGAATCAATCCGATGGACTGAACGTGAAGGTACGGCTCGGCCAGCTGCCGCAAAACCTGAAATTTTGTCGTGCCGGCCATGAAGTTTACCCCCTGGGCCATCAGGAGCACCCCCGTGGAAAGCTGAACCCCCCGGACAACCGCTTTCGGCGTAAATTTTTCGATCACCGCGGTGGCATTGGTCAGGCCCACAAGCAACAGGACAACGCCCATGATCCCGGCCGAGGCGGTTATCTGGGCCGGGGTCATGGCGGTGGCAATCGCGTAGGCGCTGATGATTTTCATGGGCTGCACGGATACAGGAATACCAAAGTAAAGACCCGACAGAACATAGAAAAGGCCGATGGAAAAGAAAATACCTGTGGGGTTCAGGCCATTGATCAGGATCATCCCGATGGACATGGGCAGCAGCGTGCCCAGATCACCCAAAGACCCCGCAACCTCCATCCGATCAAAGCGGTAGCGCGCCTGCATGAACCTTCTCCTTTGACACATCGGCCATGAAAAACCCCGCACCCGTCAGCGAGAGCTTTGCATAACTGCATTTCTCTTCAGGATTGTGGATGGACACAATATGTAACTTCTCAACAAGTCCGGGTAGTCGGTTACCATACCATTTCACTGGATTGCGCCAAGGCTTTAGAAGCGCCCGCCTGCGCGGGAATGACGGGGGTTTTGGTATATTCGTCATTCCCGCGCAGGCGGGAATCCAGGCGTATTACCTGGACTTATTGAGAAGTTACCACTATATAACACAATTTTCTGAAATGCCTGTCTAAATATTGCGGAAAAAGAAAAATGGCGCAAAAGAGCCGACGGGAAAATAAGGAAGGCAGGGCGGAATCAAGGGCCGCCCTGCCTGTGAAAGGAGGGTTGAGGGTTATTGTTTATATATTATCGCCCGCAGGAGGCGCCGGACCCAAAGGCCATGGCGCCTCTTCCCATAAATCCTCTGCCGACGTTGGGGTTTATTTTCCGGAGGTTAATCACATGATCCAGCCGTTTTTGGGCGACCTGGCCCCGGAGCGACAGGATTTCTTCCTGAATTTTTCTGGCTTTATCCACATCCGGCGCCTGTTTGGCAAGCTCGCTTTCCAGTTCAAGTCCCTTCTGATAAACGTCGTTTCGCAAGCCCTCGGTCGCTTTCCAGAAGGCGTTGTGCTCTTTGTCCAGGCTTTTCAGCTCCTCATCGGAATATCCGCCGTCTTCCGTTCCCCGATAGCCGCTGTGCATGCCGGGCCCCCGGCCCATACCGGGGCCGTAACCCATACCGCCGCCGCGGTGCATATCCATCATCTCCGAACCGTAACCCATGCCCATGCCGCCATAGCCGCGCATGTGCCGTCCGTAACCCGGTTCCTCGTCACCAAACGCATAAGTTCCGAATCCTGCTAAAGATACTGCGGCAACTATCACAACCATCTTTAATTTATTATTTTTTTTCATTTCATTCTCCTTTTTAGCTGTTGACTCAAATCGATATCATTTAACCTGATGTCCTGCACTTCCTGAAGAGCAATTCGTATGCCAAAATGACGCAAACAGAAATAATATATTAAAAAATACTGTTATCATTGGAAAAATTATACCCATAGCGGCCGCGGCCCGGTTTTTGTTCCAAAAAAGCAGCTCCGGGCCCGGGCCTTTGCCCGGGTATTTTTTATCCAGGCAACCCGATCTTTTCAACCGGAACGGGTATTTAGTACCCATTGTTGGGGGTGCAGCCGGTTCCGACTGCGCTGCGGCGCAAAACCAGGATGAATACCGGTGAAGAACGGCAGACGGCCTTTCTTGCCGGGCTGCCTGTAAGAATTCGTACCCGTTCACGGTTTACCGTTACCGGTTCCCGGTTAAAAAAAATAGCCATCAGAGGAGAAATATGGGGTCTTCAAAAAACTGCGAACTGTGAACCGTGAAGGGTTACAAGAATTCTTTGACAGTTGGCATATTCCTTGCTAATAACTTTGGTGGCATTTATACTAATTACCAGAGAGGAAAAGATGATCGAAATCGGCTATTATTCTTTATTTATAGCGTTTATCCTGTCCATATACTCGGCTTCGGCCGCTGTTTTCGGTGGCCGGACCCAAAATACCCCTTTGGTCAAAAGCGCGGAAAACGCCGCGCTGGCTATTTCGGTTTTCTACACGCTGGCCCTGATCGTTTTGGCCCACGCTCTGGTAACCAGAAATTTCCAGGTTGAATATGTGTTTAAATACACCAGCCGCAGCCTGCCCCTGCATTACACCCTGACGGCGTTTTATGCCGGCCAGGAGGGCTCGCTCCTCTTCTGGGGCTGGCTCCTGGCCATATTTTCCGCGCTGATAATTTTTCAAAACAGAAATAAAAACAGGGATCTTCTGCCTTACGTTCTGGCCGTAATGATGATCGTCACCTTTTTTTTCACGCTCCTGATGGTTTTTATTACCAACCCGTTTCAGTTGCTCAACTACAGCCCGCCGGACGGCCGGGGGTTAAACCCGCTGCTGCAAAACCCGGGAATGATTTTTCATCCGCCCACGCTGTTCATCGGATATGTCGGCCTTACCGTCCCTTTTGCGTTTTCCATTGCGGCGCTGATCACCGGACAGCTGGGAAGCATCTGGATCAGGACCACGCGGAAATGGACCCTGGTTTCCTGGTTATTTTTGACCGCGGGAATAGTGCTGGGAATGGAATGGGCCTACGTGGAACTCGGATGGGGCGGTTACTGGGCGTGGGATCCGGTTGAAAACGCCTCGTTTATGCCCTGGATCGTTGCAACCGCCTATTTTCACTCGGTGATCATTCAGGAAAAAAGGGATATGCTCAAGGTCTGGAATATCAGCCTGATTCTTTTTTCATTCCTCCTCACCCTGTTCGGCACCTTTATTACCCGCAGCGGGCTCATTGCTTCCGTGCATTCCTTCGGGCAATCCTCCCTGGGATGGCTTTTTCTCCTGTTTTTGGGTATCGTGCTTATCCTGTCCCTGGCGCTTCTGTTTTACCGGCTGCCCAAACTGCAAAGCAAGAACCAGCTGGATTCCTATCTTTCCAGGGCAAGCAGTTTTCTGTACAACAATTTAATTTTCGTGGGGATTGCGTTTACCGTCCTCTGGGGCACGCTCTTTCCCATCATATCCGAGGCCGTGCGGGGCACCAAAATTACCGTCGGCCCGCCATTTTTCAACAGCGTCATCATCCCCATCACCCTGGCGTTGATCTTTTTGACCGGTATCTGCCCCCTCATCGCCTGGCGGAGATCTTCACTGAAAAATTTTTTAAAAAAACTTCTGGCGCCTGGGGCGATCAGCCTCACGGGGGCGGCGATATTATTCTTTTCCGGCATAGGTCCCGGGTATGCGCTGCTTTCTTTCTCCCTGTGCCTTTTTGTTTTGACCACCATTTCTCTCGAGTTTTTCAATGGAACCCGGGCCCGCCATAAAATGCTGCATGAAAATTATTTCATGGCCCTGTGGAATTTAATCGTGAAAAACAAACGGCGGCACGGCGGCTACGTTGTTCATGCCGGAATCATTGTTGCCTTTGTGGCAATTACCGGCAGTGCCTTCAACACCGAAAAACAGGTCACCATGAACCCGGGCGAATCCATTCAGATCAACTCGTATAATTTAACCTATGACGGCCTTGCCAAGTACCCCACCGCCAATCAGGAAAAGGTGGTTGCGACGATTACCGTCCGGAACAAAGACCGGAAAATCGTGGTCCTTTCCCCGGAGAAGAGCCTGTTTTACGGACAGGATCAACCCACCACCGAAGTGGCGATTCACAGCAACCTGAAGGAAGATTTGTACATCATCCTGGCCGGTTACACCGGAAATTCAGCCACCTTAAAGATCCTGGTAAACCCGCTGGTCATCTGGCTCTGGATCGGCGGCGGCATCATGGCCTGCGGGATAATTATCATTCTGCTGCCGGAGCGTAAAAAAAGGACAACTATTTAGCCTGTAACCAGGAGACATTTCATGTGGCAATATATCGTGATCATCGGACTCATTCTGGGGGCCGGATGCTGGATTATCCTACCCCTGGTAAGGCCGTCCCAATCCAGCGGCCTTACCGGGGACAATATCCATGGCCGCATCCGCCAGTTAATATCCAATAAGGAAAACACCTATGCGGTCATCCGGGAACTGGAATTTGACCTGGGCATGGGGAAACTTTCTCAGGAAGACTACGAATCCCTGAAAAAACAGTATATGATCGAGGCGGTCAATTGTATGAAGGAAATTGAAATGTTAGAATCCGGTCCCCCGGGGCCCAAGGAATTGACCGAACAGGATATCGAGAACGAGCTCGAGCAGGAAATACTAAGAATACGGCAACAAAAACCCGGCAGAAAAACAACCGGCAGATTTTGCGCCACCTGCGGCTCCAAGGTTTCCCTGAAGGACCGGTTTTGTGTAAATTGCGGCGTGAAGATTGACAGCCTCGTCAAAGGGTAACCTTGCCACCATGAAAGGAATTCTTCTCATATTCATAGGCCTTCTGCTGCCGTGCCTGACAACGGCGGCCGACGTCGCCACCCGGGACATTACCGGAAGCGTGCAGAATAAATCCGCGCCCGGCCAGGGGATCAATGGCCTGAAAATAACGCTTCACCGGTACATTGACCCCAAGACAGCCGTCGTGGGTAGCTCCTTGTCGGACCAACACGGGTCATTTTCCTTTCCTGATATTTCCATTGACAAGCAGACGGTTTATTACCTGACGACCACCTACAAGGGGACCGAATATTACAGCCGGTTTATCGACGTCCAGGAAAAAAACGCCCCTCCCCCGGAGTTGATCGTTTACGAAACCACGGACCGGGATGATGATGTTCACATCAGCGTGCATCATATTTTTCTGGAGCTGAAAGATGATCTTTTCCAGATCAGAGAAGCAATGATCGTGGAAAACAAGGGCAACCGGGTCTATATCGGATCCCGGGAAATCGAACCAGGCCGCCGGGAGACCTTAAAAATTTCCCTGCCCAAAGGGGCCGCCGACCTTCAGCACCAGCAGCTCATGTCGCCGGTCTTTTTAAAATCGGGGGAAGGATTCGTGGACACCTCCAGCATCAAGCCGGGGAAAAAACGGATCATTTTTTCCTATTCCGTCCGCCCGGAAGGTTCCCGGCATGATTTCATTAAAAACTTTTATCTGCAGACCGACAAAATCCAGTTTATTTTTCCGGGCGACCAAATCACGGCCGAAAGCGACCGCCTGCAACTGAAAGGCCCTTCCGTCAATGCCGGACAACAGCTTTCCTATCTTTCCGGGGAAGCATTCCAGAAAGGATCCCGTCTGGTTGTTCGATTACATCAGACCAAAACAAGACACCTTTTTATCTGGACAATTTCCGTGTTGATGCTTCTTTTGATCGCAACCGGAATGGTTCTGGCCTTAAAAAAGAAAAAATACAGGCCCGCGACCGCGGCGGTGCCCCGGGAAAAACTCCCGGCACCACCGGCGGATGTTATCGATCAGAGAAGCGCGATTCTGGAAGAGATCGCCCGGCTGGACGATCGATACAAATGCAATGATATCAGTACGGACTTTTATAATAGCGCCCGGGGCCGGCTGCTTGATAAAGCCAAGGAGCTCACCCGGCAACTTCATGCCGGAACCCTGCCTGAAAATTGATGAGAAGCTTTTTTGTTGCTTCAACCCTAAGCAACCGGCAAATATTTATGATTACGGAAACAATGCCAACATGATATAACAAAAAATAAGGATCATTATATGGAACCGAAAAAAATAAATAAACGGCGGAAACTAAAGCCGATCATCATATCCGCCGTGATTTTATCCGTCATCGGCTATCTGATTTATGCCGGAATCCGGGATTCCGGCACCTATTATCTGACGGTCAGCGAGGTGCTGGCCAAGACATCCCAGGCACCCAACGAAACCGTGCGGGTCGGCGGCATGGTCGCGCCCGACTCGGTAAACTGGGATTCCAAGACTTTAAACCTGCAGTTTCGCATAGCAGACAACAAATCGCATCTGGCGGTCAAATACCAGGGCGTGGTCCCGGATTCATTCAAACCCGGCAGAGAAGTTGTTGTCGAGGGCAAATATATTCCCGGGGGGCATTTCGCGGCGACCATGATCATGCCCAAATGTGCATCCAAATATGAATAAAAATCCCGGCCCGTTTGAAGGGACCGCAACGGCCCGCAACGATGACGTCATCGAGGCCAAGGGGTTAAATAAAACCTTTGGCTTTAAACCAGTGCTGTGCGACATCGATCTGGTGCTGAAGTCCGGGGATTTTTTAACGCTTCTGGGACCCAACGGGGCCGGAAAAACTACGCTCATTCACATCCTCTGCGCCCTGATGCGTCCGACTTCCGGGACCGTAAGCGTTGCCGGCTACGACACCCGTTACCATCTGGAGCAACTCCACCGGCTCGTGGGGGTGATTTCGCATCACACCTTTTTATACGGCAACCTGTCCGCGTTCGAAAACCTGAAATTTTACGGACAGATGTTTAATGTGCTGGATCTGAATGCAAAAATTAAAGAACTGCTGGACTTTGTCGGCCTGACGCATGTCACCCATGCCCATGTTCAAACATTTTCGCGCGGCATGCAGCAGCGCCTGTCCGTTGCCCGTGCCGTCATCCACGATCCTGCGATCCTTTTTTTAGACGAGCCCTATACCGGTCTGGACGAACATGGCGCGCAAAGGTTCACGACCCTTCTGGATACATTCCGCAGGGACGGGAAAACCATCCTCATGACCTCTCACAATCTGGATCAGGGCCTTGAGCTGTGCAACAAGGCGGCTATCTTAAAATCCGGCAGGCTCATTGTCCAGAAAGAGGTTTCCAAATCGGATAAAATTGAGTTTAAACATATCTATATGGAACTGACGCAGGAAAAAGCATCCTCCGAGCAGGTGGCGTAATGGAGTTTGTTAAGAAAGTCTGGGCAATTGTCTGGAAAGATCTCATTGCAGAGCTCCGGACCAAAGAGATGATCCTTTCCATGTGCCTGTTTTCATTTCTGGTTCTTATCATCTTCAGCTTTGTTTTCGACACCGGGTCTGAAAATTTCAAAAGCGGCGCAGCGGGCATGCTCTGGGTGGCGTTTGTTTTTTCGGGCCTCATGGGTTTGAACCGATCTTTTGGCGCCGAAAGAGATCGCGGAACCCTTCCCGGGCTGCTCCTGTGCCCGGTGAGCCCGTGGGGCATTTTCCTTGCCAAAATGGTCGGGACATTTGTCTTCATGACGCTGATGGAAATATTTACCCTGATTATTTTCTCGATTCTCTTCAACCTGAACCTGCTTGCTGTTTTCATCCCCCTGGCCGTGATCATTTTTCTGGGGACTGTGGGATTTTCTTGCATCGGGACCCTGTTTTCAGCCATGTCGGCCACGACCAAATCCAGGGATGTCATTCTGTCCATCCTTGTTTTTCCCATATCGATCCCCATGATTATCGCATCCGTCAAGGCCACGGGACCCCTGATCAACGGAGTTGCCTTGGCAGAAATTCTTCCCTGGCTGAAGATCCTGGCGGCCTTTGACCTGGTCTTTCTCCTGCTGGCATACCTGACATTCGAGTTTATTATGGAGGAATAATTTTGCTTCAGAAACAAAGCGTCATGATAACATTCACCTGCATCGCGGGCCTGATGATGATGGCATCACTCTATACCATTTTCGTCTACGCGCCGGTTGAAAAGACCATGGGAGTGGTGCAAAAAATATTTTACTTTCACGTGCCGTCGGCTTTTATTTCTTTTTTTGCTTTTTTCATCACCTTCATCGCCAGCATTCTGTACCTGTACAAAAGAGATCTCAAGTGGGACGCAATTGCCGCATGCTCTGTCGAAATCGGCGTTATGTTTTGCAGCATTGTATTGATCACCGGTCCCATTTGGGCCAAACCCACATGGAACGTGTGGTGGACCTGGGATCCCCGGTTAACGACCACCCTGATCCTATGGTTTATATACATCTCCTATCTTATGCTCCGGAGCGTGGTGCGGGAAAATCAACGCGCCAACATGTCTGCGGTTTACGGCATCATCGGCTTTGTCAATGTCCCCATAACATTTTTTGCCATCCGTCTCTGGCGGTCCATTCACCCGCTGGTCATCACGGCAAAAGGCATGAGTATTTCGCCGCCCATGAAAACGACCCTCATGCTGGCATTGATTACCTTTTGCCTTCTCTATTTTACCCTGCTGGTCGCCAGGGTCCGTTTAGAGCTGCTCCAGATGGAGGTTGAAACGATAAGAAATAAGACAGGGCATTATTACTGAGTAAAGATCCGGGCCCTGAGGACCAGGCTTTGAATATTGACGGTTATGCCGGTTTATTTCTGCCGGTTTTACGCGAAAGGACAATTCAATGGGAACAAACATTTATCTTCTTGCGGCGTACGCTTTAACCTGGGTAATTCTTTTTGCTTTTATCTTACTCCTGCTAAAAAAGCAAAAGACTCTCAAAGACCAGGTGGAAGACTTGAAAAACAGCATTGAAAAAGACAAAAAATTCCCGCAAGATTCCGCCTGATATTTTTGATTGCAGGAAAAAATTTCCCGGTTCCCAGGCAACTGTTGCGCCGGTCCCCCCTTCACGGGCATGAGGTCTGATCCTTTCAGTGTCCATCCACAAATGAGCTTGACACAGGGCCACCGGAATTATATGCTGCATATTCAGGAGTCTATAAACCATAACTCAAATTGGGTAGGGGAGGTCAAGTTATGAAAAAGACAGCGGTTTTAGTTTCAGGTTTCCTGTCCGTGGCTTTTTTCGCAATCTTTATGGTCCCGCCCGGAGCCGGGGCCGATTCTCTGCGGGAGCAGATGATTGCCAAGGCCAAGCAGGAAGGAACCGTCATTATGGCCGGAAATCTTGCCGATGAAATTGCCACGGCATTTCCCGACCTGCACAAACGGTATCCCTTTCTCAAATTCCAGTTTCTGCAAATGAGCACCAAGGATACTGTCAACCGGGTCCTGGCCGAGGCTCAGGCGGGCCGGACGTCTTTTGACTGGGTCGGAATCAGCGAGGACGGCGCTGAAATTCTCGCGCAACAGGGAGCCCTTGCCAAATACGACTTCCCCCACGTCAAGGATTTCAGGCCCGGCAGCCAGCCCCCGCACGGACTCTACGTGGGGGGAATGGTGAACCCCAGAATACAGGGCTGTTACAACACCAATCTGGTCAAGCCCGAAGAAGTGCCCAAATCCTGGGAGGACATGACCGCCCCCAGATGGAAAGGCAGGACCATGCTGTCCCGCTCGTCCGAGGAATTACCCGGCCGGCTGGCCTGGCTGTGGCGCAAGGACGGAAAGTGGGACTGGGACCGGGCATTCGACCTCTTTCAAAAGCTCAAAGCCCATAACCCCCAGATCGCCGACGGTTATCAAAGCGGTGTCCAGCGGGTCGCGGCCGGCGAGGTGGATATCTTCTGGTTTACGACTCCCGGTGTTGTGCGAAGGTTCGTCGAGAAGGGTGCGCCGCTGGATATCATCGTCGTCCCTAAGTTCTTCGGCGGCATGGTTTCCTGGGGCACCCTCAAGGGCGCGGCCCATCCGGCCGCCGCATGGCTGTTGACCGATTACCTGACTTCCCCGGAAGGGCAATTTGCCTGGACGGATTTTTTCGGTGTGCATATGCCCATGAACACGAAAGCAAAAATCGGCCGGTTTATGCAATGGGGCATGGACCGCGGGATTACCTTTGAAAACCTGGAGATCATCGACCTGGCAAATTTAGCTGAAATCTATGCCCCCGAGGTCCAGAAAAAATCGGAGCAGTGGTACTTCAAGCTGTTGGGACTCAGGT
This sequence comes from Desulfobacterales bacterium, assembly GCA_030688615.1. Taxonomy (GTDB): domain Bacteria; phylum Desulfobacterota; class Desulfobacteria; order Desulfobacterales; family JAUYIZ01; genus JAUYIZ01. The sequence goes on along the minus strand of JAUYIZ010000194.1, from coordinate 4,298 downwards.
AAATTGGAAGCTCCCCGCAGCAGGCTGCGGGGAGCTTCTCAGGAAGACCTATTTGGTCAACCGGACAACCAGAAATCCTACATTCATCCGCCGCAGGAAGACCTGAATCGGATCTGCGGGTTTCACGGCCTGGATAATCCGGGTATAATCCTCAAGGGTTTTAACCGGTTGGTGATTGATCTCCTTTATGATGTCCCCGGCCAGCAAGCCGGCTTTCTCGCCTTTGCCGTCCGGTGTCGTGGCCACCACGATCACCCCTTCGGAATCGGCCAGGTTAAAGCGGGTTTTAATCTCGGCCGTCAGCTCCGAAACCCGGATGCCAAGCTCTTCGTCAGGCGGCTTCACGCTGCTGCGGGACGCTAATTTCTTATCGTTTCTTTTGGCGACGCTGACCTTTACATTTAATTCCTTGCCTTCCCGCAGGATTTTGACGGTAACAATTTTCCCCACGGGAATCCCGGCAATCATGCGCGTAAGATCCCGGCTGGTCTCCAGTTTTTCCCCGTTGACCTCCAGGATGATATCCTTCTGCTTGATGCCGGCTTTATCTGCCGGATCCCCCTCAAAAACTTCGGCAATGATAACCCCCTTGCCGGATTTGATGCCATAGTATTCGGCTACTTCCTTGCTCAGATCCTGTATCCCCACCCCCAGCCACCCGCGGGTGACCTCTCCTTCATTTTGAAGCTGTTTAATCACACCTTTGGCCATGTTGATGGGAATGGCAAACCCGATTCCCTGCCCGCTGGCAATAATCGCGGTATTGATCCCCACCACCTCGCCGTTCATATTGAGCAGCGGCCCCCCGCTGTTGCCCGGGTTGATCGAAGCATCGGTCTGGATAAAATCGTCATAGGGGCCGGACCCGATGACGCGCCCTTTGGCGCTCACGATGCCGGCCGTAACGGTCTGCTCCAGGCCGAAAGGACTGCCGATGGCAATCACCCATTGCCCGACCTTCAGGATTTCAGAATTCCCGAGGTTCACGAACGGGAGTTTTTCCGAGGACTTGACCTTGATGAGCGCCAGATCCGTATTGGGATCGCGTCCCACGATTTCCGCCTCAAACTCTGCCCCGCTTTTTAATTTTACCTGGACTTTTTCGGCGTCTTCGATGACATGGTTGTTGGTTACGATATAGCCGTCCTGATCGATGATAAACCCGGACCCCAGGCTTCGTTGTTTAAACTCCCGCTGATTGTCCTCGCCGAAAAATTTTTCAAAAAAATCTTTCATCTGATCATCCTGCCCGAAGGGCCCCTTGAAAAAATCGCGAAAAACACGCCCGCCGCCCTTGCTGGTCTTGATGGCCCGGATATTCACCACCGCCGGGCTCACCGCCTCGGCCAGCTTGCTGAAGCTTTCCGGAGCAGAAAAAGACGGGCTGCCTGCCGCCAGGACACCCCCGGACATGGGGAAACCGGCCGTTATCACAAAAATCACGAACAAGGCTGCGGCCCCAACCCTTTCTTTTCTCCTGAACACGTTTTCTATATTTTTCATTATTTTCATCATGCTTTCCTTTATTGTTAGGTTAGTCCTGCTCTATTCTACCTCTTTTTCTGAATTGGTCAATCCGTTTTTTCAGTTCCGGTTTTTCAGTTTTCCTACCGTCCCTTCCCAAGGCCCGCCCGCACATTGTAATAATCGAAGAGATAATGCGATTTGTCGTTCTTTTTTGCAGAATATTCTGATAAACAGGGATGATCGTGTTTGGTGTTAAAAAAAATCTTACCCCCTTCAAATGAAAATGGACGGAAAATGACTGGTTTTTTAAACTGGTGGCAACACCTGCCCGAAAAAATGGACCCGGTAATTTTTCAGATCGGTTTTTTCAAGCTCCAGTACTACGGCATGATGTACCTGGTGGCCTTTGCCCTGACTTATTATCTGGTCCTGTTGCGCATCAGACGTGAAGACCGGTTCAACGCCTCCGTCCATCAGGTTCAGGATCTGGTCACCTACATGATCATCGGCCTGATCATCGGCGCCCGTTTGGGGTACGTTCTTTTTTATAATTTATCGTACTATCTGAGCCACCCCCTGGAAGCTGTCCTGCCCTTTCAATTTTCAAACGGCATCCATTTTACAGGCATCTCAGGCATGTCCTACCATGGCGGCCTCATCGGGACCCTTCTGGCCACATTTATGTTCATTAAAAAATCCGGCTTGAATTTTTGGGAAATCACTGATCTTTTCGCCCCCGTCATCCCGCTGGGGTACACCTTCGGACGTCTGGGCAATTTCATCAACGGAGAGCTGTACGGAAGGCCGACATCCGCGCCCATCGGCATGTATTTCCCGCAGGCCCCGGGCAAAGATCCCAGGCATCCGTCACAGCTTTACGAAGCCTTTTTCGAAGGAATCTTTCTTTTCCTGGTTTTGTGGCATATGCGAAAGCTTAAAAGGCCTCCCGGCGGGGCCATGCTGGCCTTTTATCTTATCGGTTACGGCCTGGCCCGCTTTATGATCGAGTATTTCCGCCAGCCCGATGCCCACCTGGGTTTTGTGCTCCTGTCTTTTTCCATGGGCCAGATATTGAGCGGTGCAATGATTTTATGCGGCATATGCCTGTATGTTTACCTGGCCCGAAAACGGAGGGGTCAGGCTTGATGGATATTGGAAAAATCAAGCTTTCCGCGGCCGTTCTGAGCGGCCTGCTGCTGGCCGGGTCCTTCCCGAAAATCGGGATCCCGCAGCTCGCCTGGTTTGCCCTGGCGCCCCTGCTGGTTTCCATTCAGAATCTGTCGTTCAGGAACAGCTTCCGGCTGGGTTTTCTATGCGGGCTGGTCCATTACCTGGTCCTCATGTACTGGCTGGTCTATACCATGATGACCTACGGCCACCTGCCCCTTTATGTAAGCATTGTCGTCCTGATCCTGCTATCGGCCTATCTGGCGCTTTATACGGCATTGTTTGCCGCGCTCCTGAGCCGGCTGTGCCGGACGTCGGCGGGCTGGATCGTCATGGGTCCGGTCCTGTGGGTATCCCTGGAGTATGTCCGCTCTTTTCTTCTGTCCGGGTTTCCATGGGAATTGCTCGGATATTCCCAGTTTGCCCTATTGCCCCTGATCCAGGTCTCGGATCTGACTGGGGTTTACGGCATCTCTTTTATCATTGTGGCAGCAAATGCTGTTGTCAGCCGGATGGTTTCCTGCCTGGCGGGAATCCGGTTGCAGGAAGAAAAAGCCGTTGCGACGACCTGGGCCCTGGCAGCGGTTTTTGCCCTGTCCATAGTTTTAAGCGCTGTCTGGTTTTATGGCAAATGGCGCATGGAGAAGATCGACGGCCTTCTTGCCGCCGCGCCCAAAACCCGCATCACCATCGTGCAGGGCAATATTGATCAGGCCATCAAGTGGGATCCGGCACATCAGGTGCAGACCCTGGAAAAATATATCGGCCTTTCTTCGCCGGCCCGAACCGGTCCAACCGACCTTGTGGTCTGGCCTGAAACCGCCACCCCCTTTTATTTTCTGCACCACCGGGACCTGACGGAAATGGTCCTCCAGAGCGTCCGGCGCGCTGCTACGGCTTTTCTGATCGGCAGCCCCTCATTTACCCAGGACCGCAATGCCGTCAACTATTACAACAGCGCCTACCTGATAAGCCCTCAAGGCCGGGTGCTTGGAAAATATGACAAGGCCCACCTGGTTCCCTTTGGTGAATATGTGCCCTTTAAGAAATGGCTGCCGTTTCTCGGCAAGATCGTCCAGGAAGTGGGCGATTTTAAACCCGGGAAAAAAGGAAGCACCCTCAGGCTGGGCGACCTGCGGCTCGGGCTGCAGATATGTTTTGAAATCATTTTCCCGGGTCTTTCCCGCTCCATGGCCGACAATAATGCCGGACTGCTCATCAACCTGACCAATGACGCATGGTTCGCTAAGACCAGCGGACCCTACCAGCATTTTTCCATGGCGGTTTTCCGGGCGGTTGAAAACAGGAAAACCCTTGTCCGGGCCGCCAACACCGGCATCAGCGGTTTTGTTGACCCGGCCGGACGGATTATGGCAGCCACGCCCCTTTTCCAGGAGGCCTCCCTGACGCGGCCCGTTTCCATCCTGACCGAAAAAACCTTTTACACCCGCTTCGGCGACCTGTTCGCTATCCTGTGCCTCATTACCACCGCTCTGCTGGCGTTAAGGGCTCGCAAAAACAAATTAACTTCCGGTTTAACCGCAAACCGATAACTGTAAACCGTGAACGGATCTCCATTGCTTTATTCTTGCACCGAAACCTTTTTTTTTCTATAATAACAACCTGAAGTTCAAGATTTAGGTTTCTGCAGGGACACCCTACCG
>JAUYIZ010000177.1 GCA_030688615.1 Desulfobacterales bacterium | reverse complement strand
TCCCAGTCTCAGATCGGCCAGCTGCGTTACGACCTTCTTTTACTGGAAGATCTGGAAAGGACGGAAATCGCCAGGCTGAACGGTTTTTTGAACCGTCATCCCGATGCGGCCCTGGGAGTTCTGCAAAAAGAAACCGCAAGGCCGGTTGTGTTCCGTCTGGAAGAAATATACGACCTGGCCGTAACTAACCAGGAAGAACTTCAGATCGCAACGGTTCAGGTGGAAAAAGCAAAGATACAGGCAGAACTTGCCCGCTATCAGATTTTACCGGATATGCGGATCGGATTCTTCTATGTCGGGATCGGAAACCCGGATATGAGGCCGCCCCCGCGAGACGCCGGCGACGATGCTTTCGGAATTCAGACCGGTGTGACCGTGCCGTTGTGGTTCGGGAAAAACAGGGGCCTCATCGGGCGGGCGCAGGCGAAAATCAGGCAGGCCGAAGCCGCGAAAACAGCCCGCACCAACCACACCCGGTCGGAAATCCGGGCGCTTTATTTCCGGCTGGAAAACGCACAACGCCTCAGCATGCTTTATCGGGATGAACTTCTGCCCCAGGCGGCAAAAGCACTTACGATCGCTGAAACCTGGTATCGCGAGGGCCAATCCAGCTTTTCCGATTTTATCGAAACCCAGGCAGTCTGGTACAATTTCCAGCTGGCGCTCTCCAGGGCGCAGGCAGATTACGAAAAATCTCTGGCCCGCCTGGAGCGCTTGACCGGTCGCAGCATCACCTCGGCCAGGCATGAAATCCAAAAGGGCGTCTCCGGGGAGGGCAAGTGAACAGAAAAATCTGCTTCGTTCTATGCATTTTCCTTATGGGGACGGCCCCGGCCCATGCCGGTTACCGGGCCCTGAAAAGCGATTTTGATTCCTACCGGCCTACCGGCTATTTTCAAGATCAGTTCAGGTCGGCGGGCATGCAGGCAATTCCGGCGGAAAACGACCCGGCGTTTGCTGCCCAAAAACAGCAGCTGGAGGATATGAAATCCCGCTGGCAAAAAGCCCTGACGGCTGCCCCGGAAGATTCTGTTTTTTTTCGTCCCCGGCCGGAGGTGTCGATTCCCCTGCAGGGGGCCGAAAGGGATGCCTCTCTGGCGGCCAATGCGCTGGGAGATTCTTTTTCACTGGCGACGCTGGAAGCGTTGACGCTGCTGAGAAACCCCGGAATCATGGCGGCGGAAAACAATTTCAGAAGCGCCCTGGAGGCCTTTACCCAGGTGGCGGCCCTGGATGAAATACTTCGCCAGTATTCCGCCTATACGGAAGGGCTCATGCCGGGTGTCGGGCCCATGAAAGGAAGAGATCCTGTTGCCATGAAATTTCCCTTTCCCGGGGTTTTGTCACTGAAGGGCCAGATTGTTAACCAGGAAGTCATTGCGCAGCGGGAGACCCTGGAGGCGGCGCGCCGGGATGCCGTCACCGCGGCTCGGGTGACCTTCTGGAATCTGATCTACGTTCTCAGATCCAGGGAAATCACATCGGAAATACTGCAGGAGTTCCGGCACCTGGAAGCGGTCGCCGACACGAAATATCAAACCGGGAAAGCAAGTTATCAGGATGTGATCAAAGTCCGGATCAACCGCCAGAAACTGGCCGAAAACCTGACGACCCTGCGGGAACGGCAGCAGATCCTTTATGCCAGGATCCGGGAAATCTTGAATCTGGCTCCGGATGTCAAAATTGGGAAACCGGCTGCCCTGGAACCGGGCCGGCGCATTCCTGCCGTTCGGATGCTTGACGAGACGGCCCGCAAGCACCGTCAGGAGCTGCGGCGGCTGCGCGCCAGGGTGGAAAAGATGGTGTATATGATCGAGATGGCCGAAACCATGATCCTGCCTCCTTTCACGCTGAATCTTTCCCTTTTTGAGGATGAAGCGGTCAGCATGGCCGGTTCCTTCTCAAAAAAGGATGCCTTTCCGGTGAAAACCGAAGCGGAAAGGGGGGCGGGACTGCCCAGGATGCCCACCTACGGCATCGAGGATGCCTACCTGCGGGAAACGCGCCAGAAACTGCGCGCACTCCGGGCGGAGCTGCAAAAGGCTGAGGCGGGCACCCATGCCATGGTTCAGGAAGCCTGGTTCGAACTGGATCGCGCCCGGAGGGAGACCCTTTTATATGGAAACCAGATCGTTAAACTTTCTCTCTCGGCGCTGGATGTTTCCCGGCGGGGGTACGAATCCGGCAATGCGGCCTTTGCGGATGTCTTCGATGCCTACAGCACCTGGCTTCAGGCAAATTTGGCGCTGCAAAGGAACCTGAGCGATCTCGGGGTCGCCTGGGCGAAACTGGAACAGGTCACAGGGTCTTCTCCCGGACGATAAAAAACCAAGGGGGCCTGACTCATATTTTTTGAAGCATCTACGGAGTATATGGAACATGATGAAAAACAATACGGATAAACCGGGCCCTTCAACTTTTCGGACCGTTGCGATCACGGTGGCGGCAACCCTGGCGCTTGCGGCCGGCGGGGCCTATTTTTCGGGTTATCTGAACCTGCACAGGCCGCAACCTGTTGATCCGGCCCCTGCCGGCGCAGAGCGCAGGATCGCCTACTGGAAAGCGCCCATGAACCCGACCGAGATTTACGACAAACCCGGGAAAAGCGCCATGGGGATGGACCTGGTGCCGGTGTATGAAGACGAGTTGAAAGACAGCGCCGCACCCCGGGATAAAGACCAGCGCAGGATCGCCTACTGGAAAGCGCCCATGAACCCGACCGAGATTTACGACAAACCCGGGAAAAGCGCCATGGGCATGGACCTGGTGCCGGTGTATGAAAGCGAGCTTGTGGGGGGGGTGGAGATCACGGTGGACCCGGTGGTTCAGCAGAACATGGGCCTTCGAACCGCCCTGGTTGAAAAAGGCCCGCTGGTGCGGACCCTGCGCACCTACGGCCACATCACCTACGATGAGACGCGCACCGTTGAAGTGAGTTCCAAGGTCAACGGCTGGGTTGAAAAGATCCATGTGAATTTCACCGGCAAACCCGTTAAAAAGGGGGATCCGTTATTCGACCTCTATTCTCCCGAGCTTTTTGCGGCTCAGGAGGAATATCTTGCGGCTTATCGCAACTTCAGCCGGGCGGCAGATGGAAACAGGCAGCTGCCGGCTGCCGCCCGCCAGAGATTGCGATATTTTGATGTTGCCGAGGCGGAAATCGAGGCCATGGAAGCTTCCGGCAAACTCAAAAAAACGGTTACCATCCGCTCGCCTTTTGACGGGGTGATCATCTTAAAAAACGCGGAAGAAGGCACCTACATCAAGACGGGCACAACGGTTTTCCGGGTGGCGGATCTTTCCCGGGTGTGGGTCGATGTGCATATTTTTGAATATGAACTTCCCTGGGTAACCCCGGGAATTGAAGCGGAAATGACCCTGCCCTACCTTCCGGGCAAAAAATACCAGGGCAAAGTCTCTTTCATGTATCCTTACCTTCAGCGCAAGACCCGGGACGTGGTCATCCGTTTTGAGCTTGAAAACCCTGCGCTCGAGCTCAAGCCCGACATGTACGCCGATGTCCGGATCAAAGGCGCGGCCGGCCAGGGGCTGAGCGTTCCGTCTGAGGCTGTCATTCGATCGGGGGAACGCAACATCGTCTTTGTCTTGCGGGAGAACAACAAGTTCACTCCGCGGGACGTCACGCTGGGATTGGCGCTTGACGGCCAACAGGTCCAGGTGTTGACGGGTCTCGGACCCGGTGAGGTCGTGGTGACATCGGGTCAATTCCTTATGGACTCGGAATCCAAGCTTAAGGAAGCCGTGCAAAAGATGATGGAAATCAGAAGGCAAAAGATCAGGGAAAAAACTCCCGAGGCGAAGATAGAAAAAGAATTTTTCAAAGAATTGGAAAAGAAAGAAGATTTCTTTAAGGATCTTGAAAAGCAGGAAGACTTTTTCAAAGACCTTGAGTCGGATTAGCAGCATCGCAGAGGATCGAAACACAGAGGATTCGTTAAATGATTACGAAAGTTATCGAGTGGTCCGTTCGGAACAAAATGATTGTCATGTTGAGCATGGTCTTTCTCGCCCTTGGCGGCATTGTGGCGATGGTCAACACGCCGCTGGATGCGATACCCGATTTGTCCGATGTCCAGGTCATCATTTTCACCGCGTATCCGGGCCAGGCGCCCCAGGTGGTGGAGGATCAGGTAACCTATCCCCTGACCACCGCCATGCTGGCGGTCCCTCATTCCCGCGTTGTGAGGGGGTATTCATTTTTCGGGTTTTCATTTGTCTATATCATCTTCAAAGACGGCACGGATTTGTATTGGGCGCGCTCCCGGGTGCTGGAATATCTGAATTTTGTGTCCGGGCGACTGCCTGCCGGCGTAACGCCGAGCCTGGGACCCGATGCCACCGGCGTGGGCTGGATCTATGAGTATATTCTCCAGGACACCACCGGCAAATACGATCTTCAGCAACTGCGAAGCCTTCAGGACTGGTACCTTCGTTATGAGCTGGCAGCAGTGCCCGGAGTGGCGGAGGTTGCCAGCATCGGGGGATTTGTCAAACAATATCAAGTGGAAGTGGACCCCAACCGGCTGCTGGCCTATAACCTGCCGATCCAGGCGGTCAAACAGGCCATTCAAAGCTCAAACAATGACGTCGGCGGCAGGCTGGTGGAAATGGGGGAGAGCGAGTTCATGGTCCGCGGTCTGGGGTACATCCGATCACTGGCGGATCTTGAAAACATCGTTGTTAC
>JAUYIZ010000170.1 GCA_030688615.1 Desulfobacterales bacterium | reverse complement strand
ACGTTGATAGCCAGCCTTATTGAGAAGCGTGATGATAACCTGTTGGATGAATGGTTTGACGGTGAAGGAGCCAAAGGCGATTCGGAAATCGCCCTGTCGAATCTTGCCCGCTGGTTTCCTCAGTCCAAAAACCACAGGCTTTGGGGCGATTCTGATCAGTTTCGTGCAGTAGTTCGCAAGGGGTGCTGGCCACTGTCGCCTTATTCTACGTGGTTTCTCTTTTATCTTGCATCCGCTGGAAAGCACCTGCAGGAGCGATCTGCACTTGCCCTGTTGGGCGATGTTTTTCGCCGTTACGAGAATGCCGAAATACCCGACGATGGGAATTGGTCGCTGTCCCCAGCCGACTTGTGGTCGGATGCGCTTCAACAGGAACTCATAAGTTCTGAGGAAACTGGCCAGCAAGGGGCCATTGCCCACGCTTACGCTTCAGTTATTGCAAGGCATGGATCACGTCTGTCTTCGAGATTTCAGCGTCTCCTCTGCGCAGTTGTCCTGGCATCGAAGCTCGGACTCCAGGCAACAAGCAAAGACGACGCAATCGAGGCGTTGGGTGCATTGTCGGGTCTTGAACTCAGTAAGGCGGATAACGGCGTCAAACTCCTGCAGGAAGAATACAACATTCTGGAATGGGACGAGGCTTTTAAAGCGTTCGACATTCTTGGTGATGCGGTTCCGCGAACCCAATTCCTCTCTTTTGTGCGGCAACGTGTTGCGAGCTCCTATGATGAAGCTGGAAAGGCAAAGCTGTTTGCCAGCAAGAGCGCCGAATGGTGCGATCTGTTCCGTGATCTGGAGTGTGATTTTGCAGAAGAGAACAGAATCACGACCCGAGAATGGCGTTATCAAGCCGTGACATCCAATCTGGACTATTTAGCTCAGCAGATCATGATTGCCAGCAATCGTTGGGCAGGAGCCGTAGCGGTAGATGATCCCCGGGGCACGATCGTATATGCCTATGTGGAGCAAAGCCGGGACCCTGCTGTTATTGTGTCGGATGTCAGGAAGCTTTTGAAGACCGTGGCGCGGGAATCTGCAGTGCCAGCCTTGCCGATTTTGGTTGTGCTCTTGTGCGACGACAACGGCATATTGGGACAGGCTTTGGCGGAGTTTGCTGTCCTTGAGGAATCACTCAGCGAAGAGGACCGTGTGAGGTTCGGCAATCTGATCGGCGCCCACAAAGAAAAGTTGCGTCAGGTTATCCGGAAACAAGTCGAAAACATGTTAAAACAAAGGCGCTATATTACTGGACTTAAAGAAGAATTAAAGACGCATCGACTTAGTCGAGCAGGGACTGAGTTGTTCGCGAAGATATACAAGACTCCCATACCTTTTCCCTTTGACGGTTTCAGTACAGCAAGAGGGAATGCTGCTGACACTTGCCAGGATCTCACGCTCGAATTGTTTCTTGGCAAGCTAGACTACGACGGAGCTATTGCCAAGCCGATTAAATCAAAGAACAGGGCTGTAACGGTTTTGAAGGAAACGTGGGGAATATTTACCAAGACCGGTAATGTTTCCAGACGGCCTTCGTATCCGGCCGTACGTGCAATCACGGAAAAATGGGATGACGCTTTGACCGCAAATGAAAGGCGATTACCTGTTGCGGATGTTATCCGTCAACTTTGCCGTCCTCCGTACGGCGGGAATATTGCTTCGGCGGGGCTACTCTTGAGTGTCTTTGTTGCACCACGTGCTGACAAACTTGTTGTTGTGCGGGACGGAAGCCAATTAGCCGTTTCCCAATGGGTGCAGGATGGAGTTTTCCGAGGTAAATTCATCGACTTATCAGCCCTTCATGGCGTGGACCTTATTCTTCTCGGCGAGGAGTCCTCGGAATGGGAAATGCTTTTAGATGAATGGGAGCAGGCCGAGAGCCATCTTGCACGCCTAAGCTGTTTAGAACGATCCATTGAACTAAAAGATCGAGTACCAGTTCCTCCATTGCTGGGATACCGGGAAGTGCATCTACGTGAACAAGCGTTAGCATCCGTAGATGCCTTAAAGAAAATGCATCAGGATTTTGATGCGGCAATGTCGAAGATAGAAAAAGGAACAAAATATGGTGATGTCACCAAGTTGTCTTGGGGGGCTGCGGATCTCAAAGATCTCCGCGAGAAAATGGCTGCCGAGGGGCCTTTTTGGACTGACTCTCAGATTGGTGAAGTAGAACCGCACTACGAAATGGCTCGTCAGAGTGTCATTTTGGTCTTTTCAAACTGGCTTTCCCAACAGACGCCTATTAATGATGCCCCTGAATCTGTAGGGGATTTTAAGCATAAAATGCTCCGCATAGTGGGAGGAAACCTCAAAAAAATGGGGTTGGCACCGCAGTTTCAGGAATTGGAGGAGCACACAATTCAGGTGATCAAGAAAGCCGAAACGATAGCAGAAGCTCATCAACTTCTGCGGGATGTGAATTCCTGGCTAACCACACGTGGCGATGCCATTCGTATTGTGCGGATTGCGGAAATAAGAGGACTTGTTGAGGTCGGTAAAGACTATTATAAGAAGTTGCAGGGCTTCGCGGAACGCATAAAGATACCTGAAATTGCCGAGAAACGTATACAGATCTCAGGGTTCTTGGAGAAACTGAAGGAAGTTGAAGCCCAGACTATGGAACGTGCGAATTGCCTCTGGCAAACCAAGATTAAATCCGAGGCGGACATAGACCCTATCCTCGCAGAAGTGGGGTCTTTGGTTGGGGCGTTTGAAAACTTACCCCGAGATCTTGAAGATCTCCAGCTTATGCGACGTACACTCAGGCTCTACCAGAAAGACTACACACGCCTCTCGGACGATAACTTGAGTTGGGGCGAGTTCGAGATCTTAGTTGAAGAAATTCGAAAGGAATGGACCATCACCCTTGGTGAAGAGGAGCCGCCCTGGCTACCTGACGACACAATGAATGGTTTCGTCCAGGCCATTTCAAAGCGTCGCAAGCGAACTAGCACAGCATGGATTGAGTCAATAGAGGCCCAAATTGAAAATATTCCGGCAATGCCAGCAGACGAAGCCAATCGTTTCTTTAATCGTGTGAGAACTCCGCCCCCGGTCGTGACAGATTCCCATCTCAAGCGTGCAGCAATTGTGGAAAGGAAAGTACAATCAAGGTTGGACCTACTAAATATTGAGTGGCTGCTTGAAAAATTTAAGGAATTGCCAATAAAGGCCAAGAATGAGTTTCTACTGCGAATACAAGAACTTGGTTGAAATGTCACGTAAAGGTGAAGCGATGACTCAACCCACAACCAAAATCCCCATTTCCGCAATCGTTCTGAACGAGGAGATCTATCCGCGGAAGGGAATCGATCCGAAGCGGGTGGGGATATTCGCCGAAAATATCAGAGACGGCTTCAAATTTGAGCCCATTGAAGTGGAGCCCGACCCGGACAGGCCCGGCATGTATCGGCTGCTCGATGGCGCTCACCGATGGAGCGCCTATAAGACAACCGGAGTGACAGAGGTCGAGGCTGTCATAAAGAATCTGGATGGAAATGATCCGCTGCTTTATGCGGCCCAAAAGGCCATCGGCCCCAGGCAGCTGACCGAAGACGAGACCCGCGAGACGGCCCGGCGCGCATACACCCGAAACTCCAGTCTCAGCTCCGCGGCAATCGGCAAGGCCATCGGCCGCTCAAGGCAGGCAGTGGATTCATACATAGCTGATCTTCGCGCAGTAACCCAAATGGAACTTGACATAAACATATTTCGCATGAATCGCCTCGGCATCCCGCAGGACAGGATCGCAAACAGATTGGGAGCAAAACAGGTGTTGATCCATAACCATTTATTGAAAATGCCAGTATTGGCAAATTCAATAAATGCCGACCTATATAGAGGTTTCACCGTTTCCCAGGTGGCAGAAAAGCACAACTGGACGGAACCACTCGTCTGGTCGCTGGCCCTCGCAGATAAAAAAGACCTACAAAGATTCAAGGAGCTGGGCTGGGGACTGCGTACCTGGGACCAGTGGGAATGGAATGATTGTGATAAGAGCTTCGGCGATGACTGGCCGGGGCGCATCCCGGCGCAACTGATAGCGCACATTCTCTTTTATTTCTCCAAGCTAAACGATCTGATCCTGGACCCCATGGCCGGAGGCGGCGTGACGCCCGACACCTGTCTTGCCTTGGGCCGCCGCTGCTGGGCCTTTGATATGGCCGACCGGCCGGAGACACGCCCCGAAATCGAACCTTACATATGGACTTTGCCGGCAGCTCAAAAGCTTGCCAGCTCACCAGTCAATCAGCTATCCTGGCCCGTAAGCTCAAAAGAAAAAGCCGACCTTATCATCTTCGATCCGCCCTACTTTGACAAAAAGGCCGCCGACTATGACACAAAAAGCATATCCGCCTTGCAGAGACAAGAATACCTTGAATGCCTCGAGGCCTTCTTCGCCCTATTGAAACTCAATGTCAAAAAGACGACCCGGCTTGCTTTCATCAACGCGGACTGGCGGGATTTTCAGGGCAGGCCAGCGGCCGAAGAATCCGGCCAGGGGTCCATTCTGATCGACGTCTACCTCCGGATGCTGAATAAAACCGGCTGGCAGCACACCCACATCATCCAGGCCCCCATGTCCGCCCAACGCTTCAGCGCCGTGGTCGTCTCCGCCATGCAGAAAAAAAGGATACTGGGCGTTACCAGCCGGTATGTAATAATCCTGAAACAACCATAATGGTTGTCTTTCCGAAGATCATGAGAGCAACCATCTGTCCATGGTGTTCAAGTACTATGACGATGGACCAAGGTAAAAACCAGCGGCGCCCGGGTTGTGTTTGGCCTCAAACCCAAAACCGAAAAATGGCCTGATATCTCCTGCCAGGTGTTATCGCATAGCTGATATAAAAAGGTCTCTTCCGGACCTGGGCAAGGCGGTCAAGGGTGCTTCCGACGGATCAGTCAGGCTGCGGAGTATCTTGAGCGTCGTGCTTTTACCCGTCCCCTGCGACCCGTGCAGGGTGCAGGGGGGAGCATCGGAAATGGGCCATCCGGGTACATGGCGCCAAGCATCCAGCCAACAATCAGGATGAAATCGGACTCACTGCGTACATTGAGAAATGACGCGAGTTGGTGTATGCCGCCGCCGTAAGTGATTTGATCCACATAGAACAGGCTTCTATAAGCACCTATTTCCCGGCCAGATCTATCACACTGTTGTAAGTCCCGAAACAGTTCGGACATCGTTGATCATTACAGGGATCTTCCATCCAGCACCCGTCGACCATAAACTTATACTCGTATTTTCCTGGAGGAATCATTAAAGACTGGTCCCAAATACCGTTTCCTTCCCTTTTCATGGGGTGTGTCTTCGGATTCCAATTGTTAAAATCTCCCATTAAAAAGACCTCTCCGGCATCGGCTGATTCAAATGAAAAGGATACTCGTTTACGTTTGATTATTTGTGTGGTTCCTGCTTTCTGCTTTGACATTTTTAATCCTCCCTTATTCGCCTATTGGCTAAAAGTTTCTTGAATTTAATTTCAGAAGATATGTTTGTTGCCATCATTGTTTTTATAGCCATTCTTTGTTTTTTACCGGGCTTTTTGCGCTTCTTCGAAGCAGTATTCAAACCAGGCACAATCCTGTTGGGTGCAGTTCTTATCAGCGGAGCCAAAACAATCTGAATTTCCCTCCAGTCGCTGGATACTCCGAATAAGATGTGCCAAATCGTAATGATTTTCGCCTGGACCAGAACCTTTCTTGCTTGCCATTTTGGTTTGTCTCTGAAATTGACCAGCTTTAAAAGCTATCTGAGGCAGCCAGTCTGAAAATAGGCAATCTTGCCGTTTTCTTCCAAAGGGCATTTAGATGCCGCCATCTATTGCATTGCGGGCTAAATTGGAAATGACCGATGATTTTTTATTACTGATTTTATTAAGTTTGTCCATAAAGGAAGGGCCTCATTTTTAATGAGAAAATCTCCTATGCGGGAATAATTCCTGCGGTGAACGGGAGGATTTCATGGATATAGCGGGGCAATCATGCGGGGTTATTCTTTCCAGGTGTCCACGTTAATAAGGCCTATTTTTACAGCATATTGGACAAGTTCGATGGCACTGTGCAGGCCAAGTTTTTGCATGATATTGGTACGGTGGTTTTCAACCGTTTTGGTGCTGATGAATAACTTGTCAGCGATTTTTTTTGATGACATCCCTTCCGCCAACAAGGCCATAATCTCCTGCTCCCGGGGGGTCAGGGTGTCGTAGCGGCTACCGGACGCAACCTTTTTTTCGGCTGCCAGCCCGGCAAGTTTTTTTACCACTTGGTGTGAAACCGAAGTATCCATAAAATAATCTCCTTTAAAGACAAAGCTGATTCCATCCAGAAGATTATCTGCGGCGGATTCCTTGACAACGTAGCCGTGAGCTCCGGCTCGAAAGGACCGAACGATATAGTCTATTTTGGAATGCGTGCTGACAATTAAAATACGGATATTGGGGGAAAATTTTAAAATATCGCCGACGAGATCAAGCCCGTTTTGATCCGGCAGCGAGATGTCCACCAAGACCAGATCGGGCTTAAGTTCTTTGACCATTTGAAGGCCCTGACGCCCTGTGCCTGCCTCTCCAACCACTTCATAGCTGGTGTTGCGAGCGATAACCGCTTTGAGTCCTTCACGGAATAAAGGGTGGTCATCAACGATTAATATACGCTTTTTCTGCGTCACCGGGTTTCTCCTTAAAAGGAAATTTAATGAATATTTTGGTACCCTTCCCCAGACGGGAAGCAATCCTCATTTCTCCCCTGAGCAGTTCAACCCTCTCCCGCATACTGCGCAGGCCTAACCGTTTTTCATCGTCTAATTTTCTTTCTCTTTCTTTCAGGTCAAAACCGATTCCGTTATCTTCGATATTAAGAATGA
Source organism: Desulfobacterales bacterium (assembly GCA_030688615.1). GTDB lineage: Bacteria > Desulfobacterota > Desulfobacteria > Desulfobacterales > JAUYIZ01 > JAUYIZ01. The sequence continues at coordinate 3,736 of JAUYIZ010000170.1, read as the reverse complement.
TATTGGGCAAAGCGCCCACTATCTTGACCGAAGCCATGCTGGCATGTGCATGTTTACGAATGTTGTTCAATCCTTCCTGAACTAAACGGTAAAGATGAGTTTTACTTTCAGAACCAAGCGTTAACCCCTGCATGCCGACTGACTGAAAGTCAGTTGTTATTTCGCTGCTTTCAGAAAAATCCTCGGTGTACATCTTGAGGGCGTTTACAATATCAATTTCGTCCGGGCCGAACGGCCGCAATTCATAGGATAGATCCCGGACACTATTAATCGCTATTTCGATAATATTGGACAAATTTTTACTTTTTGACCTTACCTCTTGAGATATCACCGGATCACCGTCAAATAGGGTATCAAAACCAATTTTTACTGCAGAAAGCTCTTGGGCGATGCGATCATGAAGCTCACAGGAAATCATCTGCCGCTCCCGTTCCTGGGCTTGCAAAAGCTGTTGGGAAAAGTTGCGAATAAGATCTTCAGCCTTTTTTTCGTCGGTGACGTCTTTTGAAATCACTGAAACGGCTTTCACTTTTTCGTGGTCCATAACCGGGCTTAAGGTCCGGACAAAATAATTCCCATCCCGCTCACTTTGATATTCGTATGACAGGGGCCTGCCGGTTTCAAAGATTATTTTAACCCTTTCTCTGAATGCATCGGTCTCCTGTTTGGAATGGTAAGCGCCATAGGTCGTTCCATGGACCTGGCTTGGGGACAAACCCAGCCTCTCCCGATGTTTCAAGTTCATAAACAGGTATTCGCAATCTTCACCCACCAGATATATGGAATTATCAGTGGACTCTACCAGGGAACGATACTTCTCTTCGCTCTGTCTCAGGGAGTCCAGCGATTGCTTGGACACGGTGACATCTTGGAGGAACGCAAAAATCAAGCCTTCCAGTTCGCCCTGAAATTGAACACTTATTTCAACGTCAAAAATGCTTCCGTCCTTTCGACGATGCTTGCGCTCAAACTGAACTTTGCCTTGAGCAATTACTGCTTGAATTTGAGCGGCAATTTCCTCGGAACCCTCAGATGCTTCCAGCTCGGAAATATTCATAGCCAGAAGTTCCTGTTCACTATAACCGCTCATTTTGCAATATGCATCGTTGACTTCCTTCAAACGGCCCTGTAGATCCACTAACCAGAATCCTTCCATGACTGTCTGGAGAATTGTCCTGTTCCGCAGCTCACTCTCTCGCAAGGCCTCTTCCGCAGAAAAAATCCCTGAAAGATTGTCCCGGGGCGCTGCTTTCAAAGCCTCTTCGGCCAGCCGCCTGAGTTTTGCCCGGTCCGTTTTTAAAGAATTTTCATCAGGAAGTTCGGTATTTTTCTTTTTTGCCGGCATGGTGGTTGCCCTTGTAGGGGAGGCAGCAAGATAATTATTTTAAATATTACACTTTACGCTGGCGGAGTGCAATATGCTTTAAAAAATGCAGGGCAATTAAAATTATTTACGTGCAGGGTGCAGAAAGGTGCAATTTATCTTGACGATTCATTAAAATTTAGTATGATACATCAAAAATTAATGCTTTAAAATACGCTAATTATTTGATATTATATGTTATATTAATCTCTTAATCCGTAGGTTATTGGTTCGATTCCAATACGGCCACCAATTAAAACCAAACGAGAAAAACGGTTAATATCTGTTTGCCAACTCGGGCGTTTTTTTTTGATAAATGAGGTGAAGCCATGAAATTCAACCCCGCAGATTTAAACAGGCATCAATCCCATGATTTATTAGCCGACTGCCTGACGCCCAGGCCCATTGCCTTTGTTTCCACTGTCGGTGAGGGCGGTGTTTACAACCTCGCCCCTTTTTCTTATGTCACGCCCATGTGCAACTGCCCGATGATTGTCGGTTTCGGTATCGGCAGAAAGGGCAAAGGGCAAAAGAAGGATACCCTGCTGAACATAGAGTTTGCCAAAGAATTCGTCATCAATATCGTCACGGAATCCCTGGCGGAGGCCATGGCCAAAACAGCCAAAGCGTATCCTGCCGAGGTGGACGAGTTCAAGGAAGCCGGCCTGACTCCGGTAAGCGCTGAGCGGGTCAAACCGCCCATGGTTGCCGAGTCCCCCATTAACATGGAGTGCCGCTTAACCCGGATTCTGGATTTTGGCGTATTCCCGGATTGCAACGACTTTGTCATTGGCGAAGTGGTCCGGATTCATGTAAAGGACGAATTTATGGCCGACCGGCGGGTGCAACCGCTCAAACTGCAATCCATCGGCCGCCTGGGCGGCCCGGCCACAACCTATTGCCGGACAACCGACATATTCAAGATCCGTTTAGACGGGTAAGGGGGACATCCTATGGAAAACAGAACGGAAAAAGCGGAACCCAAACCGGGAAAAAGAGGCGCTGTTTTTATCCTGGTATTTCTTTCCCACGCCATGAACCACGTCCAGTCGGGAGTGCTGCATATTTTCTATCCGATCTACAGACAGGAATTCGACGTGGGATATCTGGGACTGGGTTTTCTTTCCACCATGAATCAGCTCGTAGCAAGTCTTCTACAGATCTCCTATGGCTTTTTAGCCCGGTTTATCGGCCGGGGGGTCTTGCTGGGAGTGGGCAATATCATCGTCGGCCTGGGGGGCATCGGCATCGGATTTGCCCGCAGCTATGCGCAGCTCGTAACCTGGGTGGCCCTGCGCTCCATCGGAGCGAGCGCGCAGCATCCGGTCGGCGCCGCCACCCTGGCAAGCTTTTTTCTCGATCAAAGGGCCAAGGTTTTGGGTTTTCACCAGTCCGCGGGAAATGTCGGGGGCTGGATCGCTCCGGTGGCGGGCAGCGCCCTGCTCCTGATCGGGGTGAGCTGGCGCAAAATTATCTGGCTCATCGCCATAGCGAACACCCTCATGGGCCTGGCCTATTTTTGTTTTCGCGATCTGGTGGTGCCGGCCAAGGCCCGGGCCGGCAAAGCCGGGGGCAAAGGGGGCCGCGCCATGGCGGGTCTGGCAGAGTACCGGGCGGTGATGCGCAACAGAAACATTCTGTTCCTGACGCTGGCCATGCTGGCCGGAGCTGCCGGCCGGGGAACCAATATCCTGGGAACCTACCTGACCACGTATCTGGTCGACGCTTACGGTTTGGACGCCTCCCGGGCAGGCTTTTTTTATTCGGCCATGATGGTCGGCGGGATCATCGGACCCGGTGTGGTGGGATGGCTGGCAGACCGGATATCCCATAAATTTATCTGCCAGTTCACGCTGGCCGCATCCGCCGTCTTCAATTTCACGGTCATTTATTATCCTCGCGCCGACTGGCTGCTGGCGGCCCACCTGATCCTGGCAGGCGTCTTCATCTGGGCCAGGGGGCCCCTGATCGAAACGCTTTTCACCGAGGCCACGGACGAATCTTCCCTGGACACGCTGTTGAGCATCTATTATACGGTGGCCTTTGTCTCCGGGCCGGGATGGACGTTGATAACCGGTCTGATCATCGACAGATTCGGAACGACACCGGCCTTTGCCTTAATGGCCGTATCGTATCTGCTGGGCATGGTTTTCCTGGCCTTCGTCCGGTTTGGAACACCCGCCCCGGACCGGCAGTAAGGAAGATATCCTCTATTGACGGATCCGTCCGGATATTGTTTAATGGCAGGCCGCTGAATGCTATTTTGAGTGACCCTCCCCCGGCAGGAGCCGGGGGCATCTTCAGCACCAACAAACAAGCTTGGCGGCTTTCAGCCGAGCCGCTGCATCTCCAGACAGGAGTCTGGAGTTTTAT
>JAUYIZ010000163.1 GCA_030688615.1 Desulfobacterales bacterium | reverse complement strand
GCGGCATATTTTTTAATAAAATGATCCACCAGCAGGCGAATATCCACTTTGCGTTTTCTTAAGGGCGGCAGCACGATATTTAAGACATTCAGCCGATAAAAAAGGTCCTCCCGGAACCGGCCTGCGGTCACTTCATTTTTGAGTGTCTTGTTGGTGGCTGCAATGAGACGAACGTTGACGGAAATGGACTTTATGCCGCCGATTCTCTCAAAGGCCCTTTCCTGGAGAATGCGCAGGAGCTTCACCTGCAGGTTTTGGGACAGTTCGCCGATTTCATCCAGAAAGAGGGTCCCGCCGTCAGACAGTTCAAACCGGCCTTTTTTCATGGCTACGGCGCCGGTAAACGCGCCTCTCTCATGACCGAAGAGTTCGCTTTCGAGCAGATTTTCAACCAAAGCGCTGCAGTTGACGCCGATAAAAGGTTTGTCGCTTCGCGGGCTGTTAAAGTGTATCGATTTTGCCACCAGTTCTTTGCCCGTGCCGCTTTCACCTTCAATCAACACCGTGGCTGTGGCCGGACCGATTTTACGGATGGTTTCGAAAACCATCTGCATTTCCTTGCTTTTGCCGATGATGTTGCCGAAACTGTATTGAGACTCCGCATCATTGCGAAAACGCCTGTTCTCTTTAACGACGCGGTACATTTCGTTGGCCTTTTTCGCATAAAGTATCAGCCGTTCATTGTCAAAAGGCTTGAGCAGATAATTATAGGCGCCCTTCTGCATGGCTTCCACAGCTCTTTCAACGCTTCCGTAAGCAGTCATCGTGATCACCGGAAGGTCCGGGTCCTTTTCTTTGATGCGCTCCAGCAGGGCAATCCCGTCCATCACGGGCATTTTCATATCCGTCAGCACCACATCCACGTCTGAACTCTCGAGAATTTCCAGTGCCTCATGCCCGCTGTTGGCCGTAAGGGCTTCAAATCCTTCATCCTCCAGAACAGCGCTTAAAATGGACAGGTAGTTTTTTTCATCGTCAACGATCAAAATAGTATCCATGGCTAAATTCCCCGGTTTGGTTTTACCGGCAGTTGGACGGTGACGCGAACACCTTTATCGACCCTGTTCTGAATCTGCAAGGTGCCGCCGTGGGCTTCGATAATGTTGGTGACAATTCCCAGACCCAGGCCCGTCCCCTTTTCTTTGGTCGTGAAAAAGGGATCCCATATTTTCTTCAGATTATTTTCAGGTATCCCCTCTCCGTTATCGTCAAAAGTTATTATGATATGCTCCTTATTCGAATTAACCTCCACCGTGACGTCGCCGCCACCGGGCATGGACTGAACAGCGTTCAACAATAGATTTAAAAAGGCCTGATAAAGCATATCCGGATCGGCTGTGATTTCAGGAAGATCGGCTGGTATCCGCTTGCGGATTAAATAGCCTTGAGCGTTGATCTGGGTCTCCAAAAATAAAATGTTCTTTTCAATGATAGTTTCTATCCGGCAGGGACTCAACTTCAGGTCCCTGGGCTTGGCAAAGTTGAAAAAGTCGGTGATAATATTGTTTAACCGGTTGGATTCCTCCACGATGATATCCGGAATTGCATTATCCGGATCGAGGCGGGCCATCTTTTTCTTTAACAATTCGGCCGAACTTCGGATAATGCCGAGAGGATTCCGGATTTCATGAGAAATCACCGCGGCCATTTCACCCAGGGAAGACAACCGCTCGGCCTGGCTGAGCTGCTCTTTAAGTTCCAGTCGTTCCTGCGTCCGCTTTTCAAATATGTTTTCACCCCGTTTAACGACCACCAGCAGCACCAGGAAGAGGGCACTCATCACCAGGGAGCAGGTCACAATCACCCGGACTTGAAATCGGAAAATTTCCTTGTAATCCTCGGATAAGTCCTGAACGATTTCAACGACCCCCAGCACGGGCCCTGAGATTGGGGAAAGCGGCCGTTCCGCTCTAAGGGGAGCAAATGTCATGAGTCTGCTTTGTGGGGGAAATCCGAGAAGGATCTGAAAGAAATTTCCTTGCTGAACCAGTTTGGAGGAGAGCTTGCCGGATATGGCATTTTGGTATCCTGCCCCTCCGGAACCTTGATTGCCGATCCTCGTTTTATCGAAACTGTAGGAGGTAATGTGTTTAAAATCATATATATTCACCATGTTCACTTTAAAGCTGTGCAGAGCATTTTTGACGACCTTGTCCATCCTTTCAAACTGTTCTTTTTTTCTGAGCTGGATCTCGCCGAATTCAAGGAGAATGGGAATCGCAAATTGAGTGAATATCTGATGGTTCAGATTTTCAACGACAACAATGGCGTAGTCCTCGCTTTTCTTGCGCTGCATGGTCCTGGCCCAGTGGGTGTTCAGCACGGACAGAGTGATTGTCCCTAAAAAGATGACAACCAGGCTTGAAAAAGTAAAATACTTAACCAGCCGGAAAGGTTTCGTCTTTTCTTCCGAAAATTGAGACTTCATTGCCGGTTTTGTTTTTAATAAAGTCATGGGCAGGTTTCATCCCTTATCAGATTTCGTGTAAGTTCTCGGAAACTTCAGGCAAATTCGGACCCGGAGATTTTCGAGAAGATACGATTTACTTAAGTAACTTGCCATGTAATGTCAAGGTGAGGAAACCTATAAATTTCTTGACTTAATGGATAATTTATTTAAATATAAACCGATTAAAAGACAAATTGCCATTTAATTTTCTTCTTGTTGCAGAATAATACCAACCTGGATATAAAATACTTATATAATAACAGATAAAATATTCAAAAAGTTTTTTATTTAGTGCC
>JAUYIZ010000233.1 GCA_030688615.1 Desulfobacterales bacterium | reverse complement strand
CTGACACCTGAAACCTGACACCAAATAGCCGTGACATAAAAACGGACCGGAAACAGCCATGAAAATCTCAGCAACCAACAGTCTTGATTTACACCCACTCTTCCCGGCTTTCCGCTTTTATCGGGCTCGAACCAGTTATGATACTAATAAGCAAAAAAATGTTTGGAAATAAACGCAAGGACTTTTTGACAAGATTAACTGGATCGACAAGATATTTTTAAAAAAAATCCCACAAATCCTGTTGATCCTGTCTAAATATTAATGACTTCATTAGTAATACCGCCGAGGAACAATACATATGGTTGACACGCAAAGTAAAATCGTCCCATGCGGCCAATGCGGGAGGAAAAACAGAATTGCTTCGGATAAAACGGGCATTGCCGCCAGGTGCGGGCATTGCGGATCTTCTCTCGATATGACCCGGGGCAAGACAGACGCCGCCCCATCCTATCTGATCCGGTGTGCCGCGTGCGGGACGCGAAACCGGGTTCCTTCCCACAGGATCAAAGCGGGCCCGAAATGCGGAAAATGCGGGGCGGTCCTTGCAACCGAACCCCTGTTTGCCGGCAAGCCCGTTATTATCACGGATAAAAATTTTGAAACCGAAGTGTTGCAATTCCCTCTCCCGGTGCTTCTTTTTGCCTGGGCGCCCTGGTGCGCCACGTGTAAAACATTCATCCCGGTGGTGGAGGACTTTGCCGGGGATGCCCGGGGAAAGGTGAGGGTAGGCAAGTTGAACGTGGACGACAATCCGCTGCTTGCTTCAAAGTTTGACATCCTCAGCGTCCCTTTTGCGTTTATTTTTGACAACGGCCGGTTAAAAGAAAGCATGCCGGGCGCCATGCACAAACACGAGATCATGATGAAAATGGCACCCTATCTATAGCATCATTGTCCATAACTGCTTTAAGAATACATAAATTGGTGGCCAATAAAGGTCTTTGTATTTTGTTGATAAGTTGTTATGGTCTGCACCCTCAATTCTAACGAATTGCTTCTTTGCTTTTGCTTTATCATATATACTTTTTCCCATTTCAAATGGGATTACATTGTCTTGAGTGCCATGGATTATCAAGATCGGGCGTGAAACATTTACTATTTTGTTAACATTGTTAAACGAATTCCCGGCCAAAAAAGAAATAAAGCCAAGCCCCATTGATTTAGCCTGATCTTTTCCACTCGTTAGCGGCGTGACAAGAATCAGGCCATTTATATTTAAATACTGAGACGTATTTATTGCAACAGCAGTTCCGATAGAGCGCCCGAAGATAGTCACATTGCCTACCGGGAAACCAAGTCTTTTGGTTGCATAGGTTAGGGCTGCTTTACCATCAAGATATATCCCTGCTTCACTTGGTTTTCCTTGACTCTTTCCGTAGCCACGGTAACCGACACCTAATACGTTGACCCCGAGTTTGTTGATTTGCATTAAATCGGATAAACGACCACAAATATTACCTGCGTTACCATGAAAGTAGATAATTATTTTGTCTGAAGCTGAATTTGGAATAAAGTAACTTTGTATTTTTATCCGATCTTCAGTTTCAATAAAAAGTTCTTGTACATCCGCCGGAAGTTGGTCTTTTGACAGAACATTTTTTTTGTCCGGGAAAAATGCCATTTTGTTAACTATGGACTTACAGCCATGTAATACCAAAATGCTAAGAAACCCCAACAATAGTGGCGCCAATTTATTCATATTATTTCAATAAAGTCAGAAGAACCGGGCCATCTTGGAGACCACGCCTCTTTCAGCGCACTCGGCCTTAAATTCCGCCTCGATGCCGGGGTCCTGGTCCCGGTATTCGATCTGGTCGCCGCCGCTTTTGACATCCTGATCGGTCTGGTAGGCCTTTCCCATGGGGTATTTGCGGCTGTTCCAGCGCAGCGCCAGGTAGCGGGCCGGGGTGGATCCCACGTTGAAGTGCTGATGGAACCACCGGTCGGGCGGAACCAGCATGCTGCCGGCACGCCAGGGAATCTTCATGCGGGACCCGCCTTCGGGCCACATCAGAGAGAAGCCCTCGCCGTTGAGCAGTATGACATGGGCAGCGGGGCCGTGGCGGTGGGCTTTTTTATAGGTGCCGATGGGAAATTCGGAAATGTGAGCGGCCATGGTGTTATGGGAAAGCTCCAGCCGGATGTTGCTGCCCCCGGCGCCCCGTTCGATCCACTCATGCAGCTTCAAGGACCGGACGTCGGGAATGAAGTTGCTTTCCCAGACCCTTCCGGGGTGCAGTTTGCCTTTAGACGGGTTGAAGTACTCCGCTTCTTCCGGGAAGCGGTCGGTAAAGGCAAAATCATTTTGAAAGAGAAAATCACTGTTATGGATCAGGTTCAGCATCAACGGCGCGCTCGTTACGGCCATGTAGCGCACCGGTGTGTTGCCGGATCCGTTAAAATGCTGGTGCCAGACATTTAAGGGCGGTGCGAAAAGACTGCCGGTTTGCCATTCAAAGGTCTGCTTTTGGCCGTTGTCCCACCACATGGAGGTGGCCCCGCTGCCGCTGAGCACATAGATCATTTCTTCAAACAGATGCCGTTGGGGTTTCAGACTCTGGCCGGCCGGGATTTCACAGACATAAGCATCGGCCACGCCTTCGGCGCCTTCCAGGATGACAAAGGCGCCCTTGCCGCCTTTTCGACCCCAGGGCTCGACCGCCACGGTGTTCAAATCCTCCACGGCATATCCGCTGACTACCGGGATCTTCTGCTCATTGACCCACTTGTCATAGAACGTTTCCGTTCCCCATCCCTCACCTTTTTCCACAGTTGTGTCCGTCACTGTCAGCCTCCTAAATTTTACGGTTGTTAATTTGTCCTCACATCAGATGGTTCGGTCACATGAGGACGCCCCACCATATGGGATCATAACCCATTTCCGTGATAATGGGAAAAAGGATCGGCGTCGTCAAGTTTTTCCTCCTCGTTTGGCTTCGGATTTCTTGGCGGCTGTTTTGAAAATAGAAAAAATGGGGCGCGGTGTCAACCCTTTAAGGCTCGCCCGTAATAAAAAGTACATGGATAAACTCGGCAGATTGCGGTTCTCAGGGGCCAGCCGCCGTTAATGGGGTTGCAGTGGTCCGGTTCGTCATCGGTGAGAACATTCACGTTGGACTCCCAGACACCGTGCAGCCAGGGTTCTTCGCCCGGAAGCTCCGGATACCACCAGCCATGTTCGCAATGAACCACCTGCGGGTTGATCCCGTCAAAGCGCCGGCATTTCATCCTGATCCTGCCCCGCAGGGTTTCGATCCATACCCAGACGTCGTCATCGATGCCGAGGCTTTGGGCCGTTTTCGGATGGATTTGCACCAGTGGGTAGGGGTGCTGCCGGCGGATGGATTCGATTTGCCGCCACTCGGAGTGAAACATGGGCTTGAACCTGCCGCCGGTGATCAATATCAGCGGATAGTCTTTGGACAATTCGGGCATGGAGAGCGGCGTTTCAGGGGGTTCTTCATATTGCGGCAAAGGGTCATAGCCCAACTTTTCAAAGACGGTCGCGTACAGCTCGGCTTTTCCGGTGGGGGTGGCAAAACCGTCTTTTTCATAATTCCGGTAGGCGATGCGGGGCCGGTCCTGATTTCCCCTTTCCATGAACTGTTTAAATGACAGCCCCCTGGGTTCGAGCATATAATCAAAAACGCCCTCCAGGGTTTCCCAGGGCCAGTGCTGTCCCAGTCTCAAGCCGATTTCCCTGAATATGTCGTAGTCGTTTTTATGGTCGTATTCACCGGGAATACACGAAGGCAATGCCTGTTCTCCGCCGTAGTCCCCCATGAAATCAGGGCGTTCCAGCCAGGAGGCCACAGGCAGGACATAGTCGGCCAGCTGGGCCGAAGGCGTCATCCAGTAGTCCAGCACCACGCTGAGGGAAAGATTTTTCAGCGCTTTATACACCAGTTTGGTATTTGCCTGAACCACCATGGGGTTGTGGGCATGAATGATCAAGGCTTTGACCGGATAAGGTTTGCCGGTTATCATGGCCCGATAAAGGGTCGGCTGGTGCGGGGAAGCCACCATGGTCTGCTCCCCGAAGGGCAATTTGCCCCACATCCGCAGGGTGTTGGCCGCAATCAGGTCGTAACCCGGAAAGGATTGCAATTTAAAACGATCCGCCCCCAGCTGCTTCTGCCGCTGTTCCAGGGGCAATCCGGCCACTTCGCTCACATCCTCCATGGTCCGGCCCGGCCCCGGCCGGCCCAGGTAAGTGCCGCCTTCGGCATCGATGCTTCCGGTTATGGCCGCCAGGATAAAGCGGGCCTGAATGGCCTGGATGCTGTTGTGAAGCTGTTCCGTGCCCATGCCGTTCCATGAATAGAACGGTTTGTTTTCTCCCAGCATCCGGGCGGCTTCCCTGATTTTTTCCGCCGGCACCCAGGTAATTGCCGCAACTCTTTCCGGCGGGTAATCCCGCGCCCTTTCCGCAAGCCTGTCAAAACCATGGCACCACTTTTCCACGAAATCCTTATCGTAGAGCCCTTCCCGGATAATTACATCGATCAAGGACATGAAAAGGGCGGTATCGGTTCCCGGCCTGGGCTGCAGCCAGATATCGGCCATTTTCGTGGTTCCGGTCTCTCTCGGGTCCACCACAACAAGCTTGCCCCCGGATTTCTTGGCATCGCGCACGGTGCGGGCCACCCGGGGCCAGCTTTGATCGGGATCCGTGCCCGACAGGAAGACACATTTCGGGGTGATGCCGCCGATGAGCCTGTGACCGCCGGGAAGGCTGAAACGCCCTCCGGTCCAGCCGAACATGGCATTGGAGACCGCATATAAGGGGCCGGCACAGATTTTACCGGCCGTGGTCGAATTGGGGCTTCCGAAAAGCATGAAAAACCGCGTTTGAAAATTCTTGTTGCGGAAAGTACCCTTGACGCCCGCCAGCGCCTCCGGGCCGTACTGATCTTTTATTTTCTGCAGTTTTGCAGCGATCTCATCAAAAGCCTGTTCCCATGAGATCGGCCGCCACTTGGATTCGCCCCGTTCGCCGGACCGCTTCAGGGGGTAATTGACCCGGTCCGGATGGTACATGACCTCCCGGGCGCTGAGTCTTCTCACGCATCCCCTGGCCCGGGGGAAAATAGCATTTACGCCCGGGTCAGTGGTGTCTTCTTCAACGCTGATGAGTCTTCCGTTTTCCGAATGCACGACAACCGGGCAGTAGCCCTTGCAAAAATAACAGACCGCTTTTTTGCTTTCACGCGCCATATTTTGTCCCTGCCTTTCAGGTTGGACACTAACGAGGCTTCGCACCTGATAAAGAACTGCTCTGAAAAGCTGCAGCGCGACTTACTAATGAAGTCATTAATATTCAGACAGGATCAACAGGATTTGTGGGATTTTTTTTGAAAATATCTTGTCGATCCAGTTAATCTTGTCAAAGAGTCCTTGCGTTTATGTCCAAACATTTTTGAGCTTATTAGTAGGGGGCAGCAGGCACATGACCGAAAGCCGCTGCCGGTACGATGCGAAACTCGGTCTCGCCCGGAGCCTGCCAGTACAGTTCGATCATGGCCGTGCCCTTGCGCTGAAAATAGAGCGCCTTGAAAGGATACCAGCCCGACCGGTCGACTTCGACCGTGGCAATGGCCGAAAATCTATCAGAATGAACATAGGGATCATTAATAACCATTTTATCCTGGATGAAAATTTGGATGCCGTCATTAGACTGGGCCTTGAAAAGGTATTTTCCGGGAACCGCAAAGTTGATAAATCCCGTCAGCTGCAGTCCAACGCCCTGCATTTTTCCGCTGCCGAACACCGGCCCGGTTCCGAAACGGTGGTTTAAAAAAGGTATCGGCGGCCCGGGTTTGCCGTCCCTGACCGCCGTTTTGCCGCTGGGCATGGTGTAGATGCTCTTGTAGAAATCGTCAAAGTACAAGACGGCCAGCCCGGGACGAATCGCTCCCGCGTCCGCTGTCGGCCGGGTCAGCTTTGATCCGGTAACCGCCGGGCTGCACCCGGTCATGACCACCCATGCCGCCAAAAGGATGCCTGCGACATGCCGGGCTTTCAAAGCCTTAAAATGCGCCGGGTTCATCATTGCCATGAGCTCCATAAGGCCTTTGCATCCTCCCCGTTTTGTCCGATTTCCGTGTCAGGCTCAAATTTTAACAGAAGATGCCCGAGTATGGCAAAAGTGTGTTTTTGTGTCAAGCAACAAATGCCCCCCGAGCAGCTGCCGGTTGGCATATTGACTGATGGCAGGCTTGACTTGATTCTCTCCTGCCTTATTCTTCAGTGTAAAACCGTCACGGAGAAGATCGGAAATTCATTTGCTTTGATTTATTGACAACCAAACAACCAAACAAACCAAACAACCAGACAAACCAGACAACCAGACAAACCAGACAACCAGATAACCTGATAAACCAGACAACCAGGCAAACCAGCTTTAATGAGGTGACCCAACATGGAACGTTATGAATATAAAATCAGCCGGCATCCTTTGGACCGATTCGGCCAGGTGAACTATTTCTGTCAGCAAAACGGCCAGTGCAGTCTGAATGAAGTGCCTCCTGATCAAACAAAGGCAGTAGCAGGCGTACTGAATGAGCAGGGGGACCAGGGCTGGGAGCTTGTGCACCTGGTCTTCAACAAAGACGGAATGATGGGGTTCTGGAAACGGCGGGTCGAAAATTAACCCCGGTTAGAGATCTTTGAAAAATGCTCAATTTCGTTCAAGGTCAAGGATGGCGAAAAATTTAGCCGCAGGAATACATTGAGTATTTTGAGGATTAAATTTTTAGTCAGACGCAGAAATTGGGCGAAAGGGGGTGTTTTGCAAAGGTCTCGGTTACCTTGGACTGTTTTCCTTTTCGAAGACTTCGTCAACCGGCAAGGGGCGGCGCTGGGCCGCTTTCTTTACCAAATCGTCGCATCGGTCATTTCCGGGATTATTTGCATGACCTTTAACCCAGCTGAATTTTATGGAACGTTGACGGCATAAACCCAGGAGGCGCTCCCACAAATCGGAATTTTTGGCCGGCTCGGATTTGTTTCGCATCCAGTTGTTGGCCCGCCATTTTTTTGCCCACCCCTTTTCCATCGCGTCAACGACATATTTTGAGTCGCTGTACAGGAGAACAGAACCCCCGGTTTTTATACTTTCCAGCGCCATGATACAAGCCATTAACTCCATCCGGTTGTTGGTGGTCATACGATATCCTCCTGATATTTCTGATATCTTTCCACCCTCTCTGACAACCGCGGCATATCCGCCCGGTCCGGGGTTTCCCAAAGCGCCGCCGTCGGTATAAACCGTGATGTCAGCGGTGCCGCCCGTGTCATCGATTCCGGGTGCCGCCGGCAGGTTCATCGGCGCGGCGCCCGGGTATGCCCGGGCATCGGCCGTGGGGCAATTCAGCCACCTGCGTGCCTGTTCAGCAGATTCAAAGCCTTTAAAGATCGGGTTTGAAAAACCCCTGACCTGTATTTCCGCGCCCTCCGGGCCGTACCATTTTTCATATATCCCGGGCTTGAATCCTTTTGAGACAGCGTAGTATTTCTTTTTCATTTCATTGGCACATATACAGGATGTGTGCTATGTGTCAAGAAAAATGACCCTGGGAAACGCGGTCCCCGGGGCAGATACTAATGAAGTCATTAATATTTAGACAGGATCAACAGGATTTGTGGGATTTTTTTTAAAAATACCTTGTCGATCCAGTTAATCTTGTCAAAGAGTCCTTGCGTTTATGTCCAAACATTTTTGAGCTTATTAGTAATTTGATGAAAGGGAAAAATCATGATTAAACTTGAAACGAGCATGGGCGAGATATTTTTAGAGCTGGACGAAGATAAAGCGCCCCAAACCGTTGCCAACTTTACCGAATACGTGACTTCGGGTCATTACGACGGGACCATATTGCACCGGGTCATTGATGGGTTCATGATCCAGGGCGGCGGCTTTACAGCCGATATGCGGCAAAAGCCGACCAGAGCCGCAATTAAGAATGAAGCGGACAACGGATTGAAAAACGATGCGTACACCGTTTCCATGGCCCGCACGCCGGATCCACACAGCGCTTCGGCTCAGTTTTTTATCAACGTTAAAAACAACGATTTTCTCAACTTCACCTTAAAAACCGACTCGGGGTGGGGGTACGCTGTTTTCGGCAAGGTGGTCAAAGGCCACGGGGTCGTCAACAAAATCAAATCGGTTCCAACCTCCAGGCAAAAAGGGTCTGACGATGTGCCCGTCACACCGGTGGAAATCATCAAAGCGGAAATTGTCGCGGAACCGCAGCAGTGAGCGCATTCCCCGCAGCTTGCCGCGGGGTTGGCGGGCGCATCAAAAATCGGTAAAATTCCTTTCGGTCGAAGATTCCCCGCCGCCTGCGGCGGGGTTTTTCAATCCTGACCGGACGCAGAATGTCCTATGCGGGCTCATCCGCTATGGTCTTTTCATCGGTCAAATCAGCGATCTGGGCATTGACCGATTCCAGCATGTGCCCGTGGAGGTTGAGCTTTAATCCGCAGAATTCACAGACGATAGTGGCGCCCTCTTTTAACTTGCTTATTTCACGATCGGTAATCCTGGCACATACAGGGCAGCTGAAAGCCAGTTTTTTAACTTCCTGTTTCGAATTCATGGGTATGGATGTCCTGTTTATATTGTCAGAAAGCGCCCAGCTGGCACTGTCTGATTTTAAGTTTCAAGGCGTCACAGGTGGCAGAGACCGTTTTTCGGTTTACACCGAGCTGATCTGCGATCCTCCAGAGCGACGCGCAGGTAACCGCTCCGTTCTCGGCTGCCGCATCAAGGGCGTTTTTAATCTTGCCTGAAACGGTATCGATAGCCGGGATATCCTTGCCGTGGTTCGGCTTTTGGCCCCAGCCGAACAAGCCGAGCTGACATTTGTCGATTTTAACTTCCAGCAGATCGGCGGTGATGCCCACCTGTGCAATTTCGAACTGAAGGTCCCCGCTGATCTTTTCGGCGCTTCCACAGGCCAGCGTCCCCCCGGGAGACATCTTTCGGATTGCCTCGGCGATCTTTTTATTCAGGGTATTTTCTTTTGGATGTTTCGCAGCGTACTTGCCGGAATCTTCATGGGTCATGGTTGGTTGCCTCCTTTGGGTCATGTTTTCTTTGAAACCATAATTTATTGTGCCAGAACCTTGACCTGACGTCAATAATTTCTTTCGCGCCGGGTGGCCCTTTACGAGCCGGCGTCTTTTTCTGACTTGTCGATGTCAAGCCGGGTATGTTATATTCGCACGGTGGTTTTGTTCTTATTCGAAATTAATTATAATTATAAGTTCTTTATATGAAAGAACAGTTTTAGATACAATATATTGTAGTTGGAACAAATTTTATACACAACCGATCTCGCTTTATAAAAAAGTAAAACTGTTTTTCATTGTTCGTTGTGCCCGTCCCGGGCATGGGTGTTATACATAGTTTTGATAGTAGGTTCAATGTCCAGGTGTCAGGTTTCAGGTTTGATGAACTCGCAAAAAGTCAGAAAACCGTCTTGTTTCGTCATTCCCGCGAAGGCGGGAATCCAGTATTTTCAACTAGTTCTGGGCTCC
>JAUYIZ010000153.1 GCA_030688615.1 Desulfobacterales bacterium | reverse complement strand
CCGTTGTTTTCTCCACTCACCGTAACCATCTTGATTTGGAGGACCAGGAATTTTATAAAAACGAGCCCATCGCCTGCAGCCCGCTTTTAGCGGCCTGGCTCAACCAGGAACTGGCGGTGAAGTTCGCCGTGAACGAGGGTGCCAAGTGTTTAAATATACTGAAAGGAAATATGTTGTCACCAGGGTCCGATCGTGATGATCCGGTCAACCGCGAAGCCATGGACTTGGTCAATGTTGCAATGAAAATCGCAGCGGAGAAATATCCCGCTGCCGAAGCATGGCTTTCTTTCGGCGGCGGAATGCCCGAGTTCAAGGAACCAATCAAAGAATGCGCGCGCTATTTTTTCAAAAATCGCATCGTTTATTGGCAGGCCCCCCAATTTAAAAAAGAAAATTATGTACGGGTTGAACCCGGAAAGGAGTCCCCCACCGTTCAGGAATCCTTTCAGGCGCGCAATCATGCCCGGACTCTTATCTTAAAGGGGGATTTCGCAGGCGCCTATGCGGCGGTTCAACATTTGGAAAATGATGAACAGGAAAGAAATTGGGTAAACAAGGTCCACAACATCGCCAGATACTTTATGGGGAACTTGCCCAGCACGAAAAAAGCGCCGGAGATAAATCCTCTTTTACAGACCAACGCCCCACGCTGTCTTCTCGTGGCCATGCGATGCGAGGCGGCCTTGCAAGGCGATCGATTAGCGGAAGCGATAGCCTGGACATGCACTTTTTTTGATGCAGCGCTTTTGGATTTTATCGAAAAACAGGGTTGGGTTGAAAAGTTGAATGATTTAGAGAAAACAGTAACTGTAAAACATGCTGTCGATAATAAATTTACAAAGTGGCAAAAGGGAAAGGATAGGGCATGCCTTAATTGTATATCTGAAAACAAATACTCCTATATGACTTCCGGTGCTTTTCAACAAGAGTGGGTAAATAAACTAAATAGTAACGTATTAAAAAATTATTTGGATGCCTTAAATAAGGAATGTGACACCATAAGACCAGTAGACTTGCGCAATGCCAATATGCATAGCATTTTAAACACCAAGCTCACCCAGAAAATAAAACAGGTTTTTAATAAAGCTCAATTATGGGCAACCGCGAAAGAGGCTAAAGAACGAGATGGTGTTTTCTTCCTGAATAATAAGCTCACCAAAGCTGTTCTCAGAGACCTGAGTTATCCTGAACCCGCTATCCTTTGTAAAAAAAATATCGTGGGAAAACTGCTTAAAAAACTGGATGACCATGAAATCAAATAGTAATTTAAATGCCATTCTATGTTCCTGGCTCGGTTTTTCCGACATAAATGCCTCGGAAAAAGAAAATTTCCCCTTTGAAACTAACGATATGGGTCCCATCGCAAGAACACTCGATCAGAACCAATACAAGACGCTGCTCTTGCTGGATGATCACAAGGGGCAGATGGGGGAAAAATACCAAGCAAAACTCGCAGGGCGCTTGAAATTGAAAAAAATAACATGTGAAATCCGACTCTTTCCGGTAAATTTATCAGGTCCCACAACTATTGGTGATATTTACGATAAAACAAAAAATGTGCTTGATACATACAAAAAAAATTGGGACCCATCTCCCAAATTTACTTTTTTAGTAAGTTCCGGCACTCCCGCCATGCAGGCGACTTGGATGTTTCTATCCACAAAATACGATGCTTGTTTGGTGGAATCCTCCAGAGAAAAAGGGGTTCTCCCAGCGGATCTGCCATTTGATTTGCAAATCCGGTTTCCTTCTCCCGAAGAAGCGACTCTCCAGGACTTCAGTTTTGTACCGTCTCATCTGCAAGCGCGATTCGAAAAGGAAATGATTTCAAAATCCAACTCCATGAAGGAGGTTAAGGAAAAGATAGGAATCGCCGCCATGACCGATCACCCGGTTGTCATTCTCGGAGAATCCGGAACCGGCAAGGAGTTGGTGGCCAAATGGATACATAACCTTTCCAAACGATCAGGTAAACCAATTTTGGCCGTCAACTGTGGTGCTTTCTCTTCCGAACTTTTGGGCAGTGAATTGTTTGGCCATGTTAAGGGAGCTTTTACAAGCGCGGATCAAGAAACCATTGGAAAATTTCAGGCCTCGGATGGCGGCACCATCTTTTTGGATGAAATTGGAGAAATGCCGAAAGCACAGCAGGTTTATTTATTGCGCGTACTTCAGGAAAAAGTGATCCGAAAAATCGGGGGTAATAGAGATATTCCTGTGAATTGCCGCGTTATCGCAGCCACTAACAAAGACATCATCAGTGAAGTTGAATTGGGCGCCTTTCGTGAGGATCTGTTATACCGGCTGATGGTCCTGATGATTAAAATTCCACCCCTTCGGAAAAGGGGCGAAGATATCCAGCTGCTATCGAACATTTTTTTGAAGGATGAAAACCAGAGGCGAAAAAAAGCAGGTCTAATCCCTGTAAGAATGGATCTCACTGCAAAAAAGGCAATATCAGATTATCACTGGCCCGGCAATGTTCGTGAGCTCATAAATACGCTTACACGGGTGGTGGCAACAGCCAGGCAAACGGTTTTGACAGCGGAGCATATTCGCACCAATCTGCTGAATATCCGAGCCATATCCAAAAAAAATGTGGCGCCGTCAAATCGTCACGAGGTTGAAGACCCCATACTGACCGCGCATTCCGGCGCTCTCAACCGCTCCATGGAAGATCCGGAATTCAACTTGAATCAAATAATAGACGAAGTCGAGTATCACTATGTAAAAAAAGCGCTTGAAATGAGTCGCGGAGAAAAGACTGGAGCCGCCCGCATTCTTTACGGAAAGGATCATCATGCCAACATCACCAACAAAATAAAAAAATTGGCAGTAAAATATCCCGACCTCCTTATAGATATTAAAATTAGAAAAAAGATGGATAGTCAACCAGAGACGCAATAGGAATGTAGCTGCAGAAAGTTCCTATCACTGGGCGGGAGATGGGGATATTCAGTGATTTCATGCAATGCGTCTGATTAGAAAACCGATTTCAACCGGACCAAATAATATTTCTACCCTCGATCCCAGGTCCTTGATCCTGCCATCGGCATACTCCATACCCCTCAGCCGGATCGTGAAAGCTTGGTTCTGGATATTTTGGAGCCTGTTCGCCCCGAATTGGATGGGTTTGTCCTAAAATTAATTGAGAAAGATCTTAATTTGAAACACTTTACCTTCAGTGAGCAGGATGGATGTAGATTAAATAAGGACGGCCGAGAAAAGTTTTATAAGGCATGGTTCCAATACCTGCAAGAAGAGAATGATAGAAACATTCGAAGCATCGCAAGCCATACTATACGAAAATTAATCGGTTTTTTCCCAAGATTGGATAATGGTGTTAACAGCAGCGTTTTAAAAATTTCGTAACCAGGGCCATAAGCGGGTTAGAGCGGCGAAGCCATGTACTATTG
>JAUYIZ010000150.1 GCA_030688615.1 Desulfobacterales bacterium | reverse complement strand
GAGGATTAAATTTTGAGCCTGACGCAGCAATTGGGCAAAAGGGGGCGTTTTTCAAAGGCCTATCAGAATTTTCCCGATTCCAACTTGTCACACAAGTACTCCACCTGCTTTTGGATGCTGCCTTTCAGCCTCAATTCTTTTTCGACCAATCCGATGGCATGCATGGCTGTAGCGTGATATCTGTTGAAACTTCTTCCGATCGCCTGAAGCGACAAGTCGGTATATTTGCGCGTCAGGTACATGGCGATCTGTCTGGGCCGGACAACGACCTGTTTGCGGGAATTGGAAACCATGTCGCTGTCGGCCAGTTTATAATATTTTACGATCAGCTTTTTAATGACATCAACGGTGATATTTTTCTTTTTCTGGATGATGTTTTTGATTATGCTTTCGGCAAGTTGCAAATCCACCGGCACACCCAGCAGGGAAGCCTTGGCGGTAACCCCGATCAGGCCGCTTTCCAGCTGCCGCACATCTTCAGAAAGCTCGCTCGCCAAATATTCGATGACACATTTGGGCAGCATGAAATTATTTTTCTTTGATTTACTTTCAAGTATCTTTACCCGGGTTGAGAAGTTGGGCGGTTCGATATTGGTGACGAGCCCGAATAAAAAACGGGATTTCAACTGGTCATTCATTTTAGGTATTTCTGAAGGCAGATGGCTACTTGTGTATATGATCTTCTTTCCGGTATTCAGGAGGTAATCCAGGGTCAGCGCCAGTTCGGTTTGCGTCCGCTCTTTGCCGGACAGGAACTGGATGTCCTCCAGCAGCAGAACATCACACTTATTGCGGTATTTTTCTTTAAATTTATCGATGGTATCATACCGGAAGGCGTGCACCATTTCGTTTAGAAAATCTTCCGCGGTGATATAAAAAATCCTGCTTGACGGCTGGGAGGTCAGAATATGGTGCCCCACGGCCTGGGTCAGGTGGCTCTTGCCCATACCTGGTTTCGACAATAAAAACAGGGTTTCCTGGTTTGATTTTTTTTTCGTCGCCTGGGAAAAGGCCGCTGAATAAGCAAAGTCATTATTTTCCCCCACCACAAAATTATCAAATGTATAGTCCTCCCGCAGCATTCGTCCCCAGTAGGGCTGGGTATTGTGGGCCGGCAGGAGAAGCTGAAGATCTTTCCGGGACGAGTTTTTTTCAGCAGGTCGCAGGTCGCCCACTTCAAAAGAAAGCCCGCACGTTTCCCCCAGGACCCGGTGAAATTCCGCCGCGAGCATTTGCCCGAACTGTACCTGTATCCGCTTTTTGCTGTAAGAATTGGGGCATGAGAGCACGATATTTCCCTGGTCTTTTTCAACCATGTCCATCGGTTCAATCCACATTCTAAAAGTATGTGCCGGAATCTGCGTTTTAATGGCTGCTTTCACTTCATCCCAGACTGATTCCATAAAAACCTCATGCCTTCACTTAAAAATAGAACGTTAAGCTATTGTAACCGAAAAGAAAAATAGGCCGATAAAGACTAAAAAAGACAATTAAAAAATAATAGGTTTGTTTGTGTCCAGCGCTTAACGAATGTTGGCTGCATATTTAATGAAAATTCGATCGGGTGTCAACTCGGGTAATTTGAGGTTTCACTTGTTTTCCAATATAGTTATCAACAATGCATATATTATTGATATTATTTTAATTATTACACATAACCTTGCCAAATGCTTCTAAATACGAGCTTTTTTAAACCCTCTTTTTTCTATAAGCATTTTAGATAGATCCGCTGCTACGAGGCAGATATCAACAATATCATTTCTCTTAATATCGATGAATATCTCTTTTTTTCTTCTATTTTCATATAATTCGCCCCGGATTTCCGCTTTAAAATTTCAACCGTTCGCCCATGGCTTTTAACATAGGGAAATACCTTGAAATTTGTTTGAAAAAATTTCCGATCTCCGATAACATTTGATTTATATCAAAATATTTTTCCGGCTGATTTTCCAAATTATGCCGCTGAAAGCGGAAATGAGGATAGGGGGGACTGTGACACGGAAAGATTGTCGTCCAATCATTGGAATTACCATGGGAGACCCGGTGGGCATCGGTCCTGAGATCATCTTGTCCGCCCTCAGGGACGCTTCCATCTGCAACATTTGCCGCCCGCTGGTCATCGGCGACACCCGGGTGCTGGCAAGGGCGAAAATGTGCATGAAAAATCCGCCGGACATTCATCCGGTTTCCGGGCCGGACCAGGGCCGGTATCAAACCGGAAGCATCGATGTCCTGTCTCTTTCCGAACTTGACACCGGCCAGATGGCATGGGGAAAACCCACCGTCAGCACGGCCAAAGCCATGGTAAATTATATTATGGCAGCCGTGGACATGGCCGTTCAGGGCCGCATCAGCGCCGTTACAACCGGCCCGATCAATAAAAAAGCCATGCGCATGGCCGGCTTTGCCTATGACGGTCACACGGAAATATTCGCCCAACAGACCGCCACGGAAAAATATGTCATGATGCTGGCCGGCAGCAGGCTCCGGGTGGTCCTTGTTACCATCCATATGGCGTTAACCGATGTTTTCTCTTCCCTGACCACCGGCCGCATTTTAGACACCATTAGAATCACCGGCAGCGCCCTTCAGGAACGCTTCGGCTTTAACCCGCCCCGCATGGCGGTCGCCGGCTTAAACCCCCATGCCGGAGAAGACGGCCTGTTCGGCGCCGAGGAAAAAAATATCATCGGGCCGGCCGTTGCCGGGGCCATCCAAGAAGGGTTCCATGTTTCCGGCCCGTTTTCCCCGGATACGGTTTTCCATCAGGCCCTAAACGGGCAATATGACGTGGTGGTCTGCATGTATCACGATCAGGGGCTCATCCCGTTTAAGCTGATCCATTTTGCCGACGGAGTGAATACCACCCTGGGCCTTCCGATTATCCGCACATCGGTGGACCACGGCACCGCTTACGATATTGCCGGGACCGGAACGGCGGACCCGGGCAGTATGGTGGCCGCAATTCACATGGCCGCCGGCCAGGCCGTATTGAAGGATCACCCCACAACTCCGGGCAACACAGCATAAATGAAATCGGATAAAATTGTCATACGCGGCGCCAGGCAGCATAACCTGAAAAATATCGACGTTGAACTGCCCCGGAATCAGATGGTGATCATCACCGGTTTGTCCGGGTCCGGAAAATCATCCCTGGCGTTTGACACTCTCTATGCGGAAGGACAGCGCAGGTACGTCGAGTCCCTGTCCACGTATGCGCGCCAGTTTCTGGAGCGCATGGAAAAACCGGACGTGGACACCATCGAGGGACTATCCCCTGCCATTGCCATCGAGCAGAAAACCGCAAGCCATAATCCCCGGTCCACGGTGGGAACGGTTACCGAGATCTACGACTACCTCCGTCTGCTTTTTGCCCGCATCGGCACGCCTCACTGCCACAAATGCGGCGGCCCCGTCCACGCGCAGACCATCGACCAAATGGTCGACCAGATCCTTTCTCTGCCGGAAGACAGCCGCATCATTATTTTGGCGCCCTTGATTTCGGGCCGCAAGGGAGGACACGAACAAACCTTGAACCGGCTCAAAAAAGAAGGGTTCTCCCGGGTGTGCATCGACGGTCAAACGCTTGAAATCGAAGCGGTCCGCCCCCTGGATAAAAACAAAAAGCACACCGTGCTGGCAGTGGTGGATCGCCTGGTTGTCCGGTCGAACATCCGAAACCGGCTCGCCGATTCCCTGGAGCTGGCCCTGTCCTTATCCGAAGGTGCGGTCACGGTGGATGTGGTCGGTTCGGCGCCGGTGACCTTCAGCGAAAAAACGGTCTGCATGACCTGCAACATCACCTACCCTGCTTTCACCCCGGCCAGTTTTTCCTTTAATTCTCCCCAGGGCGCCTGCCCGGCCTGCGACGGCCTCGGTTCAACGACCGAATATGACCCGGATCTTCTCATTCCGAACCCGGAGCTCTCTTTACGGGACGGCGCCGTAGCCCCGTGGGCCAATAGAAATTCCATGCATTTTGTTGAATTCATGGATGCCCTGACCGCCCATTACGGCGTCGACATCTATACCCCCTACCGGGATCTTCCGGACCGCTTTAAAAACGTTCTCCTTTATGGCTCCGGCCAGGAAAAGATCGCTTTTTATTTTGAACGCGACAACCGCCGTTTAACCTATGACAGGTCATTTGAAGGCATCATCCCGAAACTTCAGCGGCGCTACCTTGAAACCGATTCGCAGCCGGCCCGTGAGGAAATCAAGCGGTTCATGAACTTTCGCCCCTGCCCGGCATGTGAGGGGACGCGATTAAACAAAGAGAGCAGGTCCGTCAGGGTCGGCGGTTTGACCATTGACCGGGTCGCTTCTTTTTCAGTGACCAACGCCCGCGGTTTTTTTATGGCCCTCTTACTGGAAGGAAAGCGGGAGATCATTGCCCGGTCCATCCTGAAGGAGATCAACGACCGGTTAGGCTTCCTTGAAAACGTGGGGCTTTCCTATATCACCCTTAACCGCTCGGCCGGCACGCTCTCGGGCGGCGAAAGCCAGCGCATCCGCCTGGCCACGCAGATCGGTTCCAAACTGACCGGCGTGCTTTACGTTCTGGACGAACCGAGCATCGGCCTGCACCCCCGGGACAATCAACGCCTGCTGCAAACCCTTTTGCAGATGCGCGATCTGGGCAATACCGTGGTGGTGGTGGAACATGACGAAGAAACCATCATGGCGTCCGATTATGTCGTCGATATGGGTCCGGGTGCCGGGGTTCACGGCGGGCAGGTGATTTTTGCCGGAAGCCCCCGGGAACTCCCCGGGGCCGAAGCATCCTTGACCGGCCAGTATCTTTCCGGCAAAAAACGCATCGAAGTGCCCGCCACCCGCCGGCGCGGCCCGGGCAAACACCTCGTCATACAGGGCGCATCGGCCAACAATCTGAAAAACATTGCCGCTCGATTCCCCCTGGGCTGCCTGGTCTGCGTGACCGGCGTTTCCGGATCGGGCAAATCAACCCTGGTCCTGGAAACCCTCCACCGCGCCCTTTCCCAAAGGCTCTACCATGCCCGCATACCCGCGGGAACGCATCTGAACATCTCGGGGGTCGAGCACATTGACAAGGTGGTCAATATCGACCAGTCGCCCATCGGCAAAACCCCCCGTTCCAACCCGGCAACCTATACCGGTGTGTTGACCCACATGCGCGAGCTGTTCTCCAGAACGCCCGAGAGCCGCATGCGGGGATATAAGCCCGGCCGGTTCAGCTTCAACGTCAAGGGGGGCCGGTGCGAGGCCTGCCAGGGCGATGGAATTATCAAGATTGAGATGCATTTTCTGCCGGATATCTACGTGGCCTGCGATATCTGCCGCGGCAAAAGATACAATCGGGAAACCCTGGAAATAAAATACAAAGGAAAAAATATCGCCGATATTCTGGATATGACCGTCAATCAGTCCCTGCCTTTTTTTGACCGCATCAGCACTATCAAAACAAAGTTAAAGACCCTGGTGGATGTGGGCATCGGCTACATCCGCCTGGGCCAGTCGGCCACCACCCTTTCGGGCGGGGAAGCCCAGAGGGTCAAGCTGGCCAGGGAGCTGAGCAAGCAGGGTACGGGACGCACCCTCTACATACTTGACGAGCCCACCACCGGGCTGCATGTGGATGACATAAAAAAACTTCTGTTTGTCTTAAATCGCCTGGTGGATGCGGGCAATACGGTGATTATCATCGAGCACAACCTGGAGGTCATCAAGACAGCCGATTATATCATCGATCTGGGTCCGGAAGGGGGGGATGACGGCGGCTATATCGTCGGCTGCGGCACCCCCGAAGAGATCGCGGGCATGGAACATTCCTACACGGGTCAGTACCTGCGGCGGGTGCTGGAAAAACATAACCGTTGACGGTTAAAAACCAGTTTACGGTTTACAGTTACCGGTTCACGGCAGAAAAACACCCGCACGGTTTTTGTAACCGCACTCGCGAGCCTATTCCCCATAGCCCGGTGCGGGGCGCGGACAGTCGAGGAAACAAAATGGCAGCCTTGCTTCAACTGGAAACTGTAAACCGGCAACTGGAAACGGGTTTTACCCTTGGACCCTATTTTATTCAAACATAGAAAACCTGGTCCTCGGGGCCAGGTCAGAGATAGATGGCTCTGCCTTGGCGTTTAGGGTCTAAAATTACAAATTCCAAGCACCAAATTACAAACAAATCTAAAATTCCAATATTCAATGACCCAAACTTTCCAGGACGGGACATCGTTTGGATTTTGGAATTTGGGTCATTGGAAATTGTTTGGTATTTGTAATTTGCTATTTGTAATTTCAATCAT
>JAUYIZ010000144.1 GCA_030688615.1 Desulfobacterales bacterium | reverse complement strand
CCGTTTCTTTTTCTTTATCCGCATCCGCAATGATCGCCCCGACCCGGCAGGCGCCTTTCAGAAGTTCTGCGGTTTTACGCCGGATGAGCTCCATATATTCCGCTTCCGACAGATCCAGATGCCCCTTGCGATCCAGCTGGTGAATTTCGCCCTGGGACATGTCTTCCGTGATCCGGGCAATGATTTTCACGACCGCCGGCCGTCCGGTTGCGGCGGCAATGGATAGGGACCGCGCCAGCAGGAAATCGCCGACCAGAACCGCGGTGGCGTTGTCCCACATCAAGTGCGCGACCTTTTTTCCTCTGCGAACGGTCGCATCATCCACAAGATCGTCGTGTAAAAGCGTGGCGGCATGCAGATATTCAAAAACCGTGGACAGGGTGGTGCCCTCATTTCCCCGGTAACCGTTTATCCTCGCGGAAAGAATCATCAGAAGGGGTCTTAACCGCTTGCCGCCGCTGAACAGAATGTGTCGGGCAATTTTATGAACAAGTTCATAGTACGGGGTTAAATTGCGCGTCAGGGCCTTTTCGATATCCTCAAGGTCGTCTCCGATGACCTCAGGCAGGCGTGGGTTTGAATGATTCATCTACCTTTCCCTGATAAGGTTTTGCCGCCAGGTCGTAGGGGCCGGCACCGGTAATCGTGACACGGGCAAATCGGCCTGTTTCGAGGTGCCGGGAAAAAATTTTCGTGGTCCCGTCGACTTCGGGGGCTTGAAAACGGGTCCGGCCTGAAAAATGATTCTTGCCGATCTTCTTTTCCACCAAAACGTCATATCTTTGGCCGATATGCCTGCGGTTTTTGGCCAAAGATATTTCCGCCTGAACGGACATCAGTTCGTCGTAGCGGGCCTTTGCGACTCCTGCGGGAACATGGCGGGAAAGCCTGTGGGCGGCCAGATCCTGCGAGTCTGAATAAACAAAGCACCCCAGATGATCAAAACCCACCTGCCGGATAAAATCTAAAAGCGCTCTGAAATCACGCGTCGTCTCCCCGGGAAACCCTACCATGACGGTGGTCCGGAGTGCGGCATCCGGCATCAGCGTACGGATGCCGTCAAAAAGTTTTACAAGATCCCGCCCGGAATAATTCCGCCCCATGCGCTGTAAAATCTTATCGCTCACATGCTGAACGGGAAGATCAAAGTAGGAACATATGTCCGGATGATCCGCAATCGTCCTGAGGGTATGATCATCCAGGCTTTCAGGATGCCCGTAGAGCACTCTGAGCCAGATCTTTTCCGGCGCATCCTCAACCCCGCCATTTTCGCACGGGGCCTTTCCCATGCGCAGGCCCTGGTGCAGATGTTCAAGCAGATGGCCCAACCCCGTGGGGGGCGTCAGGTTTTTCCCATAGGCCGTTGTGTCCTGGGAGATGAGAATCAACTCCTTTACGCCGGATGCAACCAGGGCGCGGGCTTCGGCAAGGATATCTTCAGGTTGGCGGCACCTCTGTCTTCCGCGAAGTCTCGGGATGATGCAGTAGGTACAATGCCGGTCGCAGCCTTCTGCAATCTTCAGGTATGCCAGATGCGGATGACTTCGCACCCGATGCAGGGTCTCACCGGACAACACGCTGTTATTGGGGTCGGGCAGGATGCATTTTGCCTGCGACAGGCAATTTCCCAGGGCCGGGACAAGTTCTTCAAAAGCGCCGGTGCCCAGGAAAAGGTCGACTTCCGGCAAGGCTCCGGCAATTTCCTCCCGGAAACGTTCCGGCAGGCAACCGGCGACAACCAGTCGGCGACACACCCCCGCTTCCTTTAACCGGGCCAGTTCTATAACCGTATCAATCGATTCGTTCACGGCCGACTCGATAAAACTGCAGGTGTTGATCACGATGGTATCGGCTTCTTCGGGCGCCTGGGTAATCTGCCAGCCTGCTTGAATGAGCCGGCTGAGCATCATCTCGCTGTCAACGAGATTTCTGGCACAGCCGAGGCTGACCATGTGGAGTTTCATCCTGACGATTTACCATGAACCGAAGCAGTGAGCGCGTGGCCCGTAACGGGTCGCAGGGGGTTTCGGCGGGTGTGCTGCCTTCGGGTCACTCTTTAAAGTCATCTTCAAACAGTTCCTCAATTTCTTCGGCGTCTTCGTCAATGGTATCAATAAGTTCTAATTCTTCGACTTCCGATGATAATATCTCCGAATCCTCCAATACCAGCTCGAGGGATTGATTGGCCGTCTGACCGCATAACTCCATGACGCATTCGGCAAGCCGGTCGGCATAGATGCTGGGCGGATAGCAGTTGTTGGTTCTGAGCGCCATGATCAGGCTGTTTTTCCCTTGTTTAACGGCCGATAAAATGGCCTCGTAATCATATGCCGTTTCGTAAAGTTGAGACATCATATCTTTGTCCAGCTCGGCATATTCCTGGATGATCAGTCGGCCCGCGGCTTCATTTTTAATCACTGAATATTTTTGTTTCATGATCTGTCTCCCAATCGAAAGAAATTCTGTACAAAAAACACTTATAGTCTCTTTTTTGAAAATCACAACAAAAAAATGGTGTCAAGCTGCCCGGATGCAATTGAGAAAACAGTGACGGTTTGGAAAAAAACGAAAAAGGCCTTTGCTCCCCGGGTCTTTGTCATGTTAGAGACCGTTGCAAAACCCCCTATTTTGCCCGATTTCTGCGTCAGGCTGCAAAATATTTGATTCCCTACACCTGTTGGCTGTTGACATTTAGCGCACCATATATTAGCCTCCCGCTTTGCGAAAGAAGGCGGCCTAATACCTAAAACGTGATGAATTCGGGTTTTTATGAATTCATCCTGCAGGAAATTCAGGAAAAAACATGGTACCGAAATTTAAGGAAGTCATATCCGATCACGGCCAGTATATGAACGAATGGAAAGCCAGGACGAACCGAAAGGTTATTGGATATCTGTGCACCTATCTGGCCGAAGAGATCGTGTATGCGGGCGGTTTGCTTCCCATAAGAATAATTGCGAGCGAGGAACCCCCGGTGAACGCGGAACGATATATGGCGCAATGGACCTGTCCGTTCTCCAGAGGATGCCTGGAGCAGGGGCTGACGGGGCAATATGATTACGTGGACGCGCTGGTGTACCCCTGGACCTGTTCCCACACGAGCGCAACGAGCTTTTACTGGAAAGAATACGTGCCCAATGCCGAGACCTATTTGATCAGCATGCCCAAGGCGCTGGCGCGCAAGGGCGCGAGGTCTTTTCTGGTTGCCGAACTGCTCAAATTCAAGAACTGGCTGGAGCAGTTCGGGGATGTGAAGATCGAGGATAAGGACCTGGAACGGGGCATTGAGATCTGCAACACCAGCCGGCGCCTGATGCGTCAGGTCTATGAACTGAGACGCCAGGACCCCCCGGTGATTACCGGTGTTGAAGCCGTGGAAATGGTCATGTCCAGCCAGATGATGGACAAGGAGGAGCACAGCCGCTTGCTGGCCCAATGGCTTGAGAATCATGGGGAGCGGCCCCGCATCGCCAAAACGGAAGTCAGGCTGATGGCGGTGGGCAGTTGTGTGGATAAACCCCAGGTGCTGCAGATGATAGAGGACATGGGCGCCAATGTCGTGGTGGACGACCTGTGTACGGGGTCAAGATACTTTTGGGACGATGTGCAGGTAGAGCCGGATCTGCTTGGAGCGATCGGCCAGCGCCTGATCGACCGGGTCAATTGCCCGGCCAAGATCGCCGGCGACCGGCGGTATCAACACATCCTGAAGCTGGCCAGGGAATATAATGTCCACGGGGTGATCGTGCTGCATCAAAAGTTCTGCAATCCACATGGAAACGATTATCCCAACCTGAGAAACACCCTGGTAGAGAACGATTTTCCCGTTCTGCAGCTGGAGCTGGATATTCCCGTTCCCAGCGGTCAGATCAAGACGCGCGTCCAGACCTTTGTGGAGATGCTGGAGGTGGAGAAGGTCTGATAAGATCATTAAAGGAAAAGAGGTTGAAAATGCCGTACGAGTCAAAACCTTTAAAAACCTGGAAAATGGCAAAAGATCTGATAGACCGCCATTTTCAGGAAATTAAAAACGCCAAGGCCCGGGGCAAAATTCTGGTGGGCAGCGCGGGCGTACTGCCGGCGGAGATATTGTCGGGCATGGATGTGGAGTGGATATTCGGGGAAGTCTATGCAGCCGTGAATGCCTTCAACTGGAAGGATTCGCCGGAACTGCACGAAGCCTGCGAAAAGCGGGGCTATGACCGGAACCTGTGCCATTACATGAAGTGTTATCTGAGCTCCCTGTTTCTGGACAAAGGGTTTATGGGCACCTACCCGAAAACACCTGATTTTTGTATTTCCGAAGGTGAATGCACGACCCACGGCAAGTGGATGGAAATCGTGTCGAAACACTTGAACGTACCCTTTTTCGATCTCGATCATCCTTATGATATCGTGGACGAGGCGCCCAGAGGGGAGCACTTCGTCGATTATTACGTCTCCCAGTTTTATGAATTTATCGAATGGATGCAAAAGGTTACTGGCATAAAATGGGAGGAGGAGAAATTCTTCGAAGGTTATAGGAACACCTTCGAGGTGAAACGGCTCTGGTCGGATATCACCAACCTGAACAAGGCGATCCCGGCGCCCCTGGATTTAAAGTCCATGGCCACGTTGATGGTCCCGGCCATACATATTTACCTGAAAAAGGAGGCGGTAGAATTTTATAAGCTTCTGCTCGAGGAGGTTCAGGAAAGGGTCGAAAAGAAAATAGCCGCCAACCCGCTGGAAGACCTCCGGTTTGCTTTCTGTTCCATGCCCCCGTGGCATGCCCTGCCGGATTTGAGACGCATGGATAACTACGGGGCGACGTTTGTGGCCGCCAGCTATAATTTTCACTGGGGCACGGACTGGTGGGAGGCGGCTGACGGCACCATCGGCCGTCCGGACTGGGTGGGCAAGGAGCCCAGGGATCTGGACGAAGCGTTGCGGCATGTGGCCGAGAGGATGCTCGGACATCCTTTGCGGATTGAGGCCCAGATCAAGACCCATACCAAGATTGTAAAGGAATACCAGATCGGCGCCCTGGTGTACCATGGCTGCCGCGGCTGCGAAGGATTCTTAAGAGGCCACGACTGGCTTTTAAAGCCCATGAAAGAACTGGGCGTGCGCTGCATGGCGTTTGAAGGCAGCCAGGCGGACCCGCGGGATTATACCGTGGCCCAGGTGCATGACCGCATGGATGTATTCCTGGAAAGTCTCGGGCTCAAAGATCATGGTAAAAAAGAGGAGAAAATTAAAGCGTGATCACTGCAGGTGTAGATGTTGGCAATAATACGGTTAAAGCTGTCATTGCCCGGGATAAAAAAATTTTATCCTGGGCAATAATGAAGACGGTGGGGGATATGAACCGGCTGGCGGCACAGGTCGTCCAGACGGCAGCGCAAAGAGCGGGGCTGAAGTTTGGCGACATTGCAAAAAGTGTCTCCACCGGAGCCGGCAGAGAGGAAGTCAAATTTGTGGCGGACTGTTTTTCGTCCACCTTGTGCTCGGCGGTGGGAAGCAGTGTGATTTTCCCGCTGGTGGAAACCGGGATCGACGTGGGGGCCGAGGAGTGCCGGGCGTTCCGGGGCAGCGGCCGAGGCGATGTCATTGACTTTTTTATGAATGACAAATGTGCTGCCGGGGTGGGAATGTTTATCGAGATGATGGCCAGGGTTCTGGAAGTCCCCATCGAAGAAGCCGGGGCTTTGTCCCTGGAGTCTTCCAAGGAGCTGGCTTTGAGCACCAGCTGCGTCGTGTTCGCCGAATCGGAAGTTATTTCTCTGATCAATCAGGGGGAAAGCAGAGCTGATTTGCTGCAGGCGATCCATACCGTGGCGGCCATGAAGGCCTCCGGCCTTTTAAGAAAGGTCGGCGCGGTCAGGCAGGTTGTGGTCATGGGCGGCGTGGCCTTGAACTCCGGCTTTATCGATCGGCTGAAATGTTTTATGAAATTAGACGTGCTGATCCCCGAGAACCCCCAGATTGTGGGCGCTTTCGGGGCGGCGTTGCTCGCACAGCGATAAGGTGAGACTGTAATATGAGTGCACATGCAAATAATTCCACCCACAGTGGAAAGGACTGGAGCAGCGCGGAGTGGGTTACCGCCGGGATTGATGTCGGCTCGGTCAGCACCAACGCGGTGATCATGGGCGATGACGAGCTGCTCTCCTACAGCAATATCGTCAGCGGGGGAAATTCGGTGGAAAGTTCCTGGAAGGCCATCCATGTCGCCATGGATGAAATCGGGATGTCCCTGGAGGACCTCCGGTACGTCGTGTCAACCGGCTACGGGCGGGTTATCGTCCCTTTCACCGACCGCAACATGAGTGAGGTCTCCTGTCATGCCCTGGGCGCGCACTGGTTTTTCCCGGATGGCGGCGTCATCATCGACATCGGGGGGCAGGACACCAAGATCATCCGCTACGATGAAAAAGGAAGGCTGCTTAATTTTGTTTTCAGCGACAAATGCGCTGCCGGCTGCGGCCGGTACCTTGAAGTCATTGCGGATTTGCTGGGGATTTGCCTGGAGGACCTCGGCGACCTGACCGACGAACTGGAAAAAAAACTTCCGGCCATAAGTTCCAGCTGTGTCCTGTTTGCCAAATCCGAAGCGCTGGGATTGATCCGGGAAGGGGTCCCTTCCAGCACGATCATGGCGGCCTATTGCCACTCTCTGGCCCGGATCATAGCGACCCAGGCCGAGCGCCTGGGAGTTGCCGGAGATCTGATCCTGACCGGCGGCGGGGCAAAAAACCGTCTGGTGGTCAGGAGCCTGGAAAAATGGTTCGGGGTGCAAGCCAAAATATGTTTTGATCCCCAGATCGTCGGCGCCCTGGGTGCGGCACGATATGCTGAAAAACACGCGAAAAAAATATCAAGGGAGCAGCTGAAGGTCCATGGCTAAGATAACCGGAAGCGCGGCAAGGTTTACGCAGGAATTTATCGACAAGGGGTACTGGGAGCCCAGGCTGACGGCCGATTACTGGGACAGTAATGCCGTGAAATTTCCGGATCGGGAAGCCCTTGTCGACGCAGAAAGCCGCCTGACCTGGATGCAGGTAAAAAAATGCTCGGACCGGCTGGCATTAAAATTTTTGGAGCTGGGCATAAAACGCGATGAGGTGGTGGTCAGCCAGCTGCCGAACATCAATGACTTTATACTGGTGCGCCTGGCGCTGTTAAAGGCCGGGATCCTCGCCTGTCAACCTGCCATGACGCTGCGTGAAAAAGAGATGGAGCATATTCTCGGGCGCACGGAAGCCGTCGCGGCCGTGGTCCCCTGGAAGTTCAGGAAATATGATTATTTTGAGATGATAAAAAGGCTTCAGCCCCGACTTGCCCGGTTGCAGCATATCATCGTTTCCGGCCAAGCCTCTCCCGAGGGCGTTCTTTCCCTCCAGAACATCTACGAGCAGGCCCTGGAGGAAAAATATCCTGCCGGGCATCTGGCAACGACCCGGTACGATTTTTCAGAGTTTACCCATATCGCCGCCACCAGCGGGACAACCGGTGTGCCCAAACTGGTCAATCAGTCGGACGCAGCCATAAAATTGTCGGCCAAGGACACCATCGAAAGAGTCGGCATGACAGGCGACGACGTGATCGCCATTTTTGCTCCCGCATCCGGCGGGGCGGCCAACGTGCTGTCATTCTACTGCGCCCCCATCTGCGGCGCCAAGGTTGTTTTGTCTGAAACTTTCGAGCCCGAGGAGTTGTTAAAGCTGATTGAAGCAGAGCGGCCGAGCATGGCCTGCAGCGTTCCCACCATCCTGGTGCGCCTGCTGAATTATCCGGAGCTCCATAAATTCGACGTTAGTTCGCTGAAAGTTGTCTTTTACTACGGCGCTCCCATTGCCTATCAGACCGCCATGGAAGTGGAGGAAAAGCTGGGGTGCAAGGTCATCAGCCGCTACGGCGCCTTTGACATCGCCACGGTAAGCTGCACCTCGGTCAATGACCGGCGCGAA
Organism: Desulfobacterales bacterium; assembly: GCA_030688615.1. Taxonomy (GTDB): domain Bacteria; phylum Desulfobacterota; class Desulfobacteria; order Desulfobacterales; family JAUYIZ01; genus JAUYIZ01. The sequence continues at coordinate 15,825 of JAUYIZ010000144.1, read as the reverse complement.
ACCCGCCTGTTGACCGCGGGCAAGCCTTATACGGGCTGTGAAATCCGGCTTTACCCTGAGGACGGAGCGGCCGCCATGGCCGGCCAGGAGGGGGAAATCTGGATGAAAGGGCCCACCTGCACCCACGGATTTTACCGGGACGCAGAAGGGACCGATCTGGTCTGGAACGTGCCGGGCAAAGAAGGCTGGGGCTGTACCGGGGACAACGGCAGGTTCGATGCGGACGGCAATCTGGTTATGGTGGGCCGGAAAAAAGGGGTGATTATTCGCGGCGGGCAGAATATCTATCCGCGGGAAGTGGAGGATATCCTTCGAACCCACGAAAAAGTTGCGGATGTGGCTATTGTGGGAATGCCGGACCCGGTAATGGGTGAGCGGGTCTGCGCCTTTATTGCCCCCAGGACCGGGCAGTCGGTTTTGTTGGAGGAGGTCGTTTCATTTTTCAAGGAAAAACTGGTGGCGACCTTTAAAATTCCGGAAAGAGTCGAACTGGTGGATAAACTCCCCCTGGTGTCGGGACAAAAAGTGGATTACCGTAGACTGGCCGAGGAACTGGAACGAAGACTCAAGGGATAATGCAAGTTTTAATCATAGGGGGAAAAGATGGAGCGTGAAACTGGCTACGAGCGTGATACCGGCTACGAAAGATGGATAAGGGGCGAGGGGATACCGATCCTGGAAGGGTTCGGGGTGGAAGATTTCAGCCAGGTGGAGCTTGCCCCCTGGGAGAGAACCGGCGGAAAAGGCGCTTTTTTTCAGCTCAAAGGCATGGAAGGGTTTACGGGGATGTATATGGGAGAGATTGCCCCGGGAAAGTCCTTGAAACCGGAAAGGCATCTTTACGACAAACTGATATACATATTGCGGGGACGGGGGGCTACCGAGGTCGGATGGGGGAGCGCGGACGGCAGGAAAGTGACCTTTGAGTGGGAGGAGGGTGCCATTTTCGCCGTGCCTTTGAACAGCGTGCACCGCATGTTCAACGGGTCGAGCCAGCCGGTGCGGTATTTAGCGGTGACCAGTGCGCCCATATTGATCGACTTGCTGCACGAGCCGGAATTTATTTTCGGTTGCGATTATACTTTCGATGGACGGTTTGATGCCGCGTCCAATTTTTTTGTGCCCACGGACAAGCGCATCGCACCCAAAGGCGGTTTCTGGGTATGGGAGACCAATTTTGTCCCGGACGTGAGAGCGGCTAAAATCGACCCTGCCGAATCCAAGGGGGCCGGCGTGCAGCTGTCCTGTCTGCAGATGTCGGCCAGTGCGCTGGTGGGTCATATCGCCCAATGGCCGGTAGGCCGTTATCACAAGGCGCATCACCACCAGGGCGGCGCCATCATTCTGATTGTCCAGTCCAAGGGGTATACCCTGATGTGGCCCAAAGACGCAGGCTCCCGGCCTTACAAGGCCGGGCGGGGCCAAGATGTGGTGAAGGTGGACTGGAAAGTGGGCAGCTTCTTCTGCCCGCCCACCGGATGGTACCATCAGCATTTCAATACAGGTTCGGAGCCGGCGCGGCAACTGGCTTTCCGCTACAATTCCCATTCCGGCGAGTATCGTCTGGGAATCGGCAAAGCCCTGAACCTGGCCGGTGTGAATTTGAGCACCCGAAAAGGCGGGACCCTGATCGAATACGAGGACGAGGACCCGCAGATCCGGATCGACTATGAACAAGAGATAAGGGCCGGGGGCGTTGTACCGCAGATGCCTGCGTTCAGTTATCGGGAAGATTAACCTGCGGCGGAACTTCTCTTGGACAGGATTAACAAGATTTTTTTATATTTTTTATATCCTGAACATCCAGTCTATCCTGTCTAAAAAAAGGAAATTCTTATACAATTAAATTAGTGAATAACAAATAGAAGGGGGGGGGGATCGGGCATGAAAGACAGCTATTATCCGGATCTTCGCGGGTTTATCGACGAACTTGAGAAAAGGGGCAAACTTCACCGCTGGAAAAGCCGGGTCAATAAGGACGCGGAGCTTATGCCCCTGATGCGGCTGCAGTACCGGGGTATTGCCGAAGAGTCCCGCCGGGCTTTTCTGTATGAAAATGTAGTGGACGCCAAGGGGCGCGCGTACGATATGAACGTCCTCACCGGTGTCTATTGCGCTTCGCGGCCCATATTGACCCTGGGCATGGGTTGTGAGAACCCGGAGGATATTTTTGAAAAGTGGCACCGTGCCGTCAGCCATCCCATTGCCCCGGTGATTGTGGATCAAGGTCCGGTCCAGGAGGTGGTCCACAGCGGCGAGGCGCTCAAGCAGTTCGGCCTTGACCGGCTTCCCGCCCCGCTGGAAGAGCCGGGATTCAGCGGGGGGATACGGGTTACCGGCCCCTTCATCACTCAGGATCTGCAGGACGGTACGCGCAACGTGGGCATGTACAGCGGTCATTTCTGGAAACCGGATCGCCTGCTGGCCGGCATGGCTAAAATTCACCATGCCATGATTTACCATTACCCGAACGCTGTGAAACGCAAAGAGCCGCTGCCGGTGGCCATCGTCCTGGGGACCCTGCCCGATATCACCTATGTGGCCGCGGCCAATCTGCCCTATGGCCTGGATGAACTCAGCGTTGCCGGGGGAATCCGCGGCCGGGCGGTGCAGATGGTGCGCTGTAAAACGATTCCCCTGGAGGTGCCGGCGGAAGCCGAGATCGTCATCGAAGGGGAGATATCTCCTGACGAGACGGGCCGGGGCGAGCCTTTCAGTGACTATCCGGGGTACCTGATGGCCGAGAGGGAAGTCCGGCCCATCATCCGTGTAAAAGCAATCACCCATCGGCGCAATCCGATTTTCACCTCCATTTTAGTGGGTCTGCCCCCCAGCGAGTCCAACGGAATTTCCCGCACCTGCCGGGAGATGATGTTGTACGATTACCTGAAATACAGCAGCAACCTGCCGGAAGTTCTGGAAATCTGCTGCCCGGAGATGGGCGGCGGGTGGAACTGGTGGGTCATCCGGATGCGAAAATCTCATCCCAGCAAGCCCTGGCAGGCGCTTCAGGCGGCCTCGGGCATGGACCCCACCAACAAGGTGATCATTGCCGTGGATGAAGATATCAACCCCAAGGACCCGGACATGGTCATGTGGGCCATGAGCTTTGCCATGCAGCCCCATCAGGATGTGCGCATCATTCCGGGGCGTTCGCCCCTGCTGGACCCTTCAGCCTATTCGCTGATGACCCAAAAGGGCGACCGCTCTTATCCGCCGCCGACAGGCTGTTCGGGGATGCTCATCGACGCGACCCGCAAAGGGCCGTATCCCCCCGTGGGGCTGCCCGCGCGCCCGTTCATGGAAAAAGCGCTCCAGATCTGGAACCAGGAAGGGATGCCGCCCCTTGCGCTCAAGGAGCCCTGGTACGGCTATTCGCTGGGACTCTGGACCAGGGAGGATGAAGAGCTGGCGCAGAAAGCGGTGGACGGGGAGTACTTTGAGGCAATTAAACAGATGAAAGAATGAGGTCAGGTTAATTAAAAGCTTACATTAAATCAGGGAGGTGGCATATGGAACCGGTAGCATACAATGATTTGCGGGAATTCATTGAAGAGGCAAAAAAGGTCAGTGATTACAGGGAGATAGAAGGTGCAGACTGGGACAGGGAAATCGGGGCCTTGGTGGAAGCGACCGGGGAGCTGGTTGCCCAGCCGCCCATGCTCCTGTTTGATAAAATCAAGGGCTACCCGGCCGGCTTCCGGATTTTGAGCCTTGCCTACGCATCTTACAAGCGGGTGGCGGTTGCACTGGGTCTGCCCACGGACAAAAGCAAGCTGGAGGTGCTGCGGCTGGCCACTGCCAAGATAAAATCGGCCCGGCCGGTGCCGACCAAGGAAGTTCAAACCGCCCCGGTCATGGAAAATGTCATGACCGGCGACGACATCGATCTTTTGAAATTTCCCGTACCCCGCTATCATGAAAAGGATGGCGGCCGTTACCTGGGAACCGGGGACAACCTGATCAACGCCGACCCGGACAGCGGTTTTGTCAACATGGGCACCTACCGGATGCAGGTCCATGACAGAAATACCCTGGGCCTGTGGATGAGTCCGGGCCAGCACGGACGGCTTATCTGCATGAAATATTGGGAAAAGGGCAAGAGCTGTCCGGTTGTCGGCGTGTTCGGCGGGCATCCCGTGGCCTTCATGGCGGCCCACTCCAAGTTTCCCTGGGGCCTGTCGGAGCTGGAAATGACCGGCGGATTACTGGGAAGACCGTTCGAGATTATCCGGGGGCCGGTCACCGGCCTTCCCATACCGGCCAGCGCCGAAATCGTTATCGAGGGGGAAGTGCCGCCGCCGACGGTTGAATCACGGCCGGAAGGCCCGTTTGGAGAATGGCCCGGGTATTATTCCGGCGGTTCCATCGGCACCAAGGAACCCCAGCCGGTCATCAAGATCAAGGCGATTTACCACCGGAACAACCCGATCATCGAAGACGAAGCCCCGTTGTGGCCCGGGGCGACGAAACTGGATCTTAATCTGGGTTCGGGCGTCCTGTGGGATCAGCTGGAAAACGCCGGGATTTCAGACGTGGTGGGCGCCTACTGCCACACGTCCTATATGTGCGTGATCGCCATCAAGCAGCGCTATGCCGGACATGCCAAACAGGCCGGGATGGCGGCCCTGAGCTGCTCGGCATCGGCCCGCAACGGGCGCTACGTGGTGGTGGTGGACGATGATATCGATCCGACCAACATGAAAGAAGTCCTGTGGGCCATGATGACCCGGGTGGACCCGAAAACGAACATTGAAATTATCGATCAGTGCTGGAGCACGCCCCTGGATCCGCGCATGCCGCGGGAAAAAAGGGATTCCGGCGACCATACCAACAGCCGGGCCATTTTTTACGCCGTGCGGCCTTTTGAGTGGAAAGACAAGTTCCCGGTTGTCAGCCGGTCCAGCCGCGAGCTGCGGGAGCAGACGGTCAGAAAGTATCAGGAAAAGGTCGGTTTCCCCAAATTATAATTAATAGGAGGACATAAAATGGCGTACAAAGATCTGAGAGGGTGGCTCGAAAAGATGGACGAAATGAACGAACTCGTTCGGATTAACGGTGCCCACTGGAATCTGGAGGCCGGAGCGGTCACGGCCCTGGCGGGCAACCGGATGGTTCTTTTTGACGAGTTTCCCGGATATCCTCCCGGGTACCGGGTGCTGGCCAGTTCCAGCCGGGATAAAAAGGAGAGATTTTTCGTCACGGCCAACTGGAGCACCGAGGCGGAAGGGCTGGCCTTGACCCGGGCCTGGCTGGACCGGCTGAGGGAGTTTAAACCCGTTCCTCCCAAATGGGTCGACAGCGGTCCGATTAAGGAAAATATCATACGGGGCGATGACGTGGACGTGCTCAGGTTTCCCGTGCCCATACGGCATGAAAAGGAAGCCGGAAGATATATCGGCACCGGGCATACCGTTATCCTGAAAGATCCGGATACGGGAAGAATCAATCTGGGGACGTATCGCATGCAGGTGCACGATGGCAAAACGCTCGGCATCCATGCTTCCGAGGGAAAAGACGGACGTATTATCTTGGACCGCTACAAAGAGTTGGGCAAACCTTGTCCCATTGTCGCCATGGTGGGGATCGACCCGGCCACTTTTTTTGCCTCAATCGCTCATTGCGTCCATCTGGGTGACGTCACCGAACTGGACTTTCTGGGCTGGCTCAAAGGGCAGCCCGAGGAAATCTTTGCCGGGGAGTTTACCGGCCTGCCCATACTGGCCAATGCGGAGATCGCCATTGAAGGAGAAATTCCTCCGGACAAGCTCCGGATGGAAGGACCTTTTGCCGAGTGGGTGGGATACTGTCAGCCCAGAGAGTTTCCTTTTGTGAACGTGAAGACCATTTATCATCGCAACGACCCCATCCTGACCGTGGCCCTGGGCGAGGGCAGCCGCCCTCCCGGAAAAGCCGGCCTGAGAAGTGATTTCAGGACGGCCGCCATGATCTGGGACCAGATGGAGAGAGCCGGGGTCCGGGGGATCAAGGGCGTGGCCAGTAATTCCCGCCGCCTGATCGTTGTTTCCATCAAGAATATGTACGCCGGGCAATCCAGACAGGCCGGCCTGATCGCTTCCCAGTGCCATGCGGGCGCCTACGGCAATGCATGGGTCATCGTGGTGGACGAGGATATCGATCCCAATAATACAACCGATGTGCTCTGGGCGGTGCTCATGAGAACCGAGCCCAAGCGGGCGCTGCAGGTCCTGGAGTACTGCTGGGCCAGTCACCTGATCATTCAGGACCCTTCTTATGTCCAGAAGGCAGACTATGCCATGCGGCCCGAAAAGGCCACCTACATGTCAAGAGTGATCATCGACGCCTGTAAACCCCTGGAATGGGCTCCTTCGTGGCATGAGGATGTTCATATCAAACCGGAATTAAAAGTGCAGGCCCTCAAGAAATGGGGCGATATTCTGGGCAGCGGCCCCACTCCGGGCGACCGCTCGGTTGTCGGCGGTGGGGGTGGGGCGGTCTGACAGGGAAATCGCATGCTGCCGCGGACCGACCATAACCGGCAAAGGGGATTTTTGAATGACTTACGGAAGTTGGCGCCAAAATCCGCCTTTGACAAGAGGGGGTATTGATGCCATTGTCTTTACAATTTCACCAAATTGAGAAGGGGTTAAAATGAGGTATGGAGAAACAGGGGTCAATCTCGAAATAGATCTCTCCCGGGGAAACATAGAAAAGGTTGAAACCGACCCAAGAGATATGGAACTTTATCTGGGGGGGCAGGGCACTGCCGCCAAGATACTATGGGATAGGGTTCCGCCGGAAGTTGAACCCTTTTCTCCCGATGATCTTTTGATATTCAGCGCCGGTCTCTTAAACGGCACACCGGTTCCCGGAGCCAATCGCACGGCGGTGAACAGCATTTCTCCCCAGACAAACCTGATGGCCCATTCCTTGATGGGAGGATTTTTCGGGCCGGAACTGAAATACGCCGGTTATGACAAAATCGTCTTCCGGGGCAAGGCCCCCGACCTGGTTTATCTGTATATCCACAACGACAAGGTTGAAATACGGGATGCCACTCACCTGAAGGGCAAAGGCTCGGCGGAGACCGGGGATCTGCTTAAAAAAGAGTTGAAGGACGTCAAGGTCCAGGTGGCCGCCATCGGCCCGGCCGGTGAAAACAGGGTTTACATGGCCTCCATCGATCACGGCCACTCCAGTGCGGCCCGGGGGCCGGGCCCGGTCATGGGAGACAAAAGGGTAAAGGCCATCGCGGTCCGCGGCACCAAGGACATCCATGTCGCCCACCCGGCTGAACTCTTTGAATCATGCCTCCTGCTGCACAAGAAAATTGCCCAGAGCAAGGATGTCGGGGACTGGATGGCGGTGGATGAGGATGACAGTTTTCACCACAACAATTTTGCCTGGGGCAACGCGCGCACGCGGATAAAAGATTACTGGAGCAAGGAACTGGAAGAAAGGTGGCGCAAACTCAAGTATGACCACATGGACCGGCAAACAAGCTGCTATAACTGCCCCAAGACCTGCCGCAATGTGATTTCCTGGCCGGGAAGGAAAAGGTTTGCCTATAAATGCTACGGCAAGGATACCTATCATATGGCGGCCTTTCAGGAGCTGGACTTCAGCTATGACATCCTGGGTGTTGCTCAGGACCTTGGGCTGGACTCCTACTCAACGCCGCAGGTGATCGCCTTTGCCCTTGAGCTTTACGAAGCCGGCATTTTAAAAGACCAGGACTTCCCGGCCATGCCGTCGGACGTCCGGGGCAGGTTTTTCTACCTGCTTGAAAAAATTGCCCACCGGGAGGGGATCGGTGATATTCTGGCCAACGGTGTGTATCATGCAGCCCGTCAGATCGGCAGCGGCGCGGAGGAATACGACCACAATACCGTCAAAAAATTCGAGCAGCTGCCCATCAAGCTGGGAAAGCTGAACCCCCCGTATTTCCTCATGATCGCCACGGCTGCGAAAATGGCCATCACCCAGATTGAAGGGTCCTTTCCCCAGGACCCCATTGCCGACAAGGAGGCCAGGGAAGAGTTTGTCAAAAAATGGGCCCCGGTGGTGCCGCATGAAAAGTTTATAAAATATTTCCGGGAATGGGAGAAACGCAACGAAATATCCAATCAGGCATCCTGCGACATCACGGATTGGAATGAGGCCATGCATTTCATTGATGACTCGGTCGGATTATGCGGTTTCGTGTCATCCTTCAGAGGCCAGTTCGGCGGCGGGGTTACCTATCACATGAATAATATACCCCGGATCATCTCACTGGCGACCGGGATGGAGCTGGATAAAGACGGTCTGTGGAAAATTTTTCAAAGGAACCGGAACCTGGTCCGGGCCGTTAATGTCAGAAGAGGCCTGAGGAGAAAGGATGAGAAGCCTCCCGAGGACCACTGGGCGGTCAGGGACCATGAGTTTGAACAAAAGCTGCTGGACGACTATTATGAATTTAAGGGATGGAACAACGACGGCATCCCTACCAAAGCGACCCTGGACAGCCTGGGACTGCATTATGTGAGCCAAGACTTCATTCAGCGGGGGATCTTGCAAGATCATGAAAAGATCCCGGCCAAAGGCGCTTCGGCGGGGGGAAAAAAGAAATCAGGGGGGTGACCGTGGAAGGCGGGGTAAAAAAGAAAATAGTTAAAGATATAAAAGTGGACGTGGACAAGTGCACGGGCTGCCGGTCCTGTGAGATGGCCTGCTCGGCATTTCACGTCGAGCCGAAATACAGCAGCATTAATCCGGCGCGGTCCCGCATCCGGGTGATTATGGATGAAATAAGAGATGAGTATGTCCCGATACGCGCCGGCGGTTATATCCAGGCCGAATGTATCGGCAGAAACATCTATACCGTCAACGGAAAGGAATACTCCGAGTGCAGCTTCTGCCCTGCTTCCTGCCCATCCAGGGACTATTTCAAAGAACCCGATACCGGTCTTCCCTTAAAATGTGATATGTGTGAAAACATACCGCCGCTGGCAGAACCCATGTGTGTTCAGGCGTGCGAATTTGATGCCCTGATCTATGAAGAAAGGCAGGAGGAAGTCGACCAGGAAGAAGAGCAGCCGGAGGAGATGGAGACCGTGTTTGCATCCTTGGTAAAAAAACATGGATTGACCAAGGTTACGGACAGCTTTGCCCGATGGTCAAAGGCTAAAAAATAAAGGTGAGAGAAGAGGCTGAGAAAGATCGTGGAAATTATTGCGCCCATTGACGGGCAGATGCTTGCGGGCCCCGCAGAAAGCGGTTTTGGGGATGTAATGGTTGTCGGAGCGGGGATCAGCGGTATCCAGGCCGCGCTTGATCTGGCCAATACGGGTTTTAAGGTCTATCTGGTAGATAAATCGCCGGCCATCGGGGGAAAGATGTCTCAACTCGACAAGACATTTCCCACCAATGACTGCTCCATGTGCATCGAATCCCCCAAGTTTATCGAATGCAGCCGGCATCCCAACATAGACATCCTGACCTATACCGAGGTTGTCGGGGTTGAAGGCCAAGCCGGGGATTTCAAGGTCACCCTGAAGAAAAAGCCCAGATACATTATCGAAGACCGCTGCACCGGCTGTACCAGCTGCGTCGAGCGCTGCCCGGTCAAGGTCCCGGATGAATACAATCAAAACCTGTCCCTGAACAAAGCCATCCACATATACTTTTCCCAGGCCGTCCCGCTGATCACCTATGTCGACCCGAAAACCTGCCTGTACCTGCAAGACGAGAAATGTAACATCTGCGTGAGCGTCTGTGAGAATTACGCCATAGATCTTCATCAAAAGGAGGAAAAGGTTGCCGTAGAGGTGGGGGCGATCGTTCTGTGTCCGGGCTTTGAGATATTCGATCCCGGGCTGAGGGGCGACTATGGCTACGGCAAGATGGAGAATGTCGTGACCAGCCTGGAATTTGAACGCATATTATGTGCCACCGGGCCTTACGAAGGCGAGATCCGGCGCCCTTCCGACGGGAGGCATCCGAAGAAGATCGCCTGGATTCAGTGCGTCGGCTCCCGACAGGTTATCGAAGGCGGCAACAGCTACTGCTCGGCCGTGTGTTGCACGTACACCCAGAAGCAGGTGATTCTGGCAAAAGACCATGATGCGGACCTGGAGGCGACCGTATTCCACAACGATATCCGGTCCTTCGGCAAGGATTTCGAACGATTTTATCAAAGAGCGGAAAACCTCCCCGGCGTGCGATTTATCAGAAGCTATGTCTCCATCGGAAAAGAGATCCCGGAAAGCAAGAACCTGACCATAAGGTACGCCACGGACCGGGACGGTGTAAAGGAGGAAGAATTCGAACTGGTGGTATTATCCGTCGGGCTGAACCCTCCGGAAGATGTGCAGGGCCTGGCAAATCAGTACGGCATCGAACTCAACCCTCACGGATTCTGTAATACCAATCCGGTGAATCCTATGGAGACCTCCCGGCCCGGTATTTTTGTAAGCGGCGCCTTCCGGGGTCCCATAGACATCCCCGAGTCGGTCATGACCGCCAGCGGGGCCGATGCCCTCTGCAGTCAACTTCTGGTTTACCGGCGGGGCAAGCTGGACAGGGAAAGGGAATATCCTGCGGAAAAGGATGTGTCCGGAGAAGAACCCCGGGTGGGGGTCTTTGTGTGCCACTGCGGTGCGAATATCGGCAGGGTGGTGGATGTTCCTGCGGTGGTTGAATATGCTGCCGGCCTGGAGCATGTGGTCCACGCCCAGGAAAGTCTCTTTGCTTGTTCTACGGATAATGCTCAGCAAATAGCGGACCGGATCCGCGAAAAAGGGCTCAACCGCGTGGTGGTCGCCGCCTGTACCCCCAGGACCCATGAGCCCCTGTTCCGGGACACGTGCCGTGAAGGGGGGATTAACCCGTATTTCTTTGAAATGGCCAATATCAGAGAACATTGCTCCTGGGTTCACTCCCGGGAGCAGAAAGAGGCCACCCGGAAAGCAAAGGAGATCGTCCGGATGTCGGTGGCCCGGACCGCCCTTTTAAAACCTTTACAGGAATTTAAGCTGCCGGTGGACAAAAGGGGCCTGGTGGTCGGCGGAGGCCTGGCCGGGATGACCAGTGCGCTGAGCTTGGCCCGCCAGGGATTCGAGGTTTACCTGGTGGAAAAGGATTCAGACCTGGGGGGCATGGCGCGCAGGATTCACACCACCCTGGAAGGGGTGGATGTTCAGGCCTATTTGAGCGATGTCATCGGCAAGGTTTACCGGAATCCATCCATTCACGTATATCTGGATGCTGCCATCACCGAGGCTTCCGGTTTTGTGGGAAATTTCACCACCCGGCTGACCTCGGAAGGAAGAAGCAGAACGATCCAGCATGGAATCACCATTATCGCCACCGGGGCGGAAGAATACAGGCCCGCCGAATACCTTTACGGGGAAAATGACAGGGTATTGACCCTGCTGGAGCTGGAGGGCCTTGCCGCCAAGAGAGAAGAAAGGGTGATGGGCTGCCGCAGTCTGGTGATGATCCAGTGTGTGGGCTGCCGGCAGGAAAGCAGAAATTACTGCGCCCGGGTATGTTGCAGCCAGGCCGTAAAAAATGCCCTGAAACTGAAACAGATGAACCCCCGGATGGATATCTACATTATCTACCGGGACATGAGAACCTACGGCTTTACAGAGGATTATTACCGGGAGGCGGCGGATAAGGATGTAAAGTTCATCCGTTACGAGCCGGATGATAAACCCCGGGTGGAGACTGTTCAGGAGGGGGGTGCGCATGTTCTCAGGGTTACCGTGACGGACCTTATTCTAGGCAAAAAACTTTCCATAGATGCCGATTTGCTGGCCCTGGCCGCCGCTGTGGTTCCTTCCTCCAGCAGCAATGAAATCGCAAAATTATTCAAGGTTTCCTTGAACCCGGACGGTTTCTTCCAGGAGGCCCATGTCAAACTGCGGCCGGTCGATTTTGCCGCCGAAGGCGTTTTCCTGTGCGGCATGGCGCACTATCCCAAGCATATACCGGAAACCATCGGCCAGGCGTACGGCGCTGCCGGCCGGGCCGCAACGATTCTCACGAGGGATTCGATCGTCGCCTCCGGGGCGATCTGCGATGTAAACGAGAGTGCGTGTGAATCGTGCGGGGCATGTATTTCGGTCTGCAACTATGGGGCGGTATCCTTTTATGACACGCCCCAAGGCAAAAAGGCCATGGTCAACCCGGTGCTTTGTAAAGGAGACGGTCTCTGCAACGCTGTATGTCCCACAGGGGCTATTTCGCTGAAGCACTACACCGATGAAGAGATCTTGTGCCAGATTGACGCGGCCTGAAGAGATCTTGTGTTGATGGACGCGGCGGCTTGCGGCCCCGGTAGTGATTCCACCATGAACCAGACAAGAATTAGAGACGTTGGAGTGAGATAAAAATGGGTACAGGATTTGAGTTTAAACCAAGGATATTGGGTTTTTTGTGCAACTGGTGAGCATACTCCGCCGCTGATTTGGCTGGAGTTTCCAGACAACAATATATGCCTGATATTAAGATTATCCGCGTCATGTGCACCGGCAGAATCGACCTGGCCTTTATACTCCGAGCTTTCTCAAATGGAAATGACGGGGTGTTTATCGGCGGTTGCTGGCCCGGCGAATGCCACTATATTACGGAAGGCAATTACATTGCCTTGAGCATGACGCATCTGTTCAAAAAATTAATGGAACTGATCGGACTGAACCCTGAAAGGCTCAGGCTGGAATGGGTATCGGCCTCAGAAGGAACCCGTTTCGCCGAAGTAATGAATGACTTTTCCCGCAAGCTGAAGGAGCTGGGACCTCTCGGCCAAGGCGAGGGAATAGACGAAAACGGATTAAAGTTCAAATTTGAAGCAGTCAAAAATTTAATCCCCTACATCAAGCTGGTGGAAAGGGAGAGGCTGAGGGTACGGTCCAAATCGGAAGGAGATTATCATAAATTTTTCACCGGTGACGTGTTCGCTATGCTGTTTCGGGAATTGATTGCGGACAAACTGGAACTGAGCCAGATCATGGCCCTCCTGCGGCAAAGATCCCTTACCGCCGGGGAAATCTCCGAGATTTTAGGCCTGAGCCTGTCCGGAGTATCCAAACACATTAAAAGTTCGTCGAGGCAAGGGCTCGTCCGGTACGATGAAAGCCGGAAGTGTTATGCCGTCGCCTGAGAGGATTAGGAGTAGAGGAAAATTATGGCGCGGTTGAAATCGCCGGATGAGTTAAAGAAAGTCAGACAAGATATAATATCCCGCAAAGACCCGAACAAGCCCTGCATCTCCATATGCGCCGGCGCAGGTTGTCTTGCCATCGGCGCAAGTGATGTCATCGCGGCCTTCAGGCAGGAGATTGAAAAACAAGGCTTGAGGGCCGATGTGGATACCAAAGGCACCGGGTGCCCCGGATTCTGCGAGAGAGGACCTGTGGTGGTTATCTATCCTGAGGAGATCTGCTATCTGCAGGTAAAGCCGGAAGATGTTCCCGAAATCGTCTCTCAGACCATAATACAGAAGAAGGTTGTCGACCGACTTGTCTATGTTGACCCGTCCACCGGGGAAAAAACGATCCATGATTCGGACATCCCCTTCTACAAATATCAAGAACGCAACATCATCGGCAATAACATAAAGGTTGACCCTAAGAACATCGATGACTATCTGGCCCTCGGCGGTTATTCCGTGTTCGCCAAAGTCCTGTTCCAGATGACCCCCGAGCAGGTCGTGGCAGAAGTCAAAAAATCCAACCTGAGAGGAAGGGGAGGCGGCGGCTTTCCCACCGGGATAAAGTGGGAAGCGACCCGCAATGCCCCTGGGGAAACAAAGTATGTGATCGTCAATGCCGATGAGGGTGACCCCGGGGCGTTTATGGATCGGGCCGTCCTGGAAGGAAACCCGCACCTGATCCTTGAGGGATTGCTCATGGGAGCCTATGCCATCGGCTCCCATGAGGGTTATATTTACGTTCGTCAGGAGTATCCCTTGACAGTGGAGAATGTGGGCATTGCCATCCGGCAGGCCGAGGACTATGGCCTTATCGGGGAGAATATCCTTGGCTCAGGCTTTGATTTCACTGTTAAAGTGCACCGGGGTGCCGGCGCTTTCGTCTGCGGCGAGGAAACATCCCTGCTCCGGTCTTTAGAGGGCAGGCCGGGCGAGCCGAGAGCCAGGCCGCCATATCCGGCTGTAAAAGGGCTCTGGGATAAGCCGACCAATATAAATAATGTGGAGACCTGGGCCAATATCCCCCTGATAATTCACAAGGGGGCTGATTTTTTTACCTCGATCGGCACCGCGGCAAGCAAGGGCACCAAGATTTTCTCCCTGGTGGGCAAGATCAACAACACCGGCCTGGTGGAAGTGCCCATGGGCATAACCCTGAAAGATATCATCTACAAGATCGGCGGGGGAATCCCGGGGGGCAAGAGGTTTAAAGCCGTGCAGACCGGGGGCCCGTCCGGAGGATGTATCCCCGCGGACCAGCTGGATATGCAGGTTGACTTTGATGAGCTGGCCAAGGCCGGCTCCATCATGGGCTCGGGCGGGATGATTGTCATGGATGAGGATACCTGCATGGTGGATTTCGCCAGGTACTTTCTGAACTTTCTCATCGATGAATCGTGCGGCAAATGTATGCCGTGCCGTGAGGGTATCCGGCAGATGCTTAAGATTCTAACTGATATCTGCAGCGGCAAGGGCAAAGAGAGCGACATCGGGCTGCTGGAAAAACTGTCCAGGGCATGCAAGGCGGCCTCACTTTGTGCTTTGGGCAAGACCGCCCCGAATCCCTTCCTGAGCACGCTGCGCTACTTCAGAGATGAGTACGAGGCCCATATCAGGGAAAAGAGGTGTCCGGCTTATGTCTGCAAGGCGCTGATCGCGTACCACATTGACCCGGACAGGTGCACGGCCTGTATGATCTGCCTCAGACAATGCCCTGCCGAGGCGGTTGTGGGCGGCAGGAATCGGATCCATGTAATTGACCAGGACAAATGCACCAAGTGCGGCACCTGCTATGAAGTTTGCCCGCCTCGATTCGGTGCGGTGAAGAAGATTTCCGGCGGGCCTGTTCCGGCTTCCATCCCTGAAGAAGCAAGAATCATAGTCCGAAAGAGCAAACAGAAATGAGTGAAATCCTTTTACAGATCGATGGAAAAGAAGTTACAGCCACCGAAGGCATGACCATTTTGGAGGCCGCACAAAGTGCAGGGATATTTATACCTACGCTGTGTCACCACGAGAAACTGGCGCCTTACGGGGCTTGTCGAATTTGCACCGTGGAAGTGGAAACCCGCGGCAGGACCAATCTCGTCGCGGCCTGCCTTTACCCGGTCGAACAGGATCTGATCGTCAGCACCCGGTCTGAGATGGTCGATGAAACCCGCAAAACTCTTCTGGAACTGGCGCTGGCCCATGCGCCGGATTCCAAGGAATTGCGGGATTTGGCTCAGGAGTATGGCGCGGATGAAGCCTGTTTTGAAAATGAACCCTCGTTTTGCATTCTTTGCGGCCTGTGTGTAAGATACTGTGCTGAAGTCAAAAAGAAAAACGCGGTTGCGTTTGTTGACCGAGGAGCAAGACGGGAGATATTGTTCATCCCGGAAATCGCCTCCAGGGAGTGCCGCAGCTGCAAAGAATGCTTTTCGCTGTGCCCCACCTCGTATGTACAGGCTGCCCACCATTTGGCCGAAGCGCTCGCGTTTCCGCCGTCTTCTTTGGAGCCCGGGTCAGAGGAATAGGCGCCGGTCAGCGCCCAGGGCCAAAACCTTTATCCAAACATAGAAAACCTGGTCTTCGGGGCCAGGTCAGAGATAGATAGCTCTGCCTTGGCGTTTTGGGTCTAAAATTACAAATTCCAAGCACCCAATTAC
>JAUYIZ010000143.1 GCA_030688615.1 Desulfobacterales bacterium | reverse complement strand
CCGCTCTTCCACAATATCCTCCACCCTCGGACCTTTGCAAAACGCTGGTTATTTCACGCCGACGGCCAGGCCCTTTTCCTTATAAAGTTTGTAAGCGCCTTTATGGAAAAGGTCGTCCGAAACGTTAATGGTCGGCAGGGTGGCGCGATCGATCAGCTTGCCCTGGGCGCCGGCATATTTTTGAAAATCATCGATGTGCTCATAAATTGTCTTGGTGATCTCGTAAACGATCTCTTCATCCATCTGCTCATCGGCCCACCAGGAAAGGCTGTGGCCGTAGGTATGGATGGCCTCCGGCTGCTTGGGACCGAGCGCTTTGGCCGGAACCACGGACGGGAACACCGGCTGCCCCGTTTTCTTTGCCAGCGCCCGGATGTCGTCGGCCGAGGTATTGAAAAAATAAACGTCTTTGGTGGCCATCAGGGCGGTCAGGGTCGGTATGGGCATAAAAAGGGTGCTCGGCGAGCCGTTGATGGGCTGCGCCCCGATATCGATCAGGCCGTCTTTGAGGGCATCTTTTATGGTGCCGAAATCACCGTGGCTTAATTTAACCTTGTCTGCAACACCCCAGATATCCTTGAGCAGGGTTTGGTGAAGCACGGCGGTGGATGTCCCGGCGCGCATGGACATCAACCGTTTTCCGGCCAGGTCCGCTTTGGTTTTAATGTTTTTATCCAGGGTGACCAGCACCAGATTGGTATGGGTCAGGGCAGCGATGGCCCGGGCGCCTTTGTAAGCGTTTTTAAACGGCCTGCGGGCCTCGCGCGCATCCTCGTTGGAAATTTCGTGGGTAAAGATCAGCGTGTCTTTCCGCAATTCGGGCTTCTGGGAAAGCAGCACCAGATTGCCCACTGAACCGCGCGCCTCAAGGCTTTCGATACGAATCCAGGGATGGTTTCTGTTGATGACCTCCGACAGGGCAAAAGACAGGACATAGGCGGTTCCGCCCACGGACATGGAGTAGAGCTTGAGGTTCACCGGCGGCCGGGTTTGGGCCGCAGCCGGGCCGGGCACGGCCGCGCCCAGCAGTATCACGCCCAAAAGAACAAGTACCATGGAAGTTAGGTATCGATTTGACATTTTGAATCCTCCTTTTCATTGGGGTTATGAAACAGTTGACGGGCCGGCAGCCGAAGGAGCACAAGCTTCCGGTTTCCCTCAAAGGCCCTGAAAAATGGCAATTTTGCCCAAATATCCGGCTTGCGGGTAAATGTAAAGAAAAAATTTCATCTACGAAAGAACCCGGCCGCAAGCCGCGGGCAGTGCCCTCCATGCTACGATTCCTCATATCCTATAAAAAAGCTGAAATATTTGACCTAAGTCAATTTTCCGCAATAAAACGTCTGCCATCATCATACCATGGCGACCAAAAAATAACTCAGAAAAAAGGAAAATATCGGGGAAACCGCCCAGACAGTAGAAAATCTCAGCACCGTTTTATTGCGGAAGGTCCGGCGAAGACCATTTCGGCTGACGCTTAAAGCAATAAAAGCGCCGCCGTTCAGCTGCACCAAACAGGTTTGCAATCAGCAGGGACTTGGAACCGTAGGCTGCGGAAAAAGATGCAGAGTTCTCAGAGCCGGCCTTCATCGGCCAGCTTATCCCGGATTACCTGTTGCAGAGCCTTCTTGTCAACCTTCTGGTCGGCCGCCACCATCGGCAAAGCGTCCACCTTTTCCAGCCGCTCCGGAATCTTGAACATGGCAAGGTTTTTCTCTTTCAGGAAAGCGACCATCTCGTCAAAAGTGACCTCGGCTCCCGGCCCGGGAACGATGAACGCACAGGCCCTTTCGCCCATGACGGGATCCGGCATCGCCACGATGGCCACCGAAACAATTTTAGGGTGCGTTATCAGGATGTTTTCAATTTCGACAGGATAGACATTCTGCCCTCCCCGGATGATCATGTCCTTTTTACGGCCCACAATCACCACGTTTCCCCGGTCATCCCACCTGCCCAGATCCCCCATCCGGAACCATCCGTCAGACGTCCAGGCGCGGGACGTGGCATCAGGATCTTTAAAATAGCCGGAAATAAACGTGGCGCCGCGCACCCAAACTTCGCCCACAGCCCCCTTCGGCACCTTCCTGCCCTCATCGTCGACCAGTTTCACTTCCACCCCGGGCATGGGGCGCCCGGCGGTGAGCAGCCGGTCTTCCTGAGGATCACCCGGAGAGGTTATCATGGATCCGCCGGCGTCCACCGAGCCGTAGTATTGAACGATGGGGCATTTAAATTTTTCCTCCGCTTCCAGGGCCAGCTTATAGGACAAGGGGGAGCCGGTCACCACCGCCATCCGCAGGGAACTCAGATCATATTTTGCGAAATCAGGATGCCGCAGCAGCATCGCCAGCTGGGCGGGAACCAGAGAGGCAATGGTGACTTTCTCATTTTCGATCAATTGCAGTGCCGCTCCTGCTTCAAAATGCTCCAGCATCGCAACCCTGGCCCCCACTATGGGAGCAGACAAATACGTCGCGATATTGGGACCGGCCTGGGCAGGTCCCACCATGCCGAAAACATCGTCCCGGGTAAGGTTCCAGGCCTCGGCATACACCTTGCCGATGAAAACGCGGCTGCACACCGGGTGCTCCACGAATTTCGGGAAACCGCTGCTCCCGCTGGTGGTCAGCACCAGAGAAAACTCGTCGGGCGGGCATGAGGTTTTCTTAAGATAATCGGATGGATAGCGTGTTTCAAACGGCTGTGCCACCATCTGGTCAAGAGAAATCGTTCCCGGGGGGGTTTCTTTTCCCACCGTGATGATATGTTTCAGCCCGGGCAAATCGCGTCTGATTTCCCGCACCATCTGAAAATAATCAAACCCGCGGTAACGCCACGGGATGACCACGCCGGAAGCCCCGACCCGGTCCAGGATATAGGCCATCTCCTTGTGGCGGAAGGTGCGCAGAACCGGGGCGCACAATAAAGAGGCTTTTTCCGCGGCGACCCTGAGCAGAACCAGTTCGACACAGTTGGGAAGCTGGATTACGAGCATGTCGTCCTTTTGGAACCCGAGTTCCAGCAAGCCGAGCGCCATGCGGTCGATCCACTTTTTCGCCTGCTGCCAGGTCAGTCGGGTCCTTGCGTCCGCCAGCGCCTCGCTGTCCGGAAATGAAGCAGCATTTTGATCCCAGAAGTCTGATAAACGCTCCCCGGACCAATAGCCAAGCTGCCCGTAACGAGCGAAAATTTCCGGGGTAAAACGAACCGGTTTTGCCAAAGTTAATCTCCTCCAAATCAGCCCAAAGCCGGGTTACCGGCCGGTGGCGCCAAGAAGTTTTCCGTAATCGCTTTGCATGCTCCTTGCTTTAGCCAGTTGCGCGTCATTGAACCATTTTTTCAAATCGATCTTGTCAACGGGGTAATGGGCCCGTTCAAAATGAGCCTTGGCCTTCAGGGAAACGGTCGCATCGATTCCGATACCCGCTTCGGTGAGAAAATCGGCCCCGTCACCGTGGGCGCCCAGAATGTCCGTGGGAAACATGACGATTCTGCGACCGCCCGCCCCCTTGATAATGCCGGTACCGGCCTGGCACCTGGTGGTAATGGCCCACAACACGTCTTCCGCGTTGTAGATATCAATATCGTCATCCACGACAATTACCATCCGCATGGTTGGCGAAGCAGCAAAAGCTGCGGTGATCAGATTTCGCTGGAAACCTTCCTCGGCCCCGCCCTTTCTGACCTGAAAAACCACCCCGCTCATTGCGGTGACGCCGTGCAGGATGTTGACGTCCTGTACAAACCCGGGATACAGGCGTTCGGCCAGTTCCAGGAAACTGGCTTCCCTGAAAATGGTCACCAGGTTATCCCCTTCAAATGAGCGCGCCAGCGGGCTGTAGAATATGGGATTGTCCTTGCGGTGAGTGACGGCGGTAGCGTGGAACTTCAATGTCCGCACCGCCCACCCCATGTACCCGGCCCACTCGGGGAAAAAAGGCGCCGCGCCGAATTTTCCGATTTTCTCCGCTTCATCCGTCTCCCAGACTCTTTCCGCGGTGTCCACATAGCCCTCGATGACCCACTCGGCCTCTGCGATGGCGCAGGCTTCCACTGTTTTTGCCTTAACCAGGGACACGGGCGCCTGCTGAAGGCCGCCGGCGATAGCCACTTCGTCAACACCCGAAGGCACGATGGCGTGCAGGGAACCGCCGCCGCCTGCCAGCAATACAGCCGGGGGCGCACCGATATTGACGGTCAGCGGGATAACCGTTCCGCGGTGCTCCTTGAGGGCCAGATCGCCAAAATGAGTCCCCCGCAGGGCCTTGATGCTGGCCCAGTCTTTGCCGCGGAAATTCATCCGCTTGAAAGAAAGTTCCCTGCCGCCCTTGAAATACTCCCCGCCCACCAGGATCAGCCCGCCCATAATCCGTCCGCCGTCTCTTTCCGTGTGTTTTAACACCGGCAAGATGGACATTACGTCCAGATCCCCGGTGATGACGACCTCCTGGCAGACTGCCTTGCCGACCATCCGGGGCGGCACCGGATGATTGATGGCCTTGCGGCAGGAGAGTTTAAATTCCCTGGAGCTGTCAAAGCCGAATAACGAGGCCGCATTGGATTTTTTGCCGAAAAGATTGCCGACGTTGCGGACGTTGCCGTACCCCTTTATGTTTTCAAACAGCAGACAGGGCCCGCCGTCCAGGGCTTTTTGAATCCCCGCGACTTCATAGATCGGGTCAACCTCTTTGCCCACCACCAACACTTCACCGCGGGTCTTTAAAAACCGGACAGCATTGCGAAAACTTTTGACCTGAGATTTAAGCATATATAAGGTCCCCTTGTCTTTTATGGCACTCTTTAAAAAATACATGCACCTGCGGCAGGCTGTCAAACTAATTTTTGACGGTTGGGTTAAAAGTCCCCAAACACGTCACTCCGGCGAAGGCCGGAGTCCAGAACTATCTAGTGCCCATCCATAAATGAGATAGTTTTTGCAAGATCAAGGCGGGCGAGAATTTCAACCGTAGGAATACATTGAGTATTTTGAGGATTGAAATTCGGAGCCCAACGCAGATATTGCGGAAAATAGCCATTTATGGATG
>JAUYIZ010000130.1 GCA_030688615.1 Desulfobacterales bacterium | reverse complement strand
GGAAAGTTGTAGAAATGCCGTAATGAAGATATACCCCAAGTGCCTGAAAGGCAAACAAAGCTATGTGTCCAGTGACGGCCACTGGCTGCCGTGCTGCTGGCTGCCCAGTTTCGGTGAACACTATGAAAACAGCATCTTCAGTAAACCCGAGTTCGATTTAACCCTGCACGCCATTGAGAAAGCCGCAAAAAATGATGCCTTCAGGGAATTTATCAGGATACTGCTGGAAGATCCCGCACGCGCGCCCTATACGTGCAAAAAGCACTGCCGCCGCGACTCGGAATCCACATCCAACGACCTGAACCAACAAACGACGGTTTCGTAAAAAGTTCAACTTCTGTGTTGCGCTGCATTCCGTTGCGATTGCGGCGTACGCTAAGTACGCCTCATCGCACGAAACTTGCGCGCCTTGAATTTAAAACTTTTTACGAAACCGTCCAAACTTTGACTTTTTACGAATTCATCCAAAAACAAGCTTATGAATGACTACCGGTTCGGCGACGGCCTGCATATCGAACTGACCTCCAGGTGCCGCCTGGCATGCCCCTACTGTGAGAGAACACGGTGTAAAGGTCAATACCAGGTCAGGGATCTGCCGCGGCAACTTGTTTTCCGGCTGGTGGAAAACCCGAAATTTAAAAAAATCATGCTGGCCGGCACGCTCGGCGACCCCATCTACCACCCCTGCTTTCTTGAAATTGTGGAAAAAATAAAACAGTCGGACAAGGAACTGAGAATTGCCACCAACGGCAGCGGCAAAACGCTGGCGTGGTGGGAAAAAGTATTCAACCGGCTGGACAGCCGCGACAGGGTTTGTTTCGGGCTCGACGGTTTGCAGGATACCGCTCATCTTTATCGTGTCAACACAAATTTCACCCGGGTTTTTGAGGCCATGAAGCTGGGAGCTGCCATCCGCAGAGCAACGATCGAGTGGCAATTCATTATTTTCAGTTTCAATCAACATCAGATTGAAGCGGCCGCCCGGCTGGCGCATAAATCCGGCATCCGGTTTACGCTGCTGCAAAGCGGCAGGTTCAAATCAGACGATCCCCTGCTGCCGGATCTTACCCTGCTGCCGGAAGCGTTACAGAAAAAGCTGGCCAAGGCAGGCAGGTGAAAGCCAGACCATCCCCCGTCGCCCTTTTGCTCCGCCCTGTTGGGTGTAAGGCCAAAATATCATGACGCAGCAGAAATCCCGGCGCCCAGAGCGTCCGCCCAACCTTACCTTCCATGACGATTTGCCCATCACGGCTAAAAAAGAGCAAATCATCGACGGCATTCTACAGAACAGGGTCCTGATCATATCCGGGGAAACCGGTTCCGGCAAGACCACCCAGATTCCCAAGTTCTGTCTGGCCGCCGGCAGAGGCACCCACGGCCTGATCGGGTGCACCCAGCCCAGAAGAATATCCGCCGTGGCCGTGGCGCACCGCATTGCCGAAGAGCTCGGGGAAGAAGTGGGCGCATCGGTGGGCTATAAAATCCGTTTTAAAGAAAAGACCCGGCAAAATTCCTTTATCAAAATCCTGACCGACGGCATGCTGCTCGCCGAAACCCGGTCAGACCCGGATCTTTACGCCTACGACACCCTGATCGTGGACGAGGCGCATGAACGCAGCCTGAACATCGATTTTCTCCTGGGGATCTTACGAAAGCTCGTCTGGAAAAGAAAAGACCTGAAACTGATCATCACATCGGCCACCATGGACACGGAAAAATTTTCCCAAGCTTTTGACCATGCGCCGGTGATCGAAGTGTCCGGGCGCATGTTTCCGGTTGAAGTCCGTTACGCGCCGGACCCGGACCCGGATCAGGCGCCGGATCAAGCCCGGGAAGAGAAAACCCATATCGACATGGCGCTCAGTGCGGTGGATCTTCTTCAGGGGAAAAGCCCTTACGGGGATATCCTGATCTTTATGCCCACGGAACAGGATATCCGGGAAACATGCGACCTTTTGGCGGCCCGGCGCTTTTTGCAGGTCGTGATTTTGCCGCTCTACGCCAGGCTTTCCGGACGGGAACAATCCAGGATTTTCAAACCCGCGGCCGGAAGAAAAATCGTCGTGGCCACCAATGTGGCCGAAACATCCCTGACCATACCCGGAATCAAATACGTCATCGATACGGGTCTGGCCCGCATTTCCCAGTATGTGCCGGGTTCCCGCACCACCTGTCTTCCGGTGGTCCCCATCTCCAGAAGCAGCGCGGATCAGAGAAAAGGCCGCTGCGGCAGGGTGGAAAACGGCGTCTGCATCCGCCTGTATTCGGAAGAGGACTATCTTTCCAGGCCCCTGTTCACCCCGCCGGAAATATCAAGGGCCAATCTGGCCGAGGTGCTGCTGCGCATGATGGCCTTGAAACTGGAAGACATCGCCGTTTTTCCTTTTATCGACCGGCCATCTTCGCGGCGCATCAAAGACGGGTTTGATCTGCTGCTGGAACTGGGGGCCATCAAAGCCGGGACGGGACGGCGGCCGGGGGACGCGACGGCCGCCCGGACACTGACGGATAACGGCAAGCGCATGGCGGCCATGCCCATTGACCCGCGCCTCTCCCGGATGCTCATACAGGCCTGCCGGGAAGGGTGTGCGGCGGAAGCGGGCATCATCGCTGCGGCGCTTAGCATTCAGGACCCCCGGGAACGGCCCGCTGCAAAAGGCCCGGAGGCGGACCGGGCCCGGTCCCTGTTTGCGGACCCATCCTCTGACTTTATGACCCTGATCAACATCTGGCACAAATATCAGGAGATTTTTAAAAACGAACCCGGCGCCGGCAGCCTGAAAAGGTTCTGCCGGGCCCATTTTCTCTCCTTCAGACGCATGCGGGAATGGATGGACATCCACGCCCAGATCATGGACATTGTAAAGGCGCCGCCAACTGCCCCTGGCCCGCAAACCGCCGCCAACCGCTACGAAGCGATCCACAAATCCGTCTTGAGCGGCTTTCTTTCCAACATCGGCCTCAAAAAGGAAAAAAACATGTACACGGCCGCCCGGGGAAAAGAGATGATGCTTTTTCCGGGTTCCGGGCTCTTCAACCGGGCAGGACAGTGGATTGTGTGCGCCGAACGGGTCGAAACCACCCGTCTTTTCGCCCGCACCGTGGCAAATATCGACAGCCGCTGGCTCGAGACCGTCGGCCGGGAGCATTGCAAACACACCTATCTGCACCCCCACTGGTCCCGCTCCCGCCAGGAGGTTGTGGCCCAGGAACAGGTGAGCCTCTACGGCCTGATCCTCGTGGACCGGCGCCCGGTCTCCTACGGGCCGATCAACCCGGCCCATGCCACGGACATTTTCATCCAGAGCGCGCTGGTGGACCAGGATGTGAAGATTTTATTGCCGTTTATGAAGCACAACCAGTCCCTGATCGATGAAATCGGCCGCATGGAGGACCGGCTGCGCCGCAGAGATATTTTTGCAGGTCCCGGGCAGATCTTTCAGTTCTACCAGGCCCGGCTGGACAACGTTTACGATACGGCCACCTTGCAGCAGCGGGTAAAAGCGGCCGGCAGCGACCTTTTTTTAAGAATGCAAAAAGAAGACCTTTACCGTTTTGCCCCGGATGAGCGGCAGCTGTCCGGCTTCCCGGAACAGGTCCCCCTGGGCAGCCAGAGGTTTCCCTGCGCCTATCGCTTTGCCCCGGGCAGTCCCGATGACGGGGTGACTGTAACCATTCCATGGGCCGCGCGGTCCGTGATTGCCCCGGACGCCGTGGACTGGGTGGTCCCCGGGCTGCTGGCGGAAAAAATCACGGCCCTGCTCCGGGGGCTTGCCAAAAAATACCGCAAGGAGCTTGTCCCCCTGGCAGATACGGTGGCAGCGTTCATGGCCGAGGTCCCTGGCCCGGAAAAAACCCAGGGAAAATCCCTGATCAACGAACTTACTAATTTTGTTTACCGCAAGCTGGGCATCAGCATTCCGGCCGCGGCCTGGCCCCTGGAGGCGCTGCCGGACCACCTCAGGATGCGCCTCCGGATCACGGGCTTACAGGGCGAGGAACTTTTCTCCGGCCGGGACCGGCAGGTGCTGTTGCAGAAGATTTCCTCCGCGCCTGCGGGCGCAGAATTGGAATCTGCCCGGCGGGAAAGGGAAAGGACCGGGATCACCCAATGGGATTTCGGCAACCTGCCCGATGCGGTCGTGCTGAACGGGGAAACCGGCGCCCGGTGGACCGTTTACCCCGGGCTCCAGCCCGAGGGCGATACCGTCAGCCTGCGTTTCTTTGCCGACCGGCAGGATGCCCTTGCGTCCCACCCCAGGGGCGTGGCGGCGCTGCTGGCCCTTTTTCTGGCCAAAGAGCTCAAGTTTCTAAAAAAAATACTGAAAATCCCCGGAATAACGGAAGACCGGTTTGCCGGCTTCGGCAATATCCGGCAGTTTGAAAATATTTTTTTCGACAGTTTCACCCGCACGCTTTTCTGCCAAAACATTCGCGAAAAAGAGGCCTTCGAAGATTATGCCCACTCCATGGCCCCGGGACTGATCGCGGCCGGACAGGAAAAGCTCGCCGCCGCCCTGGCCGTGGTGGATGCCGTTAACGCCTGCCGGTCCGAGCTCCAAAAACTTAAAGCTCAAAACCGGGGCAACCATCCGGCCGTTGCCCTGCTGGAGCGCCTGCAGGGCGAACTGAGCGGTCTGGCGCCTACAAATTTCATGGCCCTTTACGACACGGACCGGCTGCTTCACGTGGTCCGGTATGTCCAGGCCCTTGCCATTCGCGCCCGGCGGGCCCTGCCGGATATGGCAAAAGACCGGCTGCGGGAAAAGGATCTGAGCGGATATGCGGACCGGCTCCAGGCCATCGCGGGTTCCTTTTCCCCGCTGGTTTCGGAGGAAAAACGCCGGGCCGCCGAAGCGTTTTTCTGGCTGCTGCAGGAATATAAGGTGTCCCTTTTTGCCCAGGAGCTTAAAACAGCCCTGCCGGTTTCCAAAAAGCGGCTGGACCGGATGCTGGAAGAAATTGAGCGCATGACATAGGGGGCGGAAAAAAAACTTGACAAAAAAAAAACAGGCTGTTACAAAAAATGAAACCATCGGAGATCTTTCGGCTGCTGGGGCCTCGTGACCTCTGAAAAATGCTTGCTTCCGTTCCAGTTCAAGGATGGCGAATAAAGCGTTTTGCAAGGGTTTCGCCTCTGCGCGTGATGAACGCAGGGGCTTTAAGGCACGGCCGGCCGGGGTTCTGCGGAAAGGAGGAGATGCCGCTTTAAGCGCGCCGGGTCACGGCCCCCGGGAAAAGTCTCACGGATGTTTAGCAGATGAAAAAAATGAAACCCTAAAACCCAAAGGAGAAAAACAGATGAAAAAATTGACAGTTATTGTCGCCTGCATGGCGTTTTTCGCGCTGGCGGCCGCCCCGGCCCTGGCCTCGGACGTCAAATTTTCCGGATACTACCGGGTCACCATGTTCAGCGACAGCAACCAGCAACTGCTGGACAGCGACGGCAGTTATACCCACCAGAATTCCAAGCTCCACGTGATCACCAAATATACAGTCAACAAAAACCTGAGCGTGTCCACCCGGTTCGACGTGCACGATGACAAGCCCTGGGGCCGCAGCAATGAAATCGCGCCGTCCTACAGCGCCAGCCAAGTGAAATGGAACCTGGAGTGGGACCGGGCCTATATGGACATCAAAACCAGCTGGGGCGACGTGCAGGTGGGCTACAACGGCTCCGGGTCCTGGGGCCCTCGATTTTTGAACCACAGCATCGACACCAACCGCATCCGCGTGCGGACCAAGCTGGGCAATGTGACCCTGGTGGGCCTGTACGAAAAATATTATGAGGGCGATGCCGGGGTTTCCATATCGGACGGCGACATCGATGCCTGGTCCCTGGGTGCGGTTTTCAAGTCCGGCGCCATGGAGTTCGGCGCCCTGTACACCCTGCAGATGGACAAAAGCGGCAGCAGTGCCGCCGGCAACGCCGCCAATTTCAACTCCGACGAATACACCATGCACGAGGTCAAGCCCTATTTCATCGGCAAATTCGGCGGTTTCGACCTGTCGGCCAAGGCCCTCATTCAAACCGGGGACCAGGACTTTATTGGCGGCGCGCCCAGCCGGGATCTTTCCGGGCTGGCCTACAACGTGGAGGGCAACTTCAACCTGGGCCCGGTCAGGCTGGAAGCCGGCTATGCCTTTCGCAGCGGCGACGACAAGAGCACCTCGCTGGAAAACGAGCAGTATCTCTTGAGCGGCCAGGACCGGGTCGCCAAGCAGACCTGGAGCAAGTTCGCCATCCTGATCGATGACGAGAACAGCGGCCCCTACCGCACCTTCGGCGGGCGCGGCAACTTTACGCGCAACTACAACGGCACCAAGGACGGTTATAAACTGATCTACGGCGGCGCCTTCATCAAGCCGCTAAAGAGCCTCAATATCGGAATTCGCGTGGGCCATTTCACGGCCGATGAGGTAGCTACCGGCCAGGATGACAAAATCGGCTTCGAGACGGATTTGATGGTCATCTATGATATTTACAAGGGTCTCCGGTATTACGGCACCATCGCCTGGCTGAACGCCGGGGATTACTGGAAGGCCTACCAGCCCAGCGGCGTAAACCAGGACCCGGAAGACAACTGGGCCACCTTTCAGCGGCTGACATTGAGCTTCTAAACCAGATCCAAACTATAGGGTAAAGGAGAATAAATATGAAAAAGTTGACAGTGATCATCTGCAGTCTGGCCCTGGTAGCCCTGGCGGCCGCGCCGGTTTTGGCCGCGGACGTACAGTTCCGCGGCGAGCTGCGGGAACGGATGTTCAGCGACAACAAGGTGGAGCTGAACGACGACAACGCGAGCAATGTCTACCACGATCAGCGCTGGCGGCTGCGCACCGTTTACACGGTGAACAAGAACCTGCGGCTGACCACCCAGTTTGACGTGCACGACGGCAAGGACTGGGGC
>JAUYIZ010000112.1 GCA_030688615.1 Desulfobacterales bacterium | reverse complement strand
CGGCCTTTGCCGTCGTTCAGCTTTGTGCCCATAAAATGGCATAGAAAACAAGTTGTTGGAGTCACTTCGAACTTTTTTTGGTTGGTCTCGTGCTGATGACACGTGGTGCACCCGGGCTTGAGGCCCCCCACCTGATTTGCGGCCGCAAAATGCGGCTCATGAACAAAATTCACCTTTGCGGTGAATTTTATTTTCCGGGTTTTAAAGTCGTCCCCGGCTTTGCCGTGACAATCCGCGCTCATGCACGTTGCATCATCGATTCTCGGGCGTGTCTGGACAATGGGGCCGCCGAGTTTCAGATGGGTAAAATGCTCCGGGGGCTGGATGGGCAGGTGCTTGGCCGCGGTCTCGCTGCCGGCTCGTGGGGATTTTTCGGGCGCATAATGACATTTGACACACCCCACCTGGTTATGCCTGCTGTTTTTCCAGAGAGCGGTCTGTTCCTTGATGATCTCCGGATAGGTCAGGATATGACAGCTTCCGCAAAAAAATTGCGGTTGTGGTATCGGCAGGACCGACGCCAGCGGTTCCGGGCCTGTCTTTTTTTCCTGGGCGATTCCGAAACCGGTCCACCCCGTGAGCCATATGACGAGCAGCAGCATGCCCCAGGCATTCCATTTGGTTGATGCCTTTGACAAACCAGGCCTTCGATTCTTCATTTCGCCCCTCCTTATCCGGGTGGAAACCATGGACTGCATCCCCGGAACCTGCCTGTTTTCTCTGCATTCGAAAATGTTTCGCCAAGGGTTTCCGTCGACTGTTGTCAAGAGCAATTATCGTGCCAGTATTTTTTCCCGTGCCCTCCGGATGTCGGACGGACGGTCCTCCTGCAAAGATCCATCCGGTTTAATCCTTTGAATTTTAACCGTAACCCATCCGTAACATTTTCTGCAAATGCCGGCCTCCCGGGATGCAGCGGATTTGTCTGCCTTCATTTCCGGGCGCCCGAAATTTATTTTTTTGTGCTTTTCTGAAACACGCCACCATGTCGGCATACATTTCTCCAATGTAAAGGAAGGGTTGGGTTTGTTTCATATTGGAACACTTGTTTTTAATATCGTGACATGTTTTATGATGTGACACTTTCCCCTTGAGAATCCAAGAGGGCAAGGACTTTATGGGAAAAGTTAAATATTGGCGGGTGGATATATCTTATATTTCTGTATCTTACGGTACAACGTGTTGCGGCTGATCCCCAACCGCTCGGCCGTTGTTTTTTTGTTCCAGTGGCTCTCCTCCAGGGCATCCTTGAGCAGCTTGGCCTCGTTCTGGGTGATGGTTCCCCGGGAGCTGAAAGCCGAATCGGATGAAGCTTGATGCAGCGTGCTCGGCAGATCAATCGTCTCGATCCGCTTCCGCTTGGCCAGCACCGCCGCGTGTTCAATACAATTTTCAAGTTCGCGCACATTTCCCGGCCATGAATAATCGATCAACTGTTTCATCGCCTCCGAAGAAAATTCCGTGATCTCCTTTCCCTGTTCGGCGGCAAACCGTTTCAAGAAATATTTGGCCTGCAGGGGGATGTCGTTCCGACGCTCCCGCAGGGGAGGGATTTGGATGGGAATGACATTCAGGCGGTAATAGAGATCCTCACGGAATCTTCCCGTTTTTACCTCCTGCAGAAGATCTTTATTGGATGCGGACAAGATGCGCACGTCCACCGACAATGTCTGCTCTCCGCCGATGCGCTCAAACTTCTGGGTCTGAAGCACCCGCAAAAGCTTGATCTGGGACGAAAGGGGGATTTCACCGATTTCATCCAGAAACACGGTGCCACCGTCGGCCTGTTCGAATCGTCCGCTTTTCTGGCGCACCGCGCCGGTAAAGGCGCCCTTTTCGTGCCCGAAAAGTTCACTTTCAAGCAGCGTGGCCGGATATGCCGAACAGTTGATCACGACAAAGGGATTATTTTTGCGCAGGCTCTTCTGGTGTATGGCGCTGGCGACCAGTTCCTTACCGGTGCCGGTTTCACCCTGAATGAGAATCGTGGTATCGGACGGTGCGATGTCCTCGATGAGCTTGTAGATGGACTGCATCTTCAGGTCTTTCCCAACGATCCCGCAGTATTCCGTGGCGGGATCCGCACGTCCTTCCGCCAGTTGCTTCCGGCGCTCTTCCTCTTGTAAAACCGCTCTTTTAATAGATCCGGAAGCCTGTTCCAGAATCAGGGCCACCCGCTCCAGTTTCGTTTTTTCACACAAGGCTTTAGCAGCATAGACAACCACAAAGGCCCCGTCAATATAGCTCTGTATCTGCAGGGGGATGATGCACTGGATACCGTCCACGGGGAAATCCCGGGGCAAAAGAGGCGGGGCAAAAGCCATTTTAGGAGAAATGGACATACTTTCATTATGGTCCAGAACGATGGAAGCCGTTTGGATCAATTCCGGATCGGTGTGGACCTCGCTTCCAGACGCGGACAAAGTGAAAAGCGTGCCGCGGTCGCTGCTGAAAACATAAAGAATCGTATGGGCGCTTTGCAGGATGGGTTCCAGTTCCCTCATCAGAAAAGAAGCCACCCCGTCCAGTGTCTGCTGGACCCCGATCTGCTTGAGGACTTGACAGAAGGTGCTCATTTCATTATGGGCCCGTTCCAGCTCCAGGCTCTTGCCTTCCAGTTGCCGGGTGTAGGTTTCCATGCGCGAAGCCATGTTGTTGAAGCTGTCGGCCACCTTGCCGAACTCATCCTTTAAACCGGTGATGCGGAAGTCCAGGCTGCCGCTCTTTATTTTTTGCGTCGCTTCCAGAAGAACTCTGATCGGATGGGTGAAACCCTTTAAGAAAAAATACCCGAACACGGCTGCCAGAATCGGGGTGGAGCCCACCACCAGAAAGAGCAACATCTTGGCCCTGGCAATGTCTTTGGTGGATTGTTCCGTTTTTTCAGAAAGCTTGGCCGTTGCGGTATGGATCATATCGTCCACTTCGGTAATGATCCTTTCGACCATCTGGTGGGCCTTTTCATTCCCACCGATGGTTTGGGAGCCGCCGCTTTCTGCAAGGGTCAACACACCGATGATGTGGTTTTTGTAATCGCCGATTCCCTTATCCATGTGGACCAGCCTCCGGTTGACCTGCTGGTCATGATGACAGGAAAAACAGCTGTGGCTTAATTTTTCCAGTTCCTTCACGTTGGCGATAATCGTGGCCGCGCCCCTGCCCTGGGGAGTTTGCCGGAAATTAAGATCCAGCTGGACCTTTTTAAGATTGCTCGAGAGCATTTTTCTCTGGATTTCAACCTGATGAAGTAAAATCAAGGTGTTCAGCTTGCCGGTGGACGATTCAATGGTGAACATGATATACACACCGCCCGCAAGGAAAATAAGAGAATATAGGGTCAGTGCAATGAAAATTCTTTTTTTCATTTCTTTTGCAACTTGACCAGTGCGTCTTTTAAGTCCTTGTACATCTGTGAAGATTCGTCCAGGAGCATCAGTGCGTATTTCTTGTTGTGCACTCCCTTGCCGAACTTGACGATCTTAAGGTTTTCCTGGGCTTTTGATAATGTTTCCGTCATTTTGTCTATTTCGCCCTTGGCGCTTTTGCCTTCAACTTTTTTGAAAAGATTTGCAATTTCCGCATCCTCCCGGGAAACCGCCTGGACTTTCTGATTGATCTCGGTTTTCCATTCCAGCAAGGTCTTTTCATACTTTTTTTCATGACAGGCGATGCATGCTTTCCCGCTTGCGGTCAGTACCGTGTGTCCTTCGGGCAGGGTGGTTTTCTGGTTGTGGCAACCCAGACAGTTTACCCGGGCGATGTACATGGGGTCCGGCACAGGGTCCTGGGCCGGACTTTTGATGCCCGATGTCAAAACGCGCTGGTAGTAGTGGGGCGTGGAATGGCAGGTTAAACAGCCTGTCAGGAGAACCGGGTCATCATCCTGGGGCGTGCGCTCGTCCAGTTTGGCTTTCATGTGGATGACCGGCTGATGACAATCCAGACAGCGGGCATTTTTGGTTGTCACATGTTTCTGGTGCAATTCTTCCATGGCCAGGGCCTGCTTCAGGTCTTGGTCCTTGTCGTGGCAGGCCTGGCAGTTTTCTTTTTTTATCCTGCCGACGCCGTAAACGACCGCGGTTTTCAAAACACCATTTTCGAAAAAGGCGCTATAGCTTGCACCCGTGCCGGATTGAACCAGGTCAAAGTGGCAGGACACACAGGAAACGCCGGCTTTCTGGATCATGGCATGGGTGATGGGTTTAGCCTGGGCGGCCGCCGCCTCGGGTTTCCCCGCCGCGGTTTCCACCGGCTGCCCCCATCCATCAATGGCGGGAGCCGCCTTGGCCGCCGGAGCGGCCGGTTCGGATCCCCACGCATCGCCACCGGAGCCACCGGAGCCGCCTGAACCGCCGCCCCATGAATCCCCACCACTTTGGGCCGCGACGCCCTTGATGGGTGCTTCCGGCAATTTATGGCACAGTTCACAACGGGCCTTGCCGTCGTTCAGCTTGGTGCCCATAAAATGGCACAGAAAGCAGGTGTCTTTGCTCACCTCGAATTTTTTCTGGTCGGTCTCATGCTGATGACAGGTGGTGCAGCCGATTTTTTGCCCTTTTACCTGGTTTTTTTCTTCAAAATGGGGTTTATGAACAAATGTGACCTTTTCGGTAAATTTGATCTTCCGGGTTTTAAAATCATCCCCGGCCTTGCCATGACACTCGCCGGTGACACAGGAGGCATTATCGATGTGCGGCCGTGTCCTTACGATGGGTCCGCCGATCTGAAGATGGGAGAAGTTGTCGGGGGGCTGCTTGGAAATGTGCCCTGCACTCATATTTTTCCCGCCCGCCTTGGATGGGTCAGGCCCATAATGGCACTGCACACAGCCCACCTGGTTGTGTTTGCTTTTTTTCCAGAGCGCATGCTGTTTATCGATAATTTCCGGGTAAGTCAGAATATGACAAGTCCCGCAAAAAAATTGAGGCTGGGGAATTGCCTGCGCCGTGGCCGCCTGGGGCCCGGTCGGGCTTGCTGCCTGAGCCGCACCGACCCCGGCCCCCATCATCATGAACACGCCAAGCAACAATATTGCCCGGGCGCCCCATCGCATTGATATTTTTTTCCTTTTACAATCCATGATAATCACCTGTTTCCTGAATAGTTAAAAATAATCCCCTATTTCTAATAAAGTTAACCCCTCGCCGAAATCACCTGAACCCGGTCATCCGTCTTCCTTCAAGGGAAGAAATTTATCCCCCAGCGTATAAATAAGCAGAAAGGCGCCCAATATACCGCCGATCACCAGCGTCTCCATGGCTGTCGGGAAATAGCTGGCAAGCGGCTGGTGTTTTTTAATCAGCGGATAGACCTGGGAAGCTACGACGAAATCATACCTTTTGACAAAATAGCCCGTCAGAACCATAACCGATGCCAGAAAAAGGCCGGTTATTTTCTTTTGTCTGACCGCATAAATTAATATCCCTACGGGTAAAACCATCCCGCAAGCCACTTCAAACAGCCAAAAGGCCAGGGAAAAAGACCCCTTGATAAAGAGCATGATCGTTTTAGCCTTGGCCGGTTCAAAGAGCCCGTGGCCCATCTTGTACGCGACAAAAAGCAGCAAAAGACTTAAAAGGACGACCAATATGTCGGCCATCTCATAAAAAAGCACCTTGAGGGATTCCGGAATTTCATGGCCCTTAACCTTGTAAGTGATGATTCCCATGGCCATAAACCACGCCAACCCGCAAAGAGAAGCCCCAAGAAAAAAATCAACCGGATAAAGCGCCCCATACCAGAAGGGGCGAGCCTCCACATGGGCGAATAAAGATCCTTCCACCGTATATGCCAGAAATCCGAAAACAAGGGCCAATGCGCCGGCAACACGCGCCCAGTTTCGTTCGGCATCTTCGGCATCCAGCGAAAGTCCCATCTGCTCCAGCGGCAGCAGCCGGCAGATCAGGGTTTCCATCCTATAAAAAGCAAATCGCCGGTGAAGATAGGGTCTTAACCCCTCCAGGGCCATCCATCCGTAAACCCTGGCCTTGAGCCCTTCGGATTCAGCCGCTGTTTTGGCCAGAGATTTCCTGGACAGCAGCCAGTACCATAAACCGATAAAAACGATATAGGGAGGATAGAATGTTGCCATCCACCACATGGCCGAACGAAAATTGGGCGTCAGCACATTGTAAACCGCCCCTCTTTCAGGATGCCCCAGGTGAAGACCGATGGAACTCAGGCCCAATATGATAAAAACAAGCGATAAAAACAGACTTCGCCGGCCGATCATTTTAAAATGCTCAAGACCGAACACATCCCCCATGGCCGCCAACAGGCAGAGCCCCACGCTGGAACCCACCAGAAAAACGTAATTGGATACCATCATCTCCCAGGGGATATTGGTGTAGAACTCCAGAATTTCCATGCTGTATATGAAAGACATCGCCAGGGCAAAGCCGCCGAGAAATACCAGGGCCAGCAGAAAGCTTATCCAGATATATAAAAAGGGAGATTTTTCAACAATCCGCCGGAGAATCCGATGATATGTCTTGATTTTTTCAATCATTGTTCCTGGACTCTTTTCCCTTTGTCAGGGCGGCATATGCATACATCAAACCGGTCATGACGGCAGATCCCATAACCCCCGCGGCCGTGATCCGGATCTTGTCCAAATTCTGGTTGACAACCTTTTGCGGCGCCACAACCACATTTAAATCTTGGGGCCTGGTGGGCAGGATGGTGATCATATCCGTCCCCCCCGCTTCAGTAAGACCCATAATATAAGCAGTCCCGCCCCTTTCATGGACCCGCCGCTTGGCCTCTTTGATGACCTCATGTTTATAATCAAAATACAAGGCGCCCACCGGACAGGCAGCCACGCAGGCCGGCTTCATATAATTGAGCAGGGGGATGCGATCATAGCAAAGGGTGCACTTCCGGGTGACCCTTTTTTCAAAAGAAAACCGGGGGACCTTGTACGGACAGGCCTGAAAACAGTAGCGGCACCCGATACATTTATTTTCATTGATGACCACCGGCCCTTCGGGCAGTTTGGTGATGGCTTTGACCGGACATACCCCGGCACAGGCCGGCTCAATGCAGTGCTGGCAGGCCAGGTGCATATAATGTTTCCGCGAACGGTTTTTATCGTCAATGAGCAGATTGACCACCACCCAGTTGTTGGACGTGAGGTCCGTTTCCCGGTCGGTGATCAATTCGTCCCGCTCCACTTTAAGGTTGTTCCAGCGTTTGCAGGCGGACATGCACCGCTTGCAGCCGATGCACCGGATCGTATCGGCCATTTTCCCGTAATGCGTGGCTTGGGCATCGGCAGCGCCGCCGGACCCCACGGCTCCATAGGCCGATGCGCCGGCCAGAAGCTTCAAAAAACCTCTCCGGCCCAGTTTTTTTCGTCCAGATTTCTTCATTGCCTATATATTTCTCATCATGATGAAACGTTCAAACAGGCCGTCCATCATTCCTGAAACCCTCCATTTTTTAAATGGACATTAAAGGGCTTGGGCATGTCGGCCTTTTTGGCCCCTTCCAGAAATCCCACCAGATCCTCCGGGGGGGT
>JAUYIZ010000111.1 GCA_030688615.1 Desulfobacterales bacterium | reverse complement strand
TCTAAATCAATCAGTTAGGGTCGTGGAAAATAATAAAACCACAGAAATTGCGCTGGATTTTGGTTCGAATTCAAGACGTCCCGGCGTGTTCATACCCTTCGTATTCACCCGCCGGGGCAACGCAGAAGTCGAACCAAAAGACAATCAAGATTGGGGAATTTATTTTTTCCACGGCCCTTAGCTGTTTCGCACCATTTCAGGGGTGCGAAACTTGAGTTATAACATTTCTCATTTTAAAGACAACTGCTCCTCATGGTCATTTAAATACACATTACCTTATTCCAGCAGCACCAACCCGAACGATGTATAAGCATCCTTTTTGTCGCGCACGACATGAATTTCAAAGCCGGCCTGTCTGACAGTCTTATAAACGTCCATACTCGCTGCCTCCATCGAAGGCCGAGCCATCTTTTGGTTGACACAGTCCTTTTTACTGAACAGGTTTGGATTCTGAAGCTTCGCTGCCGGACATTCGGGGCACAAACGGCAGGGGCCTGCTGTATAGGCTATAGCTCTGTAGAACCCGTCTATGAATGCCTGTCGTTCCAAGTTATATAGCAAGCGGTGTATAAGGTTGTGATCGGGCCTAACCTTGGGATCACCAAAGAAGATGTTGCGAAATTCCACAAGCAATGCCTGCTTGTAATGCCTAAGGGTCCCGGCAGTTTCTTCAGGTGTGGGGGCGTAAGGGGGGCAGGTGAACTGCATCCCGAAATTCCAGCATCCGAACTGGCATTTGTGCCTGACCCATTGCGCTACAAAAACGTCACTGGCATTGATGATTTTCGCAGCCGTCGCTCCACCCTCTATTGCCTGGTCTATCAGATTTTTACTCGCCTGTTCAGTTGATTGCATAATCTCACCATCCATACAAAGTTACCAATGACTCGGAATCCCAAAAAATCAATGCTCTGTCTCCACCAGCGGATAGGCCTCTTTGCCCTTCTCGACTATCCCCTTTAGCTGTCCTATCATTGTTTTTCGTCTTGCTGGTGTAAGTTCATCCCACTTTTCCATGACGGAAACGGCGGTTTCAAGACCTACGATCAGATCTTTGTTTACCTCTCTCAAAGCTCACAGATATTGATTGGCTTTTTATCCATAGTTATGAGCTATTGTCAAGAGTTGTGTATGAGACAATCAGGCGGCGCCTTGTTCGTGAAGACAAGCAATTGTCAGTGGCCACGAAGTCATTGTTCGAAATTATGATCCTCATAATCACTCTGTTGGCCAATCGTTTAAATTTAAATAGCACAAACAGTAGTAAGCCGCCGTCGAGTGACCCAAACAGGCAAAAGCAGCCTAAAAGAAAAACGGATAAAAAAGCAGGCGGCCAAAAGGGCCACATCGGTTCCACGCTAAAGAAGGTTGACGATCCTGATAGAATCGAGTTGATAAAGATCGACAGAAGAACACTGCCCCCTGGAAAATACAGGCAGGTGGGCTTTGACACGCGCCAGGTGTTTGATATCGATATCTCAAGAGTCGTAACCGAATACCGTGCTCAGATACTGGAAGATGACAATGGCAACCGGTTTGTTGCTGTCTTTCCCGAAGAGGTTACAAAAGCGGTTCAATATGGGACAGGTCTCAAGGCTCATTCGGTCTATATGTCACAATTCCAGCTTGTCCCCTATAACAGGGTACAAGATTATTTTGCCGATCAGGTTCATATACCGGTCAGTGAAGGATCGATTTTCAATTTCAACAAAGAAGCTTACCAGCTCCTGGGTGATTTTGAAAGCCGAGTCAAAGATGAGCTGGCTGCTTCAGCTCTTGCACATGCCGACGAAACAGGTATCAACATCGGTGGCAAAGGACACTGGCTGCATTGCCTGTCCAATGACCTCTGGACACTTTACTATCCCCACGAAAAAAGGGGAACAGATGCCACGGATGACATGGGTATATTGCCCAGGTTCAAAGGGATATTGTGCCACGATCACTGGAAGCCTTACTACAAAGTCGACTGTACTCACAGCCTATGCAACGCTCATCACTTGAGGGAATTGACAAGGGCCCGGGAGCAGGATGGTCAGCAGTGGGCACAAGAGCTGAAAAACCTGCTTGAAACGATCAATATCAAGGTCACAGATGCCGGTGGCGCATTAGATGCCAAAGAGTCGGAAAAATACCGCCAAAAATACAAAAATATCATAAAACAGGGCGAAGTTGAGTGTCCGGAACCCATCAGGCCCAAGGAAAAGGGCAAAAGGGGCCGAATCAAAAAATCTAAATCCAGAAACCTGCTGGAGCGGCTGAGAGATTATGAGCAGGACACACTCAGATTCATGGATAACGAACTGGTCCCGTTTTCGAATAACTTGAGTGAAAACGATATCCGGATGACAAAAGTTCAACAGAAGATATCGGGGTGTTTTCGATCCATGGATGGCGCCCAGATATTCTGTCGTGTTAGAAGTTATTTGTCGACTTGCCGAAAACAAGGAGTCAGGTCAAGTCATGCACTGGATCTGCTGTTTAACAGTAAATTGCCCGATTTCCTGACGCGATAAGTAGTATAAGCATAAAACACGCTGAATAGTTACGTAAATTTTTAATTTGCGGGAATCCCCACAAGGGAGACCTTCTCAGAGGCTTGAGCTGTGTGAGGTGAAAGTCTCATGCACGGTTCTTAGGGGGGAAAGGAGCCGCAAGGCTCCTGCCCTACCCGGTGCGTAAGGACTGAGATAGATATGCATACATTTAGTGATAAAAAAGGGCGACAAATCCGATTATCAGAGGAACGGGAAGAACATCTGAAATCCGAGCACCCTGAGATGGAAAATCAGCTTAACAGCATAGCCTTGACGCTGCTAGAGCCAGAGACCGAATTATCAGATCAAGAACTGATAATGAGGTTGAACTCCATTATAGATTTTTTGAAACTACACCAGTAACCAGAAAGCACCTTTGTATTGTTGTAAAGGCAACTGATGCTGATTCGTTTATTATCACAGTATATTTTACCGATAGCGTCAAGAAAGGAGACGTGGTATGGGAGAAGAAATAAAAGTATGGTATGATCAGGAAGGCGACTACTTAGAGGTAATTTTTGAGCGAAAAAAGGGTTTTTTTCGAGAGACAGAGAACGATGCAGTTATGGAAAAGGTTGATGAAAACGGGGACATATTAGGATTTTCAATCTTAAATATAAGTGCCCTGAAAGGTCAACAACCTCTTTCCGTGGCATTGCACAGGAAAACCGCATAACGAATAAGGATAGATTGTGTGAGCGAAGCGAACCACGATCT
>JAUYIZ010000108.1 GCA_030688615.1 Desulfobacterales bacterium | reverse complement strand
TGAATAAACTTGCCGACGGCATCAGGCAAGATTCAGCCGCCTTTATCATGCTGGAATATTCGGACAATTACGCCTGGGTCAGCGGTACGGTCGGGGAAAAAATCAAAGCCCGTTATCCCCTTGCTGAAATTTTACTTCAGCCCTTATCTTTAACCGCCGGCGCCCACATGGGACCCGGGACCTGGGGTCTGGCCTATTTGCCGGAAACTTTTTTATAACGGAGTGTATTGATATTAAAGCAGCCGATTTAACAATGGATCTTGCCAGGTGCGGCAGCAAGGGAAGATTCGCCGTTATCATACCGGTTTACAACCATGAACAGGCGGTTGGCGCGGTAATCCAAAAATCTTTGCAGTTGAATTTTCCGGTATTTGTGGTGGATGACGGCTCAACAGATGCCACCTGCGCCGGGATAAAATCCATTAAGGACATCTGCCTTCTGCGCCATGCTGAGAACAGGGGAAAAGGCGCGGCGATCTTAACCGGTTTTGCAAAAGCTTGCCAGGTTGCCGACTGGGCCATTACGATAGACGCCGATCAACAGCATAACCCTGAAGATGCCCTGAAGTTAATTCAGGCGATACCGGCTAACGAGCGGCCGATCATGGTGGGCGCCAGAGAAGGTATGCTGGGAAAAGATGTTCCCTGGACAAGCCGGTTCGGGCGAAAATTCTCTAATTTCTGGGTATCGCTTTCCGGCGGCCCCGCTCTCAAGGATTCTCAAAGCGGCTTCCGGATTTATCCTTTGCCTGAAGCCATGAATTTGGGAGTCATGGCAAGGCGA
Source organism: Desulfobacterales bacterium (assembly GCA_030688615.1). Taxonomy (GTDB): domain Bacteria; phylum Desulfobacterota; class Desulfobacteria; order Desulfobacterales; family JAUYIZ01; genus JAUYIZ01. The sequence continues at coordinate 12,718 of JAUYIZ010000108.1, read as the reverse complement.
TACCAGTTTGAGGTTGAGATTCTGGTGAAGGCCGGCAGAAAAAATATACCCGTGCTGGAAGTACCCGTCAGGGTAAATTATGCGCCGGAAACGGGAAGAATATCCCATTTTCGCCCCTTTGTTGATTTCATGCGCAACAGCGCGGTATTTACCAGGCTGATTTTTCAGAGAATTCTGACATCTTTTCGCAATACCAAATGACAGGAGTCATCCACCCTCAGCATGCGACTATTTTTTTACAGATTATTCACTTTCCTCTCCAAAATATTGGGCCGGTGGGTTTTTTCCGGGTTTGCCTGGATCGTGGCAACAGGTTACTTCCTGTTTTTCCCCTTGCGAGTGGCCAACAGTATGCGGTTTTACCGGGCTCTTTTCCCGCATCGAAACGGTTTTTATCACCTGGGGTGCGCGTGGAAGCAGTTTCACAATTTTACGAATGTCTTTATCGACAGGTTCCTGCTGCATCAATTCGATGAAATAACTTATACTTCGGAAGGCTGGCAGCATATGGAGCAAGCCCTGCTCAGAAAAGACGGCGCGATCATCCTGATGTCGCATCTGGGAAACTGGGAACTGGCCGCCTACCTGTTAAAACAGACTAATCCTGATATCCGGCTGCTGCTTTACATGGGCGCCAAGCATAAGGAGCAAATCGAAAGGATTCAGAAGGAAAGTCTCTCCCGAAGCGATATCCGTATTATTGCGGTCGATCAGGAAAGCGGGTCTCCGGTGGATATCATCGAGGGAATAAAGTTTATCAACTCGGGCGGAATTGTTTCCCTGACCGGTGATGTCGTCTGGAAAAAGTCCCAGCGCACGATACCGGTGACTTTTCTGGGGCATGAAATTCATCTTCCCGAGGCGCCCTACCTGTTTGCACTCCTGTCGCATGCGCCCCTGTTTATTTTCTTTGCCTTTCGCTGCGGGAAAAAGCAATATCATTTCACCCTGTCTGAGCCCGTTTATGTTCGGGCGCCTTCCAGAAGCGAAAGAAAAGAAGCCATCCGGCAATCCGCGCAACAGTACGCAGATATCCTGGAACAGACCCTTCGGCGCCACCCGCTGCAATGGTATCATTTTGAACCGTTTCTCGGATCGAAACATTTATTTTGAATTAAGACCACTCATGGTGTAATAGCTGAATCAAAAAATAAAAGGAATATAATGGATCGTCGGGTCGTCATTACAGCAAGTTCCGCCATTACACCGATTGGTCACGGCAAAAAAGAAATTGTCAGGCACCTGACGGAGGGAATTTCCGGGGTTAAAAAAATGCGGCCCGATGACCTCCTTTCAGCTTCTATTCACTCGGGTGTATTTGGAACGGTGGATTACGATCTGGCGTATGATTTCAAGCGGCACGATCGGAAAACCATGGGGCCGGTTTCCTATTATGCCTGCCAGGTCGCAAAGGAAGTTTTGGAGGCATCCGGGCTGGACAAGGATTTTATCACATCCGGCCGCCTGGGAGTGGCTTTCGGGTCCACCCACGGAAGTCCAACGGTTCAGCGCCAGATCTATAAATCTTTTTTCAGCAAATCTGAATCTGAATTTGCCACCATCGGGGCGGTAGATTATTTGAAATCGATGGTTCACACTACGGCCGTCAATATTACCAGGATGTTCGGCATCACCGGACGGGTCATCTCTTCGTCCACAGCCTGCACCACCAGCAGTCAATCCATTGGGTTCGGTTATGAAACGGTCAAATACGGCATCCAGGACGTCATGCTTTGCGGGGGGGCTGACGAGTATGACACGACCACCGTTGCGGTGTTTGACAACCTTCTGGCATGCTCAACAGAATTTAACAGCACCCCCCATCTGACGCCGCGCCCCTTTGACCGGCAAAGAGACGGCCTGGTGATCGGAGAAGGCGCCGGCGCCGTGTTGCTGGAGGAGTATGAATTCGCCAAAAAACGGGGAGCAGATATTTTGGCCGAAGTCATCGGATTCTCATGCAACAATAACGGTGGCGATTTGATTTTACCCAATTTAAACGGCATAACCGAAGCCATACGGCTGGGCCTCAGAGATGCCCGCATCAGTTCCGAATCCATGGATTTCATCAGCGCACATGCCACGGCTACCAAGATGGGCGATGTGATTGAAGCTCAGGCCATCGGAAAGGTATACGGCGATTTGCCGCTGGTTACCGGGCTGAAAAGCTACATGGGGCACACCATGGGTTCGTGTGGCGTGATCGAAACGATCCTTACGATTTATATGATGCAGGACGGGTTTGTGGCGCCCACCTTGAATCTGGATGAAGTTGATGAAAGGTGCGCCATGATCCGGCATGCGGTGGATCTTCTGGAAGCGGATATCCGCATCGCTTCCATTCAAAATTTTGCTTTCGGCGGAGTCAACACCTGCCTGATCCTGAAAAAATTCGCACAGTAAATTTGCCGTGACTGCAACAAAATCAGTGCCCCTGTATCACGACTTCACGGGTCCGGTTCAAAATTGCGCATGGCTGCCGAAAATGAGGGCAGGTGCGCCAGAAGATACAGCAGACTTTTGCGATGCTGCCAGAGTCGTTTCATAAATTTGCGCCGCCATTGCCGGGAAGTATAGAAGCGTTTAACATGCATATTGTAAAGCTGTTCGAGTTTTTCTATGGAATCGATCCTTTTGGGAACGAATACGAAATTTATGCAGTTCATTTTTTTCCAGTCTTCTTCGAATGTTCCAAATTCAGAGATACGAGGCCAGATCGGCGCCCCGTGAAACGGAGTAAATTTGGACATGTTCATGTCGTCAAGATCCAGCGACATGACATAATCACTTGTTTTTTGTATTGATTCTTCGGTTTCGCCGGGAAGACCCATCATGAAGAGCCCTTTCACCCTGAGATGGTTATCCTGAATCTGCCGGACCGTAACCCGAATATCATCCGCCCGGACACCCGGTTTATGAAATTCAAGCAGCTCCGGGTCGCCGGTTTCAATACCCAGCGAAAGCATCAGGCAGCCTGCTTTTTTCAAATTTTTCAGCAACCCGTCGTCCGTCTGCCCGACGCGGATGGCACAGTTGAACTGCATCCCCAGCGGTTTTCGAATCAGCAGTTCGCACAGTTGCGTGGTCCGCTGACGATTGGCCGTGAAAAGATCATCATAAATATTGATATGGCGCACCCCGAATTGCTGGCGCAGATAGCGCATGTGCTCATAGATGTATTCGGCCGAATTAAAACGATAGCTTCTCTGGAAGACCGAGCGGTCACAGTAGGAACACTGGTACGGACATCCCCGGCTGGTTACCATGGTGCCCCCGGGGCTGTGAACAAAGCTGAAAAGCGGCAGGTGGTAGCCCCTGGGGAACCCTTTCAATTTATCGTAGGAGGGAAAAGGAAGCGCATCCAGATCAGTCAGAACGGATCGCGGCGGATTGGTCGCCGGCCGGCCGTTGTTTCTCCAGACCAGGCCGTCAATGAGTTCCGGCGGCCTGCCTGACGCCAATTCAGCCAGGGTAACTTCTCCCTCTCCCCGGCAAAGAAAATCGATGTGTTCAAAATCTTTTAAGAGCACTGCGCCCAAGGATGAAATGTGAACGCCGCCGAACACGGTCTGGATCCCGGGCCGGGCGGTTTTAATCCGTCCGGCCAGCTCATAGCCGTCCAGGAAACCGGAAGTGGTCGCGGAAAACCCCACCAGGTCCGGATGACGGCTCAGGATGGCCTGGGCATGCGCCGCGTTGTTTTTGGGCATCCGCGGCCCCAAACAGTCATGGACAAACACCTCATTGCCTTCCTTCTCCAGCCAGGCGGCAATGGACAAAAGACCCAGCGGCGCCATTCGATTGGCAGTTGCGGTAATATCTTTTTTACCGGGCACCCAGTTTGCCCCGGTCGGATGTACCAGTACGATTCTCATAAGAACCTAACTTGCCAGATCCCAAACAGGCCATATTTTTTTATGCATTCTGATATCATTTTTTACATGGATGATAAATTCGGAAATATCTGCCTGACCCTCCAATTTCGATTATCACAAATGGGATTCAACCGGCTGATATATTGGCCTTCATAGCAGATAACACCTAACCTCGGCCCAATTTTGGATTTTGGCAACCATTATGTAGCAAAAGGCCGGCATGAAAAAAAACGCACCAGCTTTTTCAGTCGAAGTAGCCCGCTGGTTATCCCCTTTTAAGGTAGACTTATGCAGCTTCTATTCGTCGTAAACCTTCAATATCGACGGATTGTTCTGCTTTCCATAAATCGTATTGTATCTGGAGCCTCAACCAACCGTCTGGTGTCCGGCCAAAAACTTTTGATAACCTCAAGGCCATTTCAGGGCTGATACCTGAGCGACCATTTAAAAGAGTTGAAAAAGTTTTCCGTGTGACACCCAAGGCTCTTGCAGCTTCCGTGACACTTACATGAAGAGGTTCAATACAAAGCTCTCTAATGATTTCGCCAGGATGTGGTGGATTATACATGCGCATTTTATTCCTCTCTAATGATAATCTTCATAATTTACGCCCAAGGCGTCACCTTCTTGGATCTTAAACGTGACTCGCCAATTGCCACTCACATTTACTGCCCACGTCCCTTTTCGCTGACCTTTTAGTTCATGCAGTTTGAGCCCCGAGGGTTTTTATGGCTTCCGCTGCCCTGGGGTGATAAACTTGCCAAACTCCAAATATATCCTGTTTTATAGGTCTATTGTGTTATCATTTTTCAAATTAACGATAGGCTGAACTGGGGGCAAGCTCGTTAGAAGCATCTAAGATAATCTCTTAATGATTCTTTTCGCAAGACTTTCTTCAATTTCCTTGTGCCTTGGAATAGGCTGACTTTTACCCGTTTGAGGATTTTTGTACCAATCATGATTGGCACCATGACGCACAAAAACACACCCGGTTGAATTAATGGTTTTAAGCAGTTCCTTTCTTTTCAAATTGCCACTTCCAAAACCTGAAAAGGTTCTGCATCGGGCACTAACCCTTTGCTAATATCATCATAGATTTCTATTAAATTTTCTCTTAATTCCTCCAAAGTCTCTCCTTGGCTTTCATAGTCGGGGTATTCCTGTATATGCCCAATAAACCATCTTTTTTCCTTTTTATAGACCATATTTATTTTCATAAACTGCTCCCTTTCTTGCATCATTCATTTTCGGGTATGACTGGGAATGCTATATAGTTCCCACTTAACCTCCATTCCAGGCTATCACAAGTCCCGTTCTGATTGCAAGCGACACGTTACACCAAACACAATGTTCACCGCAGCTCTTTTTTCATTACAGATTTCTTAATGCCGTCGATCTGCGTCATCATGACCGGCCGGTCGATGATCTCATCCAGCGGCCAGACCGCAAGCCCCTTGTTCTTAATGCCCGACAGGATCAGCTCGGTCTCTTGCAGCCAGTGGCCCAACAAAAATGGCTGGTGCGGCCTGACATCATGCAGAAGGACAATATCGCCCGGTCCGATCCGATGCAGGATTTTCCGGGAAAGTCCCTTAATCCACCGGTTTCCGCCGTCAAAGGCACGGCAACTGAAATTGACGATGTACCGGTCTGATTTTATCAGGGCCGGCCAAAGCCTGGGCCCGGTAATGCCCACCGGCGGACGGAAAGCCAGCGCCAGCACCCCGAAATCGCTGAGCACTTTCTGGGCACTCTCAATTTCTCTGACGATGGACTTACAGCTGCGGAACATCACCAGGTTGTTATGGGTGTAGGAATGGTTGCCGACCGTATGCCCCTGAAGTAAAATTTCTTTTATTAACCCAGGGTGTTCAGCCGCTTTCTGCCCGGTGACAAAAAAAGTTGCCTTGACCCGATGCTTTCCAAGCAGAGCCAATAAATGCGGGGTGGACAGCGGGTCAGGGCCGTCATCAAAGGTTAGGGCGACGGCTTTTTTGTCCGGCGACCCCCGGCTGATGATCGGCAGATAAAAGCCAAAACGGGGGAAAAAGGGGGCGGCAAAGCAAAGGATAATGAAACCTGCCAGGACAAGAAGGGGTAAGCGCACATCGAAAAAGGACAGCAAACCCGCTGCCGGCAATGCAATCAGACCGACCTGCTCGGCCAAGGATAAAGAATGGCGCCCTGAAGGGATCGTTTTCATTTCAGAAGATTTTTACCTCCATCCAGACCATATCTCCTTTGGATCCGGACGGGACCGAACGCTCGATTTTATATCCTACCCCTAAAATTATCGCCGCAATTTCATCAAAGGATCGATAATAACATGGATTGCCGGAGATTTTATATTTTACCCCCCCAAACCACCAGGCCCGGGCCCGGGACAGCCTCCCCTCGGGCGGCAGGGCCGCGCGAATAATCAGGCTTCCGTTGCGCGCCAGAGCGCCATACAGCCCTTGCAATGTGAGCCGCAATTCATCATCATCGAGATAGTGGATCATATCCAGCATCAGCGCCAGGTCGGCCGGCCCCGGCACTTCGGGAAGACCGGGCGCGCGCATGAGGGTGACAACGCCGTCTGCCCCGATTGCCCTGGACGCAACGCTGATCCGCTCGGCATCCGGGTCAATGCCGTAAACCACCGCTGCCGGAAACCGCTCCAGAAGCCAGCAGGCCGGCACCCCGTAACCGCAACCGATATCCATGATCATGCGCACCGCCCGGTTCGATTCCATCAGCGCCGGCAGTTCCACAAACATCGGGTCAAGCCGCATTTTAAACCGGGCAAACAAGCGCGGGTACGCCTGCGCAAATTGATAGCGTCCCAAAACCCTTTTGCGGGGGCTGCCCTCTTTGCGGGCAGCGATTTTCCGGCTGCGGAACAGATGATGCAATACCGGCGGCAGGATTACAAAAGCGCCAACCGCTGCATACCCGATCCCCAGCAGGGAAGTCAGACCGGCGCTTTTTAAGAGCGAGTGTTCGGCCGTGCACAAAATACCGAAACCGATGATGGTTGAGGCAGCGGCCATGAAAACCGCCAGGCGGATAAGCCCGTAGGACGGATGCAGGGGATCGGCATATCTTTGATAGGCGCCGATAAAAAATAAAGAATAATCGATCCCCACGCCGATGATGATGACAGACAGCATCAAGCCGGGTATATCCAGGGGACGTCCCAGGAGGGTTAAGGTCCCCAGCGTGCTGATGAAGGCAAACAGGATCGGCAGCAATGCGGCCAAGGTTAATTTCAGATCGAGAAAGAATAATAAAAGGAGCAGGACAACGCTGATACCGATGATAAGGGACATTTTTAAAAATGTGGCAAATAAAAGCGCCCCAAGCCGCTGGGAAAAAAGCACCGGGTCAAAAATTTTCCCCTCGTTTTTGTATCTCGCATAAAATTTTTCGGCATGATGCGACGCGGCGGCATTCACGGTGACAACCTGAAACCAGGCCGCGCCGCCCGGACTTTTCGATATGTTCATCAATGCCAGAAATTTTTCAGGAATCCTTGTATTCCCCTCCGGATCCGGGGGATCCCTGAGGATTCTATAAAAAGGGCTGAGCGCGTCGGCAGTAAATCCCAGCTCGCCGGATATCTTTTCCATGGTGCGGCTCAGCGTGTCAATCCGGGCCGGATTCCAAAAATTTTTCCAGGCCGCTAAATTCCGCCGCCGCCGGTCTTGGCCCGGAAAAATCATTGAGGAAACAAATCCCGACGATAACCTGTCCGCTGAAATGTCCTGGTCCAGCATCTTGAGCAGGCGATCGCCTTTTTGCTGCAGTTCATCGATGCTGTCCCCCCTGATCATCAGGTAGACCTTGTTAAAAACCTGCCCCCACACGTCGGTCAGCCGTCGTTCAGCGGCCGCCATCTCCTTGCTGACGGTGTTCATGGAGGTCAGATTCACGTCGAACTTCGGCTTTGCGAAAAAGAGCATGCCTAAAGCAAAAACAAGGGCAACCCAGGCGCCCTTATTGCCTGACAGGGCCAGCCTGTTGACAAAACCCTGAAGCGGCAAAGGCCGCGGGCGCGCCGGCGGCATGACCGGAAGCAGTGCGGGGAAAACCGTGTGAACAAACAGAAACGACAACGAAATACCCAGCGCCGTGAACAAACCGAGCTGCTCAAAAAGCGGAAAACCGCTGAAATAAAGGGCCCCGAAAGCGCCGACGGTGGTCAATGCGGCCAGCAGGCCGCACGACCAGACCTCGTGCGAGGCCGCCCGGCCAAAAGTCTGCTGCGGGCGATCCAGAAATAAAAGGTAGGCAATCCCGTAATCAACGGAAATCGATATGATTGCCCCGCCGAAGCCAAGCACCATAATTGAAATTGATTTATGCAGCAGGGAAAAGATAAAGAAAGCCGTCAGGGTTCCTGCGATCGCCGGCGCCAGCGACAGCAGCCCGATATAAGGCCTGGGAAAAGCCAAGAGGAGCAATAATGAAATTCCGATGGTGCTGAACACCACGGCCTTTTTAACATCCTGCCTGATAATGCGCTCATTGTCGAGCGCCGCCCGATAGGCGCCGACCGGTGTCAGAACAATTGCGTCCGCGGAACCGGACAGTTTCCGGTTCAGATCTTGCGTGATACTTTCCAGGAGTGCATCCAGCTTGCGGGCCAAGAGCGAGTCCGTACCCGAAGATATCGGCGTGGCAATGATAAGCAGATGCCTATCATCAGCGGACAGGAGTTTCCCGCGATAGATGCGGGCATTCTGGGATGGGACCAGGGCAGCCAGCCGGGCCATTACGATATCCTTCAGCCCCAGCGGATCTTTTTCAATGAGTTCAGCCTGACCGATTCCGTCCAGATTCAGCAACGACAGCTGCATTTCTTTCAAGCGCTTCTGAATTTGCCCTGTTTCCAGCAGCGGCCTGATTTTTTCATCAAGCTCCTTCTCGGTAAACATGAGCGGCAAATTACTGACGACAAAGGACACCAGGTCAGGGATCAGGCGCTGAACCTCTTGCATCCCAACGCTTTTAAACAGCCCGCTTTCTCTCAATCTCGCTTCTATCTGGGTTGCGTAATCAACCAGCAGCTCCGGGCCGCCCTGTTGATGGCTGACATCAATGACCAGCTGGTCCAGCATCGGATGATTTTTTAAAATATATAAGGCGTCTGAAATCGCGGGATCTTTTTGGGGGAGAAGGTCCACGACATTGGTATCGAGGTCCAGCCGGTATAAACCGATACCAAAGAGGATCGAGACGGTTAACAGCACAACAAAAAATCGAAGCAGACTAAACCCGGTTGATTTCATTCACATAACCCACAACAACCCGAACAATACGAGCATGATGTGAAAAGCAATGATGCCCGCCATATGGTGAAAAAACAATTCGTCCCCTTTTTGAATGAGTTGCAGACCGCCGCAGAATCTGCGAAATTTATCCAATCGCAGATATTTACTGTTATCCGAAGGGGAATTACTCTGAAAAGCAAAAGAAGGATAGATTGCGTAAAACTCTTCGTTAAAAGAGCCCAGAAAATCATCATACGCCATTCCCTGCCAGGGCCTCTTGACCAAAACCTCGGCGAATCTCCGGTTCAGCACATAGGCATGGGACAAACAGCGATATTTCACCTTGAGGATATGTTTGTTTCCGGTTCTCCGGCTGCCGGAAACGAGGCATCCGAAAAACAAGGCATTCCAATCGGAATGCCGGGACAAAAAATCAATGCAATTTTTCAGCCTGGCCGGACTGAACCGGTCAAAGAGGACATCGTCTTCGAATATGGCGATATGGTCGGCGCCGGCCTGGATTCCTTTTTGGATGCAGGTCAGGTGGGATTCATAAATGCCTTCTTCACAATTACGGGGGTGCCGGTTGACAATTAAGAATTCCACTTTACCTGCAAGCCCGACCTTTTCAAACTGAATTTTAGCATTTTCCTGCCTGTCGGGGCGCTGCGCCAGGGAAATGCAAAAAATCTTGCCGAAATAATCCCAGTAACCAGAGTCGGTGCGGGTTTCCATAATGCCATGGGTAAAGTTTTTAAAATAACGGCCTGTTTGTATAAATCATCTTTAATCTTGACTTTCAACCTGAATTTTAATTTAAGTTGTGTTCGCGCGCCTTAAGTGCGCTCATCCGGAGATTTTAGGAAACTAACAAGGAATGTGTGGCCCATCATGACATTGCAGCGTGAGAATATACAGCTTGAGCTTATGAGGATTTTCGAGGAAAACTTCGAGATTGAAAATCCGGATCCGGACGACGATTTGCGGGAAAAATACGAATTTGACAGTATCGATGCCATCGAACTTCTGGTGGAAATCGAAAAGATGCTGGGATTCAAGCTGACCCAGGAACAAAAGAAACAGGCCATGGGGATTCGGACCATCAACCATATTTACGACTATATGGAAGCCATGGAAAAAAGCAGGACTTGAATCGAGCTTTGAAAAACGCTCAATTTTGTTCAAGTTCAAGGATGGCGAAAAATTTGACCGCAGGAATACATGTAGTATTTTGAGGATTAAATTTTGAGCCAGACGCGGAAATTGGGCGAAAGGGGGTGTTTTTCAAGTCTCGATTCCGGAACGGCGCTGAAAAACTGCATGGGCCATACCATGAGTCTCAAATACCTCAAACCTGCTGCCGATATTTTTATCCCGCTGATATGCTGGATATATTACATCCCGGGATATTTGCTGTTTTTTGCGCCCGTCTATCTGGTATCATACGTATTTTCCAGCAAACGGGAAATGGCCTGGCAGCAGCTGAATCATCTGTTTTTTAAAATCTTTTTCCGGCTTTTGCAAAGTGTCACCCCGGGCCTGTCGCTGCACGTCGCAGATGAGGTTTTCTCGATTCGCTCCGCGGTCATCGTGAGCAATCACGTATCCTATCTGGACCCCATCCTCCTGATTTCCCTGTATGAAAAGCAGAAGACCATCGTAAAGAACATATTTTTCAAGCTGCCGGTTTTCGGGTGGATACTCAGAACCTCCGGGTATATTCCGTCGATCGTGGACGCAAATTCGGATACGATCGGTCGTATCGAGGCCCTGGGCGCTTATCTGGCATCCGGCGGCAATCTCTTTATCTTTCCCGAGGGGACCCGCAGCCGCAACGGCCGGCTCGGCCGTTTCAACAGAAGCGCCTTTAAAATCGCCGTAAACTGCAAGGCGCCCATTTGCGTTTTGTTCATACAAAATACCGATGTTCTCTACCCCCCCGGCAGATTCCGGTTCTTCACCTGCGTGCCCAATACCATCCGCATCGAGCTGATCGGACGCATCGAGACGGGTAGCACAAGCAGCTCCATTTCAGAGCTTGCGGACCAGGCACGGACCATGATGCTGCAAAGGTGTAACCCGCCGAAAAAAGGTGAAAAATGAGTATGGATTTATCCCGCTCAATGGATGTTCTGGTTGTCGGCTCCGGTATCGGAGGGTTATCCACAGGCATTCTCCTTGCCAGATCAGGCTTCCGGGTGACGGTGCTGGAAAAAAACCCCCATCCCGGAGGAATGATGCGCGGCTTTATCCGACAGAAGATGGAGTGTCCGGTGGGCGTCCACTACCTGGGCGCATTGGGCAGCGGTCAGATATTGCGGCGCTTCTTCGATTTTCTGGGCGTTTCATCGGAGATTGCGGTGGAAAGGATGGGACAGGCGGGCGTCATCGACCGGTATATCTTCGATGATTTGACTTTTGACCTTCCCGAGGGCATGGATGCCTATGAGAAAAATCTGAGGACGGCTTTCCCGCACGAACAGCATCAAATCACCGGCATCATGACGCTCCTGCGACAGGCCGAAAAACACTTGAACTCGCTTGATTTCCTGTTTTCGGACCTGATTGGATTTGCCCAGCCGGAGCAATTCCAGGCCATCGGGGAAATCATGACCCGGCTGGGGTGCTCGCCGGGCCTGAAAGCCGTTCTGGGTGTTCCGTCTCACTGGATCGGAGTTCCGCCGGACCAGTGCCCTGCATTTTACCACAACATGGCCCTTGCCAGCTACCTGATGTCTTCATGGCGCCTGAAAAAAGGCGTCAAGATGGTGGATGCGTTTGTCCGACGTCTGGAAAACCTCGGCGGACGGGTTGTTTGCGGGGACGGCGTTGAAAGCATCCGGGTGGAATCCCGCAGAGTTTGTGGCGTCAGGACAGTTTCGGGAATAGAAATAAAAGCGCCCGTGGTGGTGGGGGCGGTCCATCCCAAGGTGGTGCTCGCGATGCTGCCGCATGAAGCCGTGCGGCCTTTGTATCGTAAGCGCATCTTACAGTTGCAAGACACTTACGGCATCATGTGCGTGCATGCGCAGCTCGATGCATCGGCCCATCCGGAAATTTCCCATAACATATTCAGAATCGACCGGGATGAGAACGGCAATATCCCGGATCTGAAATTTTACCAGATTCGCGGGCAGGGCGCAAAAAGCGTCATGTCCATACTCACTTCCGGCAAAGCCGAACTCTGGCGCAAATGGGAAAACACCCGCACCGGACAGCGGGGTCGGGATTATATGGAAGCAAAAGAGCAGCAGGCGCAGAATCTTCTCATAGAGGCCGGGAAAATATTCGGTCCGCTCAAAGGCTGCCGGCTGCTGGATGTGTACACCCCCCTGACCATACGGGATTGGGTCAACAGCCCCGCCGGTTCGGCTTACGGTGTGGTGCGTTCCTGCGACCAGCTTTTCACCGCATCCCTGTTGAACCGGTCATCGGTTGCAGGGTTGTTTCTCGCCGGGCAGAGCGTCATGGCCCCCGGCGTTATCGGAACCATCATGGGATCGTTTCACACCGCCAGATTCATTCTCGGCCCGGAGCGTTTCCGGGAGAGTATCGCTTCATATTTTCAAAAGTAATAACAGGAAATTT
>JAUYIZ010000098.1 GCA_030688615.1 Desulfobacterales bacterium | reverse complement strand
GATCCGGAAGTCAAAGCGCCGGTGGTGCTTCAACGAATTGGCAAAGAGGGTTTTGATGGAAAAATCACCATTCTCCGGGATTATCTGAAAACCCTGCGGGGACAACGAGCGTTTCGAACCCCTTTTATCCGGTTTGAGTCATCCCCCGGCCAGCAACTGCAAATTGATTGGGGACATTTTGGAACACTTGCCTACGGCAACAGCATGCGAAAACTCTACGCCTTTGCGGCCATCGAGTGCTACAGCCGGACAGCATATGTAGAATTTACCCACAGCCAAAACCAGCAAAGCCTGCATCAGGCGCTTTTAAATGCGTTTATCTATCTGGGAGGATCTACCGAAGAAATGGTGGTGGACAACATGCTCACCGCTGTCATTGAACGCCAGGGATCGCTGATCCGCTTTAATGACGCTTTTCTGGATTTTTTACGAATTTTCCACATAACGCCCATCGCCTGTAACGTGGCCTCTCCCCATGAAAAAGGTAAGATTGAGAATACCATAAAATATTTACGTCAAAACTTCTGGCCGCTTCGAACCTTTACTGATCTTTGCGATGTGAATGGTCAGGTGAGAAACTGGCTCGACACGGTGGCCAATGTCCGGATCCATCAAACTACCGGCAAACGTCCGATAGACCGGCTGGTCGATGTTCGCTTGAGGCCTCTGCCCGGCTTGCTTCCCGATTGCAGAGAAACCGAAACGCTGAAGGTATACAAAGATTTTGCCGTCCGGTTCGGTGGCAACGTCTACACGGCTCCGCCCTGGGCCATTGGAAAACATGTCACCTTAAAGGCCGATCAGACCACAGTCACCCTGCTGTACCAGCTCAAAAAAATCGCAGTCCATAACCGCTGTTGGCAGCGGGGCCAGCGGATCGAAACCGATTCTCACAAAGAGCAGGTCAAAAAGCTCAGGCGAAAACTATGGCTGGATAAGGATATTGCCGCTTTCTCATCCCTGGGACAAGAGGCGATTGAGTATCTTCAGGCATTGGCCGGAGCAAGACAACCGATCAAAAAGAGTGTCTCGAAGCTGCTTGCTTTAAAAGACGACTATGGCGCCGTCTCTGTCATCTACGCGGTCAAAAAAGCTTTGATTCATAACGCCATTGGCGCCGACTACATCGAAAACATCCTTTATCAGGAAATGACACCGACAAGACATCATCCGCCGGTTCGGTTAAAAAAGGAAGCGTTAAATAACATCCGCCTGCCTGAACCGTCACTGGCCGAATATGACGCCCATGTTATTAAAAGGAATAAGAAATGAATATTGAATCGGTCATCGAAAAATGCAAGGCCCTCAAGCTGAAAGCGGTTGCTGAAAATCTCGAGCAAATCATCGGCCTTGCCGAGCAGAGAAACTGGACACCGCTTGAAACCATGGATCAGCTGTTTGAGCTTGAATTGGAAATGAGAAGAAAAAACAAAATCGATCGCTGTTTTAAGCAGTCCAGACTTTATGAAACGTCGACCATCGACCAGTTCGATTTTAACTTTCATATTTCACGGAAAAATCAAAAGAGCAGAATTGTAAACCTTATGGACCTGGAGTTTATCAAGCACAGAAAGGATATCATTTTGATTGGCAATCCCGGAGTGGGCAAAAGCTTTTTGGCCAAGTGTATGGCCTATAACGCCACACAGACCGGACTAAAAGTTCTCTTTACCACCGCTATGGATATGATCAATCATCTGATTGCTGCCGAAGCAGACCATTCGCTGCTTAAAAAACTTCAACATTATCAATCACAGGAGCTGCTTGTTTGTGACGAGATTGGCTATCTTTCCCTGGGCACACAGGGATCAAATCTATTCTTCCAGGTCATTAGCGCAAGGCACGAGAGAACGTCAACTATCATAACGACGAATCGGCCTTTTTCGCAATGGGGAGAAATATTTGATAACACCACTGTGGCCACAGCGATCGCCGACCGCCTCGTCTACAACTCGGAGGTCCTTATCCTGGAGGGACCCAGTTATCGAAAGAGGAAAAAATAAAGCTGAGTAAAAACAAATAAAGGCACCTACACAGCTCCCTTCACTACTACTTTTGCGATCGCTGTCCGGCGACAATACGCTGAGGTACGCTCATAGACCTGTGTGGTAAAAATATATCCCGATGGTTTTGGTAAACTTCTTGACTGGCGTTTCCACGTTTTCGCGAATCTGCTGCTCAATCTCATCTCGGTGAGTTCGAAAGTAAGCCCAAACATTAAGATTTAAGCAAAAAATAAGGGCTTAGATATCACGGCTATTTGATACGGTTCCACTTTTGGGGGCCAAAATGGATCTTCTAAGAAGAAGGGTTGGGTTACTTGTTTCTCCTTTTGATCAAATGCTTGAATTTCAACACGGCAAAATTCAGTTCGATAGATGTTTCGTGTCAGTCGTCTGCAGATCGTCTTCCAGCATTTCAGCGATGAGCTCGCCGCTTTTCTGCATCAGGTTTTGTTGTTCACTTTTGCCTTTGACGCTTGAGAGAGTCTTGATATTCCGAGACAGCTTCCTTATTTTGGAAAAGGTTTCAATGGTTGCTATGGTTGCCCGAACTGCCTGCGGGCTTTTAAGGATAGTGGCCAGCATGTAAAGGCCCTTTTCAGGGAAGGCACTTGGCAGCTTAACTTTCCCACCCTTTGTTGAAGTCGAAAATTTCGACTTCAATCCTTCCCATTCCCTTTTATGCAGTTCGATGACGTATCCGTTTGGGAACTTATCAGGATTATTCTTTACGGCCTCGTTGATGCGTTTTGTTTCAACGCCGTAAATCTCAGCAACATCAGCATCCAGCAAGACTTTTTGCCCTCTGAGTTCAATTATGCAATCCTGCAAATCCTCAAACTTGGCATTTTCGCTCATATCAGATCATCCTTTTCAAAGTGGAACGCA
>JAUYIZ010000090.1 GCA_030688615.1 Desulfobacterales bacterium | reverse complement strand
CAAAATAAAAATCGGACAAATTTTTTCCTTGACACCTAAGCACGCTTTTGCCATACCAGAAAAAGTAAGAAGCAATTTCTTATCATCATCTTTTCAATATCATAAAATCCAAAATATCTCCAATATGGATTGACTGGGTTTTCAATCGGCCCTTTATATGAAAATAACCATTTTCATGCTTCGTTGTGCCCGACCCGGGCATGGGTGTTGTTGTTTGGAATTGACAACCCGAGCCGTAGAACAATTATTTGATTGTCAGCCGCATCAACCTTCAGTTTGCTGACGTTCCGGGACCTGTGAAAAATATTGAAGACCCTGCAGCAAGCTGCAGGGAATCTTCGACCGTAAGGAATTTTGCCATTTTTTGATTCGCTCGCTAACCCCGCAGTCCCGCCCATGGCGGGACGGGGAATGCGCTCGCTGTTGCGGTTCAATTTTGTGCAAGGTCCAGGGGGGCGGTGCCGATAATAATGCATAACAAAAAGGAGTCGAAAAAATGAAAAAGTGGAGAAGGAGGGATACGGCTTGGAGGGTGATTTTTTTCAGTCTGGTCTTTTTTAGCTGCTTTGCGTTGTTGACCCAAGCGAGCCAGAAAGGGACCCAGGAGGTAAGGCTCGGCGGCGGGCCGGCAGGCGGCGCCAAGGCCATGCGCATGGAAGGGCTCGCAGAAGCCATCCGGCGCACCAACCCGGCGATGCAGACCCGGGTGATGAGCGGCGTGCACAGTTTAGGCGCCCTCGGTATGATGGCCCGGGGAGAACTGGAACTGGAAGTGTGGGGTCCGGACATCATTCTGGATGCCATAAAAGGTGAATTCGGCGGCAAGAAGGTCAAGGTCGGCCCCACGGACATCAACGTAATATCCCCCTCCCATTCGGCCAGGGCCGCAGTTATCCTGCTGGATAAGGTCCCGATAAATTCCATTTCGGAACTGAAGGAAAAAAAATATCCCATCAAGCTGGGCATAGGTCCGAAGGGGAGTAACTTTGAGATAAGAAACCGGGCGGTGTTGGAAGTGTACGGCATAACCTATGACGGGATTAAATCCTGGGGCGGCAAGGCCATGTTTACGGGCGATACGGCCACCATCGATCTGATGCGGGACGGCATGGCGGATGGATTTGTAAATTTCGGGACCCATCCCAGTGGAAAGATACAGGAATTGGCCAGCTCCAGAAATCTGAAGATCTTCACCGTGTCCGACCCGGAAGCGATAAAACGCTCCATGCCCTTTGGTTTTACCCAGACCGAGTTGCCCAAAGATACCTATGCTTTCATGAAGGAAGATATGACGACGATCGAGAATATGGAGTCCATCGTCGGTCCGGCGAAATTGGACAACCAGGTCGCCTACGGCATTACCAGGGGAATTTGGGAAAACCGCAATTACCTGTACAACGTCCATCCTTTGTATAAAGCCTCGCTGCAGCCCAAAGTCATCACGCAATGGGCGGCAGGCCTGCGGGCGCTTGGAATTAAGATTCACCCCGGGGCTTTGAAGTACTGGCAGGAACAGGGGCTGGTCAAATAGAGGGCTGATTTTTGATGGTCCTTTAAAAGGCGCTTTGGCAGGAGGCATGCATGTCAGGTAAGATAGGTTCCTTTATAGCTCCGACTTCATCGCGGAAAAGTTCAGGTTGGCACAGAAAGGTCATGATGGGCCTTTCCGCGCTGATCATCATTTATCATATTTATACCTTTTATATAGGAGCGTACAGCCTCTTTCCCCACCGCAGCATTCATCTCCAATCCCTG
Organism: Desulfobacterales bacterium; assembly: GCA_030688615.1. Lineage (GTDB taxonomy): Bacteria > Desulfobacterota > Desulfobacteria > Desulfobacterales > JAUYIZ01 > JAUYIZ01. Next base: position 12,688 of record JAUYIZ010000090.1, on the reverse strand, counting down.
TTGGTGATCTGCTTTCTGACGCTGATGCCTTCCAGTCGTCCGTCACGGTTTCTCGAGATGCTGAACTGTCTGTTTGTGGCGGCCGCGGTCGTGGTGATGAGCTATTATCTGTATTTTTGGGAGAACTTCGAGTATGTTCAGCCCTGGCAGGACATGTTGTCCGGCAGGGACATTTTCTTCGGCGGGATCCTGATGGTTTTGCTGCTCGAGGCTGCCAGAAGGTCCATGGGGCTGCCGCTGCCCCTGCTGACCGTTTTTTTTATTTTCTACTGGCGTTTCGGTAATATTTTCCCGGGTGTCTTTTACCACTCCGGATATTCCGTGGCCAGAATCGCGGAATTCAGCGCCTTCGGCGTGGACGGAATTTTTGGCATACCCATCGGCGTATCTTCCACCTATATTATTCTTTTTGTCCTTTTCGGCGCCCTGGCCTTGAAGGCGGGCGCCGGGCAGTTCGTCAATGACCTGTCGATGCACCTGGCCGGCAGGACCAGGGGCGGGCCGGCTAAAGTCGCTATTATTGCCAGCGGGCTCATCGGCAGTATCACGGGTTCGTCGTCGGCCAATGTCGCGATCACCGGCAGCTTTACCATTCCCATGATGAAGAAAATCGGGTTTCAGCCGCATATTGCCGGGGCGGTGGAGGCGGTGGCCTCTACCGGCGGGCACATAACCCCTCCCATAATGGCCTCGGTCATATTCATCATGTGCGAACTCATAGAAGTGCCTTACATGATGGTGGTTGTCGTTGCCATCATCCCCGCGATACTCTATTATTTCGGTATCTGGGTGCAGGTCCATTTTTATGCGGTCAGACATAACATACGCGCGGGGGACGAGGAACGGGGATCCCTGGGGGAGATCCTCAAAAGAGGCTGGGTTTTTTATATCCCCTTTGCCCTGCTGGTTGGGATACTCATCGCGGGCTATTCACCCATCCGGGCGGGACTTTTTGCCTTGCCGGCCACCGTGATTTGCAGCTGGCTCAGAAAGGAAACCCGGATGGGTGTGAAGGAGATCCTGGAAGCCTTTTATGACGCCGTAATGACAGCGCGGGTGATCATGCTGGCCACGGCTCTTATCGGCATCATCATGGGGGCCATTTTTTCGACGGGGATGGCCGGCGTCGTCGCCAGCGTGATTTCCTCCTGGACATCGGGGCACATGCTCTTCCTCTCCCTGCTGGTGGCGGCAGGGATGAGTTTGATCATCGGCATGGCCGCCGCCATCTTGCCGGCCTACATTCTGACAGCCCTGCTGCTAATTCCGGCCATCACGGAATTGGGAATTCCTCCCATTGCGGCGCATCTGTTTGCCATTTACCTTGCTTCGATTTCCGTTGTCACGCCCCCTGTGGGAGGCACCTTTTATGTAGCCGCCGGCATTGCCGGGGCCGAACCCTTCAAGGTCGGATTTGCCGCCATGCGCCTGGCTTTCGCAGGCTTCATCATTCCTTTCTTTTTCGTCTATCATCCGGCTTTGCTTCTTATCGGAAGTCCTCTGGAAATTATCAAAACGGTTATTTTCGCCTTTTCATCGATTTTCCTTCTTGGTTCGGGTATGGAAGGATGGTTGCTTACGCGACAGAACATGCTGGAAAGGCTGGGGATGATCACCGGCGGGTTCCTGCTTCTTTTCATCCAGTTTATCCCAACTGTGGCGGCGTTATTTATCTTTTTCGGGGTGCTGGCATGGCAGTGGAGAAAAAGCCGGGGGATGAAGCCGCCGGGGACGACCCAGAAGGCTGCCTTTACGAATAAAGCCATTAATATTTAGACAGGATCAACAGGATTTTTGGGATTTTTTTAATAATTTCTTGTCAATCCAGTTAATCTTGTCAAAGAGTGAGAGTTTTAATTTATGTTCAGACATTTTTGAATATGGACGGCCAAATGGATGTTCCAACACGCGAATCAAGCAAGCGGGGATTTTACCTGGGAGTAGATATTGGCGGCACCTTCACCGACGCGATTTTAATTGACGAAGAGGGCAGAGTTTATCATTTCAAGACTCCCAGCGTTCCGTCCGATCCCTCGGAGGGTTTCATGCAATGCCTGTTCAAGGCCGGCCGGCAGCTGGGACTTTCTCTGGAAGAGCTGCTCAATAAGATCAGCAAACTTTCCTACGGAAACACGATCGCCACGAATGCTCTTTTAGAAAATAAGGTCGCCAGGACGGGCCTGGTCACCACGCGCGGGTTCCGCGACGTACTGGCGATCGCGCGGATAGGAAGAGAATATCTGGGAATCGACCTGCAATGCCAGCGGCCGGCGCCTCTGGTCCCCCGCAGTCGGATAGAGGAAATTACGGAAAGGGTCGACCGGCATGGCGAGGTGGTAATTGCGCTGCGGGAGGAAGAAATAGACAAAATCCTGGATAAGTTTTCAGCCGCGGGGATCGAAGCTGCCGCCGTATGCCTGCTTTGGTCGTTTAAGAACGCGGCGCACGAGAAAAAAATCGCCGCCGCTATCCGGGAGCGATTTCCGGGAATGTACTGTTCCCTTTCCCACGAAATCGCACCCGTTATCGGCGAGTATGAGAGGACGGCTACAACGGTAATAAACGCAAGCCTGGGCCCTTTGCTGGGCAGCCACCTGGGAACCCTTTCCCGGGAGCTGGCAAAAGCCGGTTTACAGGTTCCCCTGCTGCTGATGCAGGCCTCCGGGGGAGTCGTGCCGACCGCCGATGCGGTCGTAAAGCCCATTACGCTGGTAAATTCGGGCCCGGCAGGCGGGGTGATCGCGGGCAAGTACCTGAGTCAACTGCTGGACCTGCCCAACTGCATCTGTATGGATATGGGGGGCACCAGCCTGGATGTAAGCCTGGTTACCCAAGGCGAGTACAGCGCCAGTCTTGCGGCCAGGATCAGCGATAACAATGTGGTAGTGCCCATGCTGGACATTTATTGCATCGGGGCGGGCGGCGGCAGCATCGCCTGGCTGGAAGGGAGCTCCCGCTTGAAAGTCGGTCCTCAAAGCGCCGGTTCCAATCCGGGCCCTTCCTGCTATGACAGGGGGGGGCAGGAGCCTACGGTGACCGACGCCGATGTGGTTTTGGGGCGCATCGACCCGCAATATTTTCTGGGTGGAGAAATTCTGCTGGATCGAAATCGGGCGGCCCAGGCGATTGAGGAGAAAATCGCAGGGCCTTTGGGCCTGGACCTGCCGGCTGCTGCCGAAGGCATCTGCTGCATCGTTGACGCCAATATGGCGGAAGCCGTCCGGACCATGACGCTCCGCAAGGGATACGATCCTGTCGATTATGCTTTGATCGCCTTTGGGGGCGCCGGTCCCGTTCATGCCTGCGCCATCGCCGAGGAGCTCGGGATAAAAACCATTGTCATTCCTTCCATGGCGGCGGTGCAGTCAGCCTTTGGCATCGTTCAATCAGATATTGTTCACAGCCTTACCCTCGGGGACACCATCGAAGTCGATGATCTGGAAAAGATCGGCCGTCACTTTGCGCAGTTGGAAGAAAAAGGGTTTGATCTGCTGCAGAACGATGGCATCGAGGATGCCAAAATGGAAATGAGGCGCTGGCTGGACATACATTATCGGGGTCAGGCTCACGAAGTCACGGTTCCAGTGGCCTCCAGGCCTGAAAACCGCCGGGACATCGCCGAAATTATCCGGACCTTCGAGGCCATGTATGAGTCAATTTACGGCAAGGGTACGGGCTTCAGTCAGGCGGGTTATGAGATTGCCATGTTCCGGGTCGATGCCGTCGGGAAAACCAAAAAGCCGGCTACACTTGTCCGGCCTTTTGCCGGTGCCGATCCCGGCCCTGCCCTGAAGGGGCGCCGGGAGGTTTTTTTTCAGGGCAGCTTAGCCCGCGTGCCGGTTTATTCCGGAGAAAAACTGCAAACGGGCAATACCCTGGACGGTCCCTGCATCGTGGAATACATGGATACGACGGCGGTAATCCATGCCGCCATGAAAGGGGTCATAGACCCTTATTTGAATCTTATCCTGCAGTGGAAAGATAAATCTGAGCCGGAACAATGATCTCGGATCGGTTTTGAGAGGTTTTGCATGGTGAATCCGATAACACTGGAAATTGTCAATAACCGCCTGCAGCAAATCAGCCTGCAGGCCGGCTATGCCCTGTTAAACACGGCCGCTTCGCCCATTGTGGTCCATTCGAAAGATCTGGGTTTTAACATTTCAGATCACCTGGGCCAGTGCGTGGTCTATTCGATGTGGATGCCGCGTCACGGCACCAACCTGACGTATATGCTTCGCGCCTGCAAACAATCTTTTCAGGGGCGAATTTTTCCCGGGGACATGTATATCACCAACAGTCCATATGCCGGGGCGCTTCACAATCAGGATATCGCCATCATTGCCCCGATTTTTTATGAAGACGAACTGGTGGCCTGGACCGGCTGCGCCACGCACCATCTTGACATCGGCGCCATGAACCCGGGTCGCGCCTTTCTGGCCACCGACTATTTCCAGGAGGGAATCATCATTCCCCCCTTGAAAATCATGGAGGGCTTCGAGTTAAAACAGGAGATCATGGACCTCTTCCTGGAAAATGTGCGCGTGCCGCACCTTCAGGGGCTGGACCTGAAGGGGCAGATCGCTTCCAACAATGTCGCCCGGGAAAAAATCGTAGCGTTGGTCAAGCGTTACGGCGCGGAGACCCTCAAAGAATGTTATGCGGGGATCATAGATTTTTCGGAAGAAAAAGCCCGTGAACGGATACGCATTTTGCCGCCGGGAAGATATGAAGCAACCGATTATATCAGCTGCGACGGGCTGTTTAAGGTAAAATGCACCCTTGAGGTGAAAGAGGACCATCTGACCTTTGACTTTGCCGGCACGGATGAGCAGGCGGGCATTTTCATAAATTCCGCGCTGCCCTGCACGGTGGCCAATGTTCATAATATCGTGGTATGCCTGCTGACGCCCGACATACCGGTTAACGAGGGCTGCCTGCGCCCGATAGAAGTGCTGGCGCCGGAAAGAAGCCTTCTGAATTGTAGACCGCCGGCGCCCTGTTCCGGCTCTTCGGTCGTATCCGGCTGGACCGCCATGTCCCTGGCCGTCCGGACGCTCAGTCTGGCTTTGGCCGGGTCGGAGGAATCCTGGCGGGTCAATGCCTCATGGCCTTCCGGACATACGGGGTTGATGATGAGCGGCAAGGACAAGAAGGGCAAGATTTTCTACAGCTCTTCCTTAACCGGTTCGGTCATGGGAGGAGGCGCCCGGGCGAACAAGGATGGATTGAATTTCGGCAGCGCGCCGGGGTCCACCACGACCTCCCGGCTCAATGCGGAGGAAGTTGAAGCGCGCTACCCTATCCTGACGCTATATACGAGAAGCCAGACCGATTCGGGCGGGGCCGGCAGGTACCGGGGAGGCGTCGGCGTGGAATCGGTGTTCAAGGTACATGGCATAGACCAGGTCCAGGCCCTTTTCTTCTGGACGGGCAGGGGTGTCGCCGCCAACGGGATATGCGGCGGCAAGCCGGGAACGACCAGCATGCTGTCCGTCAAAAACGACACGAAAATTATGGAAATTCTGCTCAGGGACCTGCCTTATTGGGATGATATTGAAGGCGAGGAGAAAATCATGCCGGGCCGGCCTCTGCCGTTTCCCTTGCGCGAGCCGGATGTCGTCTTCATGTCCAATCCCGGAGGAGGCGGTTATGGCGACCCGCTGGAAAGAGAGCCCGATTTGGTGCTGCAAGACCTTCTTGACGGCTATGTCTCGCCGGAGAAAGCGCTATCGGACTACGGCGTGGTGATCGCGGGGGATGACATCGACCCTGAGGCGACGAAAAATCTGAGGGCGCAGAAAAAGGCTGCCAGAATCGGCTCCCCGGAAAAACAGGTCCCGGATTCTCAGGCCTCGGTGCTGACCGGGGAAATATGACGTAAATTGTTTATTCAATCATAATTTAGCCGGCAGCAACCGGCATTCTGTCCGTCAGAAACGACAAAATAGAAAGGGGAAAGAAAAATGAAAATCAAAATAGCCAGAGTGGGTGTTTTTGTTGCCGGGTTTGTGATGATCTTGTCCGCGGGTATGGTTACGGCTGAAATACCTTACTACGAAGGGAAAACCATTACAGTTTTAGTACAGTCACGGGTAGGCGGCGGGACAGATACCACCGCCCGAATGATTGCAGCGCATCTTCCGAAATATATACCGGGAAAGCCGAGGATCGTGCTGCGCAACATGCCCGGCGGCGGCGGCTCCATCGCTAACAACATCTTCTACGAAAGGGGAAATCTTGACGGCCTCCATCTGTTGATGTCCGGTTCATCTGCTGTAAGTATGCAGCTCAGGGAGCGCGATATTGTTAAATATAACCTCATGGATCTGAATCCTATCGGGCACATTTCCCGTGGTGGAAATGTTTTGATGGTCCGCAAGGAAGCTTTTCCGCGTCTCACCGATCCGAGCGCCGCACCGGTGGTGATTGGAACGAAAGAGGGAGAAGAGACCTGGCTGGCGATGACAATCTGGGGGGCTGAATTTTTGGGCTGGAACCTTCGCTATATACCCGGGTATGCGGGCAGCAGCGATTTTGCCATCGCATTTCAACGCGGCGAGATCGATATGATGGGGACGTCAAATGCTTATCTTATCGAACAGCGCCGAAATGAAGGAAGCGTGGTTTTAGTGACCCAGATGGGCACGTATGGAGCTGAAGGGAACTTTTTACGCCGGGCTGATTTTCCTGACGTCCCCACCTTCGCAGAAACCCTGGGAAACAAAAAGCCGACAGGTATGCCGTGGCAGGCCTATACCACTTTTACAGGCCCCCAGATGGTAGATAAATTGTTATTCGCTCCCCGCGGAATCCCGCAGGCGTATTTAGCCATCCTGACCGAAGCGTTTGGCCGCATGGCCAGGGATAAAAAGTTTAATGAATCTGTAACAAATATTCTTGCCGAAGTTTACCATGTCGGGGTCGGCGAGGAGACAATCCGGGCCCTGAAGATGATACTTGACGTGCCGCGCGAAACACTGGACTACACAAGAGGCTTACAGCGCAAGTACGGCATAATCGCCAAGTAATCTGAAAGCCGCCGCACTGAATTGCAAAGCGCATCACCGGGAATGGATAAACTCGACAATATCCGGACCCACCGAACAATCCCCGGTATTGAACTGGCGGATCTCGGAAATGTGGTTATGATTGAGCAGCCGTCTGATAAACGGAGCGGTCCGGCTGCGCTCGCAGAGCCCGGTGAACAGCCCGATGGAGGCGTGATCGAATTGGATCGGGTCAAATTCAGCATACATGATAAAAACAGGGAGCCTGCAGTCTTCAAGCTGCTGCATGACGGACATGGCCGGATGCCGGGCGCGATCCTGGCCGAAATATGTCTGTTGAAAGGAACTTAAGTGCCGGGTGTCGTAACCGATGCCGGACATGAGGATGGCCCCGGAAACCCCATTGCCCGTCGTGGGCCGGAAATCTTTCAAAAATACATATGCGGCCGTATGTGCGGCCCCGGCCGAATGGCCCATGAGAAAGATGCGCTGCGGGTCGCCCCCGAATTTTTCCACGTGTAATGCTGCCCATTTGAGCGCACCGGCCACGTCTTCCGGGCCGGAAGGCCATTGGTGCAGGGGTGCCAGCCGGTAGGAAATGACCAGCGTCAGAATTCCGCGGCGGGCAAAATAATAGCCCACATTGCCGTATTCGCTTTTATCCCCGCTGACAAAACCTCCGCCATGAACAAATATCAGGACCGGCATGCCGGGTCCCGGCCTGTTTTGGGGTGCATACACATCCAGCCGGTTGCGTTCATCCGGGCCGTAGATTTCATCTTTGATCCTTGTTACCCCGTCCCGGAGGGACCGGCCCGCCAAAGGCGCGTAGAGTTCCAGCATGCTCCGGATCAATTCGGCACCGACACCGGCCCGACCCATCGTGCGAATTTTGCGGGAAACTTCCCGCTGGATTTCCAGCGGCAAAAAATCTTTATCTATGCTATTCTGATCTGCTTTGATATTCTTCATGGGTGCATTTCCGGCAAGCAGCATAATGGGGCAAGGCGCAATGTATGTCAAGGCTTTACCCGGCGCACGCCCCTAAAAATCAATGACTTGCGGTTTCAGCCGGTCTATGATACAGCATAGTAAATATTCTGGCCTTGAGGACCAGGCTTTGGTTATCCCCGGAGGGGATTTGCTTGGTTGGAAGTTCATTGTATGATTGAAATTACAAATATCAAATAACAAATACCAAACAATTTCCAATGACCCAAATTGGAAAATCCAAACGATGTCTCGTCCTGGAAGGCTTAGGTCATTGAATATTGGAATTTGAGATTTGTTTGTAATTTGGTGCTTGGAATTTGTAATTTTAGACCCAAAACGCCATGGCAGAGCCATCTATCCCTGACCTGGCCCAAAGGACCAGGTATTCTATGATTGAATAAATTTTTAAGGAGGTGCCTGCCATGAACGGCGCAGCAAAAGAGTCTAAGACAGCCATCCGAACCATCACGCTGGAAGAGCATTTCGCGACACCCGCCTATTTGGAGGGTCCGGGACGTCATCTCAAGGCGCGGCCGCAAGCGGCCAAGGTTATCGAAAAACTGTGTGATCTCGGCGACCGCAGGATCGCTGACATGGACGCCGCAGGTATCGATGTGCAAGTGCTGTCGCTGCACTCTCCCGGCGTGGAACAACTCGCCGCGGCCGAGGCGGTGGAGCTTGCCCGCGATGCCAACGACCTGCTCGCGGAGGCCGTGAAACGCCATCCGAGTCGTTTCGCCGGATTGGCCTGCTTGCCGACCTCGTCTCCGGATACTGCCGCCGACGAGCTGGAGCGCATGGTCCGTGAACACGGTTTCAAGGGAGCCGTGATCAACGGTCACACCCGGGGCCGCTACCTGGATGACGAGTTCTTCTGGCCGATCCTGAAGCGTGCCGAAGCGCTCCGGGTCCCGATCTGCCTGCATCCCACATTTCCGCCGCAGCCGGTGATCGAGGCCTACTACGCCGGCAACTACTCGGCCGAGGTGGCCTCCAAGCTGTCGGCCCCGGGTTGGGGCTGGCACATCGAAACCGCGATCCATGTCCTCCGGATCATCCTGAGCGGCGCTTTCGACCGATTCCCGCGCCTGCAGTTTATCATCGGCCACCTGGGCGAAGCGCTCCCGTTCATGCTGCCCAGAATTGATCGCATTCTGTCCATGGACCTGACGAAACTGGGCCGGCCGATGGGGGCTTATCTGCGGGAGAACCTCCACTACACGGTCAGCGGCTTCAACTTCATTCCTGCGTTCCTCAATCTGCTGCTTGAGGTCGGTGTGGACCGGATCATGTTCTCAACCGACTATCCTCTTGGCTCCATGTCGGAGGCGCGCGATTTCCTCGATCAACTCCCGTTGAGCCCGGTTGACAAGGAGCGGATCGCACACGGCAACGCTGAGCTTCTGTTGCGAATTTGAACGGCACAATGACCCCCACGGCCACGGGCCCTTGTACCGGAGCAGCGGCTCTACTGCTGCGTGCCTCGCGGTCGGGATGAAACAACGAATAGACAACCGGGATCAATCCAGCATTGGTGTTTTTGAAATAAAAGCCGGCGGATCTGCAAGGGCCGGCCTTCTTTTTAGGTTGGCGCGTATATTTTTCGGAAAAGTTCCGTCGACGGACTGAACAGGGACAGACAAGGGTGAGTCATAGGTCGGCCACTGGCCTTGCAGGATGTTCCGGGGCTCATGGCCTTCAAATGCAAGGTAGCTGTATTTGCCGTAGTGCGGCAGCTTGCGGCCGAGACCGGCCAGCGCGGCGGCATTGCCTGCGGCCAGCCAGGCAAGGGCCAGGTCAGGATTTTGAGGATGGCCTATGGAAAGTGCAACACTGTGTTGATCCTTGGTGAATTCATTTTGATGGATAAGGATTTTGCCGTCGCTTACGGATACACCGTAGCCGGACAATTTCGGGGCAATATCCTTTAAAAAACGGTTTTCCCACCCCAGGAGCCAGAGAGTTTTATCCAGGGGAATTTTGTTGATTTCGCTGTCGAGCTTTATTTCGATCTGTCCGGTCTGAGATTGCCGCCATGATTTGCCAAGCTGCCTGTACCCATCGAGCATCGTGCGATTTGCTGTTGCAGGTAGAATAATAAGCACCTTGTCCGAGCCGAACGCCTGAGAGAATGCGGACGGCGTTTCATTTCGATCGAGGCGTCTGAAAAGATCAAATTCGGGATCTACATCCAACCGCAGGGGAGGTGAGTTTAATTCGACAGAAAAGGCCAGCCTTTTATCATCCATAAACAGTGAAGTTTGATATGGCTTTTCCTGTCCCTTTATATAAACTGCAACCGGCACGTATATCCTGTAATGCGGTCCTTTCTGAACCTGCTCTATCGTGGCGGTAAGCCGGAACAGGCCTTTATCCGCTTTTATCTGGACATCACTGACTTTTAGATCAGGTGCGCCTGTCCTGGTTACCCACTGCGTGAATTCGGCTGTAAGGTCCAGCCCGGAAACTTTTTCAAAAGTCTTCCTTAAATTTTCAAATGATGCACGTTTGAATTTGTTATTCTGGTAGAAGGTCTGAAGGCCTTTGGTAAATGTTTCGTCCCCAAGCTGCATGCGAAGCATATGAAAGAACATCAAGGTCTTGCCGTAGCCTATCGCCTCGGTGGACGAGTTGTGCCTGGAGCGGAACTCGGCTATGGGGAAATCCTTGCCTTCGATAACATAATCCGTGTATTTCTGAAGCGTGCTGCGGCGGTATTCTGCCGCCGTCCCGGCCTGTTCCCTTATTAAATGGTCTGCAAGATAGGCGGTCAGGCCTTCGCTCCAGTTTCCGCCGGCGGGGTCCACAAAAACACCGTTTCCCCACCAGTTATGCAGTATCTCATGGGGATAGGACGAGTGCAGTATAAAGGGGAAGCGAATGATTTTGGGCCCCAGCAGGGTGAACGACGGCATGCCGTAGCCGGTTTCCCAGAAGTTTTCGACCAGTGCGAATTTCCTGTATGGATACGGGCCTATCAGTGCGCTGTACATCTGAATATACCGGCCGGTTGCTTCCAGGTATTTTTCGGCCAGACCTTCCTCAGGATCATGCAGCAAGACCATGGCCTCTGCAGACCCGCCTGATCTGCGGTACTCTATCAGTCTTCCGCCCACAAGATATATTTCATGCTGTGGCTCAGGGGATTCCCAGCGGACTCGAACCGCCGCTGCATCGCTGGAATAGCCGGCGCGCACTCCCTGGCTGATAATATTCCATTTGCCGGGCGTCTGAATCGTAAGGACAAAGGTTATCGGTTCATGGCTGAACCGGGGATACCAGCCGGTTTCGCCGCCGAGAAAAATTCCCTGTTCAGAGATTGCACCCGGGGTTTGACTGAAACTGCGGGCATATTCTTGACTGCTTTGCCGGACGGGGTGGAATATCTTCCCCTTATACAGAATGGTAAAGGTGTTTATGTCCCCAGGCAATACGGCGGCGTAGTGCTCTATGGGGGGTTCATCCTTGTCGGCCGGTCTAATCTGGGTGAATGATACATCCGGCGATGTTGACACAGGAGCCATGCCGCCGTGCAGCGTAAAATTCAATTTTCCGCCGGTCCTGGCAATCATGTCTTGCGGGATGGTTATCGTATCTTCCACCTGCATCCAATGCTTTTCAGGCAGTAAAACGATATTCATCTCATGGTGGATATTGGCCCGGGCGCAGACCGGGAGCGGAAAAAGGACAAGGATGAAAACAAGGCTTTTGACAAGGTATGTTTTTTTCATGGCAGTTTTCACGGCCCCGTAAACACCGACCCGGAGGTTACGTCAGGCATCAAAAAGTTTTTCCGATCGGCAAATAGCCCGAGATTATAATACTCCCCAAAAACCATTTTGCCAAACCGTATATTGTTGTATCACCATGAACCGCAACAGCGAGCGCATTCCCCGCAGCTTGCTGCGGGGTCTCCAATTATTTCTCTTGACATGATTGAGGGAAATGAATAGAAATTTGTAACGATCTGATGTTCCAATATCCCTCATTACAAATTTAAACTTCTGAAACTGTAATGAATTATTCATCTTGGCGATCGGCTGATTTGAACAGCGAGCGCATTCCCCGCCGCCTGCCGCGGGGTTCTTCAATAGACGTAATAGTCGTTTCCGTTTTAACCATCTTTAGAAATGAGGGGGAAAAATATCCATTTTCAGCCAATGAAAAACATCGGAAGGCATTCGAAAAGGGGAAAGGAGAATGAAGAACTATGGGGTATTTTGCTGATCTTCGCCAGTATGTGAGCTTTCTGGAAGAAAAAGGCAAGCTTTACAGGTTCAAGGATGAGGTGGTGAAGGAGACCGAGATGGCGCCGCTGGTGCTGCTTCAGTACCGGGGCCTTCCGGAACACCAGCGGAAAGTGTTTCTTTTTGAAAAAGTAGTCGGAGTTACGGGACGAAGATACAACCATACCACCTTGATGGCCTCTCCGCCTTCCCGGGAGATTCTGGCCATGGGATTGAACTGCTCCCTGGAGGATTTGAAAGAGCGGTGGCTTACCGCATGCGCCCACCCGCTGGAGCCGGAGATCCTCCAAAGCGGACCCGTTCACGAGGTGGTGATCGAAGGGGATGAACTCAAGAAAGAAGGCCTGGAAATCATCGGCGCACCCGTGGAAGCGCCCGGTTTCTCCGGGTCCATAAGGACCTCGACTCAGGTGGTTACCAAGGACCCTGAAACGGGAA
>JAUYIZ010000086.1 GCA_030688615.1 Desulfobacterales bacterium | reverse complement strand
ACCCCGCAGTCCCGCCCATGGCGGGACGGGAAATGCGCTCGCTGTTGCGGTTCAAATGTATTACAAAATTCTTGAAACACCGGTTCTCTCCGCCAAAAAACCAACACTCCAATCTACAAATCCTCCAGGATACATATCCGGAGACACCTTGAAACATTGAAAATCCTTTGATCCTTTTCTTTAACCAGGTTAGAACAATCCACTGACCTTGCCGGTCCGGGTATCCACATCGACCCGCCTGAAAGCCGGGTTGGAGCCGGTTCCCGGCATAAGGCTGATGGTGCCGGCACAGGGGCACAGAAATTTGGCGCCGGAATAAATCAATACATCCCGAATCGGCAATGTCCAGCCCTTTGGCACACCTTTTAATGTCGGATCGTGGGTCAGGCTCAAATGGGTTTTTACCATCATGGTGGCATAGTCGGCATACTTGGGATCGGTCTCGAGCATTTTTGCTTTGGCCTCGGCCTCGGCACTCCAGGACACCCCGTCGGCGCCGTAAACTTCTTTGGCGATAATTTTCACGCGATCCCGCAGCTTCATTTCCAGCGGATATAAAAATTTAAAATTATTTTTCTCATTACAGGCGTCGATCACCGCATCGGCAAATTCCAACGCGCCTTCCCCACCCAACTCCCAGTGTTTGGACTCCGCGCAACGCGCGCCGGCTGCTTCGGCCGCCTTGCGGATCACCGCGCATTCATCGTTCGTATCCGTATAAAAACGGTTGATGCATACCACCGGATTGATACCGGCCTTGCGGATCACCTGGATCATATGGACCATGTTTTCAATGCCCTTTTCCACCAGCTGGATGTTCTCCTTGGTATAGGCATCGGGCAAAGCGATACCCGGTACGACTTTAGGCCCGCCACCATGCATCTTCAGCGCGCGAACCGTGGTGGTCAGAACGGACACATTGGGTTTCAAACCGCTGAAACGGGATTTAACGTTCCAGAATTTTTCGAAACCGATATCCGCCGCAAACCCGGACTCGGTGACATGATAGTCGAACAGTTTCAAGCCGACACGGTCGGCGATAATGGAAGACTGGCCCACGGCGATGTTGGCAAAGGGGCCGGCATGCACCATGCACGGGTTGTACTCGGCCGTGCACATCATGGTCGGGTTGATGGTGTTGCGCATAAAGGCGGTCATGGCATTGCCCACCTCCAGATCACCGGTGGTAACCGGTTTGCCGTTTTTATCAAATGCCACGGTGATATTGTTGAGCCGTTCCTTCAGATCGGCCAGGTCCCGGATGACCGCCAATATCGCCATACACTCGGATCCCACGGCGATACCGAATTTTGACTGCATGGTAAAACCGTCGGTACGACCTCCGATCCCGATAATGATATTTCGGAGGGCCTGGGCACAGAAATCCATGACCCAGCCCAGTTCCACGCGCGTCGGATCGATGTTGAGCCGCGGCATGCCGGTCAAACGCGCCAATTGTTCATCGTTGTAGTTTCGCTCATGCTGCATACGGGAGGTCAGAGCCACCATGGCCAGATTGTGGGCGTTCATGATGTCGTTGATATCGCCGGTAAGCCCAAGAGAAAACTCGGTCATGGGAATCAGCAGGGAATTACCGCCGCCGGCGGCAGTGCCCTTGACGTTCATTGTCGGTCCGCCGGAGGGCTGCCGCAAGGCACCGCCCACGTTGACGCCACGTTTGCCCAACCCTTCCATAAGCCCGCACGAAGTGGTGCTTTTCCCTTCACCCAGGGGTGTCGGGGTGATGGCGGTAACCTCGATGTACTTGCCATCGGGCTGGTCCTTGAGACGATTGATGATCTGCAGAAAATCCAGCTTGGCCAGCCGCCCCATGGGCAGGATTTCATCATTTTTCAGTCCTAATTTATCCCGCCACTGCTCGGGGGTCGGCATGTTTTTTTCTGCGGCCTCGGATATCTGCCAGTCAGCCATTTCTACTGCATTGTAAGCCATTAATTTAACCTCCTTGAAATGTATTATTCACAACTGATGAATTCGGGAAAGTCCGATTCATCCCGTTTTAGGTGTAAAATTTTTAACCGCTCCATCTCTATTTTTTAAAAAAAATATCAAAAATTCTATATCATTTAGCCTTGGCCCCCTCAAGAGTTATTTACCATTCAAACTTCGGCCCGATATGTATTATTGAGTTGATTCAATTTGTAATAGTAACCTTTCTGTTCCACAAGCTCCGCGTGCGTGCCGCTTTCAACGATTTTCATCCGGTTGAGAACGATAATCCGGTCTGCATTCCGGGCAGTGGCCAAACGATGCGCTATGACAATCGAAGTCCTGTTTTTCATCAGATTTGCCAGCGCCTCTTGAATTTTCTGCTCTGTTTCGGAATCAATATAGGAGGTTGCTTCATCGAGAATGAGCAGGTCCGGATCCCGCGCAAAGGCCCTGGCAATGGAAATCAACTGACGTTCACCGCTGGAAATGGAGGCGCCGCCGCCCGAAAGATCTGCATCCAGGCCATGGGGCAGTCTTTCGACAATTGATCTGCAGTTGGCAATCCTGAGGATATGTTCCATCTGTTTATCGGAAATGGTTTTTCCGTAGGCGATGTTGCTGCGTATGCTGCCTGAAAACAGAAAAGGATCCTGCATAACCAGAGCCATCCTGGAACGCAGCAGGACAGGGTCGATCTGCCGCAAGTCGATCCCGTTTATGAATATTTTTCCGGCCGTCGGGATATAAAACCGGATGAGCAGGTTGATCAGGGATGTCTTTCCCGAACCGGTGGGCCCGACGATGGCCAATTTTTCACCGGCCTTCACCCGCAGGGAAATTTCCTTGAGCACCGGTTCACCGGGAAGGTAACTCAGAGACACCCCTTGAAATTCGATTTGTGAAATACTTTTCAATACCGGAGCGTCCTGGCGGGACCCGGTCACGGGACCGGGAATATTCAAACTGATTTCCGTATCTTTTTTATCCAGAATCAAAAAAATTCTTTCCGCCGATGCCATGGCGTTCTGCATGATGTTATATTTTTCGGCCAGATCTCTAATGGGGCTGAAAAACATTTTCATATAGGAGATGAAAGCGACCAGGGCGCCAAGGCTGATGCTTCCCTGGATAAAACCTTGCCCGCCATAAAAGATGATCATGGCGACCGCAATGGAACCCAGCAGCTCGATGATGGGCATAAACACGGCTAGGATGGTAACCTGCTGCATCCCGGCCAGGTAGGATTCATGATTTAACTTGGCAAATTTCCGGTAATTTTCTTTTTCCTGCAAGAAAAGCTGTATGACCTTTATCCCCCCGAGGGTTTCGGCAAAACGGGTGTTGATTTCGGCCAGCTTGATTCTCAACACCCTGAAAACGTCCCGCGCACGATTTGAAAAACTGATGGATGCGTAGACCACGACCGGCAGCACCGCAAATGAGACCATGGCCAGTTTCCAGTTGATCGTCAGCAGAACGATGGCAATACCCAGAAGCAAAAAAAGGTCTTTGAAACAGAAGACGATGACGGAAGTAAAAAGTTCATGCATGTTCTGGATATCATTGGTGGCTCGGGTCACCAGCCTTCCCACAGGATTGCGGTTGAAGAAGGAAATGCTGAGACTTTGAATGTGCAGGTACAGCTTCATTCTCAGGTCGTGCATGATTTTTTGTCCGGCGTATTCCATGAGGATGACCTGGACAAAGCTGAGGAAAAAATTGAGCGAAATCAGTATCAAAAAATAGGCCGTAACCTTTCCGACCCCCTGCAGGTCTTTCTTGCGCAGCCCGGCAAGATCCTGCCTGGAAAGCTTTCCAAGCGCATCGAACCTGATTTGTGCGACATCCCCGTTGATCTGAAATATATCCGGGTGCTTTTGCACAATGGCCCTAATTGCCGGATCGGCTAAAGCGGCAATGTAAACCTGGTCCTTCTTTTGGCCTTCGGCGGCATTCCGGTGTCTGGTTTTTTCCTGCAGGATCTTACTTTCTGATGAATGCGCGCCGGGGACAATGTAGCGGTCAATGGCGATTTTCGTCACGTAAGGAAGGGACAGGTCCAGCAGAGTGATCAGAATTACGGCAAAAATGGTCCATAAAAAAAGGGATCTGTATGTTTTCGCAAAAGGATAGAGGCGCTTGAGCAGCTTGATATCGTAAGGTTTGCCAAGATGCTCCTCTTCAAAATATCCGTAGTCAGACTGCATTATAGGCTTCCTCTAATTCCTGCAGGCGAAAGGTTTTGGCATAATATTTGTCATAGGACATCAATGTTTCATGGGTACCGGACTCCGTGATCCGGCCGTTTTTAAGAACAACAATTTGATCGGAAAACCTGACGGCCGATAATCGGTGGGATACAATGATGATGGTATGTTTTCCGGCCATGGAGCGGATATAATTGATGATGTCCATACCGGTTTCCATGTCCACCTGGCTGATGGGGTCATCCAGAAGCCAAATGGCCGGACGTTTCATCAGGGCGCGGGCAAGGCCGATGCGCTGCTTTTGACCGCCGGAAAGAATGACCCCTTTTTCCCCCACAATGGTATCAAAACCCTTTGGGAAAGATTCTATCGTTTCGTACAGGCAGGCTTCTTTGGCCGCACGGATTAACGCCGACAGATCTTTCGTTTGACTGCCCAAGTCGATATTGTCCCGTATGGTTCCGGAAAATAAAAAAGGTTCCTGAGGCACAAAGGAAATCTGTGAGCGCAGTTGCTGAAGCTTTATTTTACGAATATCAATACCGTCGACCCGGACCTGTCCCTGCCGAACGTCGTAGATCCTGGCGATCAGATTTAACATGCTTGTTTTGCCGCTGCCCGGAGGGCCGACCACCCCCATAATTTTTCCCGGTTCCAGCCGGAAATTGATACCGCTTATGACCGGCTGGGAGTCTGGCTGATAAGAAAAGGCAACATCGTCAAATACCACCTCTCCATGGATCCTGTCTATGGTCTCGGGTGCAAAAACATCACAAATCTGCGGCCGTGTCTGTAATATTTTATTGATCCGATCCAGGGACGCGGCGCCCCGCTGGATAAGGTTGGTCACCCATCCCAGCGCCATCATGGGCCATGTCAGAATCCCCAGGTAACTGATAAACGCGACAAAATCGCCCACAGTAATGACATTGTAGATGGTTTGGCGACCGCCTAAAAAGAGCACCGCCGCAAGGCTAAAATTGGACAGCAGCAGCATCAGGGGGAAAAAAGACCCGACAATCCGAAGCAGGCTGATATTTTTCTCGATGTAGTCCATGGAGATGTTTTCCAGCTTTCGGGCCTGCTGGTTTTCTCCGTTATAGGCCTTTACGACGCGGATTCCGGCGAACCCTTCCCTGACGGTCTCGGTCAAATCGGCAAAGGACTCCTGCACCTTCTGGTAACGGCGATGCATTTTTTTACTGAATACCCGTGTGGCCAGTACGATGAGCGGCATGGGAATCAGGACGAGCAGGGTCAGCCGGGTATTGATATACAGCATGAACCCTATGGCGGCGGTTCCGAGGAAAATCGCATCGGTCAATGCCACCAGCCCCATGCCGGCAGCCATTCTGATGTTCATCAGATCGTTGGTGGCATGCGCCATCAGATCGCCTGTTTTTACGCGATCAAAATACCCGGCCGAAAGGGTCTGGACATGTTCGAACAGGGTGTTTCTCAGTCCCTCTTCCACCCGCCGGGAGGTGCCGATGAGGCACCGGCGCCAGAAGTATCTGAAAATTCCGATAATCGTGGCTAGGGCCACAATATAAAAGGCATACCGCAGGATACCGGGGGTGTCAATCCGCAACGCTGCCAGATCGTCGACCGCCCATTTGATCACACGGGGGATGAAAAGCTGTAATAGATCCACCAGCATCAGACAGATGATGCCGGAAATTATTATCGGGCGATTTTCTGCAAAGTAGGGCTTTAGTAAATTGAATGATTTCAAAATGACGGTTCTTCGCTATCCTTCTATATATAATCAAACTATATCTATACGGGTTATGAAAGAAATGATCAACCGAAATATGAGGTATTAATTTGACTTTGACAAGGCTGCTTGGTATCGTAATTAATTATGGAATCGGGAAACATCGTAGAATATATCGACCGTCAAAAAATCGTTTGCGCCGTTGTTCTGGACGTAAAAAAGCAGCGGCTTCGACTGCTGTCGGAAACCAACCGCGAAGTCAATCTGGCCGCAAGCCGCCTTTTACATAAAAGCAGCAAATGCCTCGATTTGTCTGCGGGAAGGGCCCGGCTGGTTGAATCACTCCGGGAGATCTCCAGCAGACGCAAGGCGCTTATCGACCATATCGATATCAAAGAACTGTGGGAAATTTTAAATACCGAAAATGAGTGGATTGACCTTTCCACCATGACCGAATTCTGTTTTTCCAATACACCCACAGATGATCATGAATCAGCGGTCGCGAGGGCGTTTTTCAACAACCGGCTTTATTTTAAGTTTAATATGGACAGCTTTCTCCCGAACTCCCAGGAGCAGGTGGAACGATTAACTGCCCAACTGGTTGAAACTTCCCGGCAGGAGCAGATAATTGAAGAGGGCAGCCATTGGATAAAAAGCGTATTATCGGGCGACAACCCTTTGTTATCGGAAGACAAGTTGGCGTTTGTTGATATCCTGAAATCACTTTATCTGTATGATAAAGAAAGCAGCGAGTACGCGCTGGGCACAAAAATTCTTGAAAAAGCCGGTGTCAATTCGGAAGAGATCATTTTTAAACTCCTTGTAACGATTGGAATTTGGGACAAAAATGAAAATATCGACCTTCATTTCCACCAGGTTCCCAGGGATTTTCCGGATCGCGTTTTACGTCGGGCCAACGAACTGGCCGGTTCATCGCAGAAAAAGGACTTCGGCAAAAACCGGGAGGATCTCACCTCACTGTCCCTCATGACGATCGACGGACAATCCACCCTTGACTTTGACGATGCCTTGAGTATCGAAGAAACTGAAGAGGGTTATTTACTGGGCGTCCATATTGCGGACGTCGGCCACCATGTCGAAAAGGACGATGTCATCGATCGGGAAGCGGCCCGGCGCGGCAGTTCCATTTATATGCCGGACATGAAAATTTCCATGCTGCCGCCCCTGCTGGCCGAAGACCTCTGCAGTCTTAAATCCGGAGAATTACGGCCGGCCGTCAGCTTGATGGTCAGGCTAAGCAAAAGCGGAGAAATACTTGACTACCGGATCGCCCAGAGCGTTATCGCCATCAAGCGGCAGCTGTCTTATTACCATGTAAATACGACGGTCGACGAAGACCAGGAGATTGCCTGGCTTTATGACATCGGGAAAAAATTTCGCCAGAAAAGGATCGACTCGGGCGCGGTTCTCATATCCCTGCCTGAAATCAATATCTGGCTGGATGAAAATGGCGCTCCCGTTATCAACCGGGTCAACCGGGAAAGCCCGGGCAGAATGCTGGTTTCGGAAATTATGATTATGGCCAACTGGTTAAAGGCCAGGTTTATTGCTGGAAATGGCGCGGCCGGCATATTCAGATCTCAACCCGAACCCCGCCAGCGGCTATATGTCGGGGATGAAGGGACGTTATTCCAAAACTGGATGCAACGAAAACTGCTCAACCGTTTCGTCCTGAGCCCTGTTCCGGAATATCATAGCGGGCTCGGACTGGATGCCTACGTTACCGCGACTTCGCCCATCCGGAAGTATTTTGATCTCGTCACGCAACGCCAGATTCGAGCCATCCTGGGGTTGGAGGATCCCTATTCCAAGCAAGAGATTGAAGAAATTATTCGGGTTCTTGGTCAACCCATGAGTTGTGTCACCAGGATCCAGCATAACCGCCACAGGTACTGGCTGTTAAAATATCTTGAAGGGAAAATCGGCGAGAAAGAAGAGGCTTTGGCCCTGGGTAAACGTGGAAGCAACTACCTGGTGCTCCTGAAGAAGTACCTATTGGAATGTTACCTGCCCTTGTCCCTCGGAATCGAACTGCGCCCCGATGATGTCATCCAGGTAACGTTGCAGCAGGTTAACGCCAGGAAAAACCTTATCTCCGTCCATCCGACCGGCTGAAATACAATAAGAGGGGGGCGGTTTGCTGAAAACCGCCCCCCTTGCTTCCGGGTTGATAATAGTAACTGCCTTCACGAGACTGCCTGCCCGCTGGAACGTTATTTCTTTTTCTTGCTTTTTTGCGCCCCGCCGGTCTGGAACATCAGCTTTATTTCCCTTTCCCATTGTTTCGACTCCTTGGATTCCGAAAATGCCATCAGCTCAGGATTGGCCTCTTTCAGCTCCGTCCGAAGCCCCAGTTTCTCGTCCTGCACCCGGATATCATGTTCGAAATTGCCCGGGTAGTAGCGGCTGCCGCCGCCGCCATCCTCCAGGGTAAATTTGGCGCCTGCGGGGCTGGCAAGGTAAAGGGCCAGAAGTTTGGCGGCATTGGGGTGCCTGGCCCCCTTGAGGGCCACGACCTGATACAGCCCGACATAAGAAAAGTCCAGGCTCCGCCAGGCCGCCGGCATGCCTTTGTCCATGCAGTCTTTCAAAAATCCGCTGATGGAGTATTGAATGACAATCTCCCCGAGAAGATACCGGTTCAGCAAATCAACATAACGGCCCTGTATGGCGCCATTCTTCATGATCGCCTGAAGGTCGGCAAGAGTCTTTTCCTTTCCCCGGATATAGGCGAATTCCGCCATACCGCTGGTGTAGTTGGCAACCCCCACCTTGCCCTTCCACATGGGATCTGCCAGATCGGAAAAATTCTTTGGAACCTTATCGGCGGGGACTTTCTCCGGGTTGTAAATGATGCCCCGATGCGCGGTATAGTAAGTGAGCCCGAGGCCGTACAATTCCTTGATCTGGGGAGGCGACCCGGACATGACTTCCGGAACGGTCCCCTGGGTCAGCAGCGGCCGCCAGTCCACTTTTTCGAAAATACCATCCTTGAAGCCGTCCAGCTGAAATTTGGCATTAAAGGTCATCAGATCATAGGAAGGCGGCACGCCCGCTTTTTTTTCCATGATGATCTGTGCGTAGTTTTTGGGAAAACTCTGGCTGGGGTCAAATTTAACTTTCAGGCTTACGCCGAACATGTTTTTGATCTCATTTTGCAGGCGCACCATAGATTTGGGCGTAAAAGACGACTTCAAGCTCACCGAGACCGTCCCTTCCTTTTTCGCCCCTTCGATAATCTGTGCCAAGGGCGTCGTATCCATAGCCGGGACCGTCCCTGCATTACCCAGCAGGAAAAACCCGAGCGCGGCTGTAAACAAGCTTCCGAATCCTATGAATTTCTTAATGGTCATTTTGTCCTCCCTGTTCGTTTCGATAAGGTCTTTGGGTTCATGCCAAAAGGATGCGTTTTTTCTGTTGCTTCAAATAAAGAAAAACAGTTAAATATTCAGCAAAAATAGCAAAAAATAACCTGATGAGATAAAATCCTTCTACATCAATGGGTAAAAGGGAAATAGTGAGGAACCTGATTTCTGACCAGCAGATTATGAACAAAAATTACATATATGTCAACGATTATGCTTGATGAATTCTTAAAAGTCGAATTCATCATATTTTACGTGTCAACTACAGGGATGATTTGTTATATATAACGAACTGAATTTTTTTCCGGTTATTCCGATTTCATAACATATCCAGGGAATTCGGTATATTTTAATGAAAGCAAACTTGCGTCGCGATTTTAAAGAACTGCCGAAAAGCGATCGTTCCCCTGTTGAGGGATTTACCCTGCTGGACATGCTGCTCGTTATCATGATTCTCGGCATTGTAGGAATGGCCGTCATCCCCCAGTTTGGCGAAATGGCCAATGATTCCAAATTAAAGGGCGCAGCCCTGGAACTTGTTTCCGCCCTGGATTATGCCAAGAACCTGGCGATCACCCATCAGCGTCCTTTCAGCGTGCAGGTATTTACCAAGGCAAGCAAAAACCAGTTTGCCGTGATAGACCACACCTCCGGTCTTGATGACAACGTTCATCCGGAAGCGACACCACCCCTTTATACCTTCCGCCGGGTATATAATCCGTCCGACAAAATCCCCTACATCATCGACTTTGACACCCCGACCGACGGCGCAACCGCCAGACCGGAATATGAAGGGGTCAGCATTGTCTCTGTTCCCGGCGGCGGGGCAAATCACACGATCGTGTTCTACCCTGACGGACATTCATCCAACACGGACAGCAGCTATGCCTTGAGCCTGGGGAATCTGACAAGAACGATTATCGTGCAGGGGACCACCGGCCGGATCCTTGCCCCATGAAAAATTCGCCGGCTACCCCATCACCCTTTTTACGAAAAGCGAACAGGCAATGATGTAACAAAACCACAGCATCCAGCCGGATCAGATTTTTACAGAATTGGATACTTGATTGGTATCATTCTTCTTTGACGGCCGCCTGCGGCTTTGACAATCGAGGTCGGAACAGGTGCAGGCAGGATGGTTCGAATACCGCAAAAAGGGTGTCACCGAACGGACGCTCCGATGAATGAAGGGGGGAAAACCTGGCAAAAAACCGCGTCCCCTCTTTCTCCAGCTCATAAATGGAGGCATTGCCTAAAAACTGTTTGTGAACCACCGATACCGTCAAGGCATTATCGGCGTCAGGCGGGTCTCTGTAGAGCCGGACATCCTCGGGCCGGATGCCCAGAACGATATTTTCCCCGACGGCCGCCTCCCGCTCTGAATTGCAGGTGAAGTTGCCGACCGCGGTCTCCACCACGTGAGGGCCTTGAATCCCTCCGGATTCTTTACGCCCTTCAAACAGGTTCATGTTGCCTAAAAATTCGGCCACATCGAGGTTCTCCGGTTTGCTGTAAAGGTCTTCGGGGGCGCCCCGCTGCAGGATATCCCCGCCGGACATGACCGCTACGGAGTCGGCCATGACCAGCGCCTCAGACTGGTCGTGCGTGACGTAAAGGACCGTCACTCCCAGCCTGGAGGTGATCTTTTTTATCTCCACCCTCATTTCTTCACGCAACTTGGCGTCCAGGTTGCTCAGAGGTTCATCCATCAGCAGGACCTTGGGTTTGCCGGCAAAGGCACGGGCCAGGGCAACGCGCTGCTGTTGCCCTCCGCTCAACTCGGTAGCCCGGCGTTTCTCCAATCCGCTGAGGCGCACCAGATCCAGCGAGGTGCTTACCCGGTCTTGGATCTCGCTGCGGGAAAGCCTTCTGCGTCCATGTTCCAGCGGCAAAGAGATGTTGTGGAAGACGTCCAGATGCGGCCAGATGGCGTATGACTGGAACATCATGCCCAGACCCCGATCTTCCGCAGGGACAAAGATGTTGCGGGAAGTGCCGGTTACCACCGTGTCTTCCAGGACGATCTCTCCGGCATCCGGCCGCTCAAGCCCCGCCACACATCTTAAGGTGGTGGTCTTACCGCACCCGCTGGGACCCAGAAGGACGCAGAATTCTCCCTGCATGATTTCCAGGGAAATCTCCCGGACGGCTTTGAACGTCCCCTGATTTGTCTGGTACTCTTTGGATAAACCGGTAATACGAATCATCTTATTTCTTATCCTTGACGGCTTGGTAAAGCGTCGGATTAATGGAAGACAAAATGCTTCTCCAAGAACCTGCGGGCCATGAACCAGACCACCGCAACCACCACCACCAGCACCACACCCAGGGCCGCGGCCTGGGCCATGTCGGCGCGCCACAGGCTCCAGATCTGCGTCGATATGACGACATTTCGCGTCGAGTAAAGCATCAGCGCAAGGGTGACCTCCCGCAGGGCCAGCAAGGCAATCCACATCCAGCCGTTTATCAGGGAAGGACCGATAAGGGGAAGAACGACCCGGCGCAGCACCTGAAGCCGCGACATTCCATGCACCTGGCCCACCTCCTCCAGATCCCTGTGAATCTGAACGATCGTACTGTTCACCGCGCGGGTGCCCCAGCCCAGGTATTTGACCGTGTTTCCAAAAATGAGGATGAAGATGGTCCCGTAGATGGGCAGCCGGAACGTCAGGGCAAAGATAGCCAAGGCCAGGCCGAAGACAACCGAAGGCACCGCGTGGGGCAAAAATGCGGCGGCGTCCAGGAACTGCTTCCATCTGGACCGGCTTCGAATCACCACCCAGGAGATAAAGACGCTCAATGTCATCACCAGCGTGGCCGTAATGGTCATCAGAAGCGCTGTATTTTTCAGGACCTCCGGACCGGACGCCTCCCAGATTTGGGTGTAGGCCTTCAGGGATGCCATGGACAGGGCGCTTAAGGAAGGGACCTGCAGGTACTGAAACATGGAAGCCCAGACCAGCATGAGAAAAGGCAGGATGAGCGCCGGTAGCAGGTAGGCCATCATAAATGCCAGTCCGATCCATTTCCAGTATCCCAGTGAAATTTCTTTTCTCCGGTAACCCCTGCCCGCAATGACGGCGTATTGGTTTGCATTTTTCAACGTTCGGAAATAAAAATACAGCCCGATGGTCGAAAAGGCCGTCAGCACCATTCCCATGGCGCTGGCGCCCCCGTAGTCGGGAAGGCCCGCGTCGGGCTGCGTACTCTGGAAGATGTATGTTGTGACGACGAATGTTCTCGAGGGCAGGCCGAGAATCGCAGGAATTTCAAAGGTCTCCACGGCAGTCACGAAATAATAGAGCAGGGCTGCCATGAGGGCCGGGGTCATCAGGGGAAGCGTGATTTTTCGGACGATGGACAGGTACCGCATGCCGCTGACGCGGGCGGATTCCTCAAGCGAGATATCCATCGCGCGAAAGGCCCCCACGATCATGAACACGGCGGGCGGGGTCAGTCCCAGCCCCTGTATGATGGATATGGCCGGGAGCCCGTAGATATCTATGGGCGCCCGTTCCAGGCCGAACATCCCCATCAGGGCCGTGTTGATAATTCCCGTGCGCGGATTCAAAAGCAGAATCCAGGCAAATGCCTTGAGAAATCCGGGGATCAAAATCTCTATGCTCAGAACGGTCATCCAGAAATTCTTGGCTGGAAAATCGGTGCGGGCCAATATCCAGGAGATGGGGATGGCAAAGAACA
The DNA here is from genome assembly GCA_030688615.1 of Desulfobacterales bacterium. GTDB lineage: Bacteria > Desulfobacterota > Desulfobacteria > Desulfobacterales > JAUYIZ01 > JAUYIZ01. Next base: position 8,311 of record JAUYIZ010000086.1, on the reverse strand, counting down.
TGACGGTAATCATCGTCCCGACGCCAAGCCACAGGGTGTTGAGAAACACCCCGTAAACCTCCGGCGAACCAAAAACATCCAGGTAGTTTCCCAGCGTGTAAGGGGAAGGGAATCCGGGAAGTCCGGTCCGGAAGCTGAACCATACCGTCGTGCCGATAGGCCCCAGTACCAGAGCCAAGGTCAGGATGAGCACGAACAGAGGAGTTTTCCCCTCCCCGTGCGAAGCCGCGCCGGTCCTCCTCAATCGATGACCCCCTGGTTATCCACAATTACCGTCCGATAGGCCGCCACCGTTCCTCCCTATTTCTTCTTCTTGGATCCACCCTCGGCTCTGATTCCCAGGGCTTTGGACCACTCAATCACCAGATCCTCCCCTTTAAGGGCCCATTCGGGGCTCATGGCCGCCAGTTTTTTGCCTTTCAACACCTGGGTCAGGGAACTGCTCGAAACATAGGCATTGCTCAACCCGGAAGCCTGCTCCCAGACCGCGTGTCCATCCGGCGACATGATAAAGGCCGAAAACAGCATCCCCGCATTGGGATGAGGAGAGTTTTTGGGCAGTACGAGGTAGGTCGACGACATGGGAACGGGCTCCAAAAAGGCCATTTCGATCGGGGCGCCCCCCCGCTGAATTCGCTTCATGGTTCCATATATCTGGGTCGCCGCCAAGGGGAACTCCCCGGCCGCCACCCTTTGCAGGGTTGCGCTGGCGCCCCTGTCAATCGCAATATTCTGGTTTTTCAGCTTTGTCAGATAGTCTTTGACCCGATCTACGCCCCAGCTTTCGGCCAGCGCGGTGAACTGGTCAAGCCCTGTGGACATGATCATCTTGTCCTTCCAGGCCGGAGACAGCAGGTCCTCCCACTGTTTCGGGAGCCGGTCCTTGGAAACCAGGTTGGTGTTGTAAACGGGTCCGTAAACGCCGTGCCAGAACATCATGGCCTGGTTATCATTGATGAGCCATTCGGCCTTGATGTCCGGGAAGTTCTTCAGCACCCAGTTCTGATCCCGCAGCAGCCCCTCGCGGGCCAGCAGCCCCATGCCGGAGCTGTTCATGTTGACGGCATCGTTAGGAATCTGCAACCCCGCCTTGCCCTCGCTGACGAGTGTGATGGCTTTGGTCCCGAAATGACGGGACGGCTCGTGTTCCATAACAAGGTTGGTTCCAAAGGTGGCGTTGAAGGCCTGCTCGAGCTTCTTGAGGGCCTGGGGAGAAAGGTTCACCCCATAGAAATTGACTTTTCCTTCCTTCTTGGCGGCATCGATGACCTTCATCACCTCCGGCGACCATTTCCCCTGGGCCTGCACAGGAGACACCTGGCCGAAACACCAGGTCATAACACCAATCAACGTCAGTATCAGCAATCGTTTCATGATCTTTCCTCCTTTTTAAACCACCATTTTAGATATCCGAAATATAAAGGCTCATCCGCAGCATGACATTAATCCTCATTGAAGATCCCTGCAGCTTGCTGCGGAGAGCTTCAATATTTTGCAGACCATAATCCCAGAATTCAAAAAATGCAAGGAAAATGTAAAACGCCGGGCAGTCCGTCAGCGAAACCCTAACCATCCTTCTTGATTTTTTGCAAAAATAACCATATGAGTGAACCATAAAAATGAGACCTTTGAAAAATGTCAAATTCAATCGAGTTCAAGGAAGGAAAATGGCGGCACGGGAGAGACAAAAAGTACAATATGGAGACCTTAGAGAATACCTCGAGCTTCTGCAGAAGGCAGGACTGCTTAAACGGATCACGGCCCCGGTTGATCTGAAGTTTGAAATCGGCGCCATCTGTGCCAGGGCCCTGGAACGCAAAGGGCCCGGGCTGCTTTTTGAAAACATCACGGGTTATGAAGGAAAACCCCTGGTGAGCAACATCATCTACTCCGTGGAGCAGTTGGCCGTTGCCTTTAACACCGTGGCGGACATTGACGAGATCTACGCCATCATTGTTGAGGGCCACAGGAACCGTCTTTCTTCCATTACCCTGGAAACCGGTCCCTGTAAAGAAACGGTGCGCTACGGCGGCGATATTGATCTCTATGAGATCCCGACCCCGTGGTGGCACGAGTTGGATGGGGGGCAGTATATCGGAACATCTTCAGGAATCGTCACCCGCGACCCGGACACGGGAATACTGAACATGGGCACCTACCGCTGCATGATCGTTGATCCAAAGACCCTGACCAGCTCAGGTCAGATCTACGGGCACATTAAAAAATACGAGGTCAAAGGTCTTCCCACCCCTGTCGCTGTGGTTATGGGAATGGACCCCCTGCTCACCCTGGCCTCGGGGAGCCCGGTACCGCCCGATGCCCATGGAAGGATGGAATACGAAGCGGCCGGCGCCTGGCGGGGAAGTCCGACGGAACTTGTCAAGTGTGAAACCAGCGATCTGCTGGTACCGGCACATGCGGAGGTCATCATCGAAGGCGAGGTCCTTCCCGGAACGAGAATGCCGGAAGGACCCCATGGAGAGGCCGGCGGCTTCTACGGTCAACGCCTGGATGCCTATCCCATCCAGGTGAAATGCATCACTCATCGGCGGAACCCGATCGCTTATGGAATCATCTGCCTGCTGGATGAGGACTATCCCCGCTGGCTGTTCAGGTCCGGCGCTTTTGAGGCGCGCATCAAGAAGGAAAGCGGGCTCAGGAGCATCAGGAGCGCCTACTTTCCTGAACTTGGCGGACGCAACTGGGGCGGCGTCATCATTGCGGCGGACATCAAAGATCCGGCCGAAGCCGGAAAGATCATCGCGGAAGCCTGGAAAATTGTGCCCGACCGCTGGGTCATCGTGGTCGATGACGACTGCGATATCCGCAACTGGAACGATGTGATGTGGCGGGTTGTGACCAACGTGCGCCACGGCCGCGACCTCTATCCCGGTAAAGCGGTCCGGAATGGAGAAAAAACCGGCCCGGTGCGTGGCGGAAGAAACCCGATGGCCGACATCGACAATGATATCCCCGATCCAACGGGAATTGACGCCACCTTCCGGTTTAAATTTGACAATCTTCCTCCCGTAAACAAAGTCGGCAAAGAACTGATGGCCAAGGTCGCAGCGCGCTGGAAGGAACTCGGGTTGCCTTAGGGCTCGCGCAAAAATAACTTCACATTTTATACGCCGATGCATCCCGTATGGCTGCGTTGCGAAAACTCGGAATATCCAGATATTCCTGCATTTTCGCGCCTTGCCATCCGGGCGCCTCAACGCCTAAAATTGTGAATTAATTTTTGTGTGAACCCTTAGGGAGCTTCAATCTTGCTGGGAGGTATAATATAGACGGGACCGTTCAAACGGACCCGCCGGCCACCCCGTATTGCTTGACCACCTCCCTGAAGATCACAAGTTTTTGTACGTCCTGGGTCCCTTCTCCAAGAGAGGCGGCCCACACGTCCAGGGGAAATTTATGGATGGGGTGCTCCTGCATGATAGATGCCGCCCCGAAAAGATCGGCCGCCCACTGGGCCACCTCCCGGGCGATCTTTACTGAAAAATACTTGGACATGGATCCGGACAGGCGCACATTCCCGCCGCGGTCCATGTCCGAGCATGCCTTGCCGAGCATGAGCCTGGCAGCCTCGATCTTGGTATACATATCGGCGATCTCAAAGGCCTTGGCCTGGAAATCAAGGACCTTTCTTCCAAAGATCTTCCGGTGTCCGGCATGGTTGAAGGCCGTATCAAATGCGCCCACCGCAGTGCCGAGTGTCAGGGCGCTGATGAGCACCCGGCTGTGGGCGAAAATTTCCAGAACCTGTTGAAGTCCCCGTCCCTGTTTTCCCACAAGATGGTCATCGGGCACAAAGACATCGTCAAACCGCAGCCGGGTGAGATCCGACGGGACCCATCCGCGCTTGTTGAGCCGGGTCCTGCTGACGCCCTGGCCGGCCAGGTCCACCAGAAACATGGAAATACGGCTGTTTTTTTGGGCGTCGGGCTCTGTAACCGCCGTCACCAGCGCAAAATCTGCGGACAGGCCGTTGGTAACGTATGCCTTGGTCCCGCTGACCCTCCAGCCGCCCTGTATTTTTTTAGCCCCCATGGCAATGGCGGCCACGTCGCTGCCGGCGTGCCGCTCGCTGTTTCCCAAACAGAATATGATTTCACCCCGGGCGGCCGGAGGGCCATACCTTTTCAGTAATTGGCCGGGCCCGAACCGCAACAGGCCTTTAAGCCCCAGGTCCACATGCGCCAGAACCGCCACGGCCACGCCGGGCGACCGCACGGCCAACTGTTCCGTGAGCAGCGCCCATTTACATGCCGGCATCGATACCGGTCCGGACTTTTTAGGCGCAACCCCGAGCCAGCCCGCCTGACCCATGGCTGAAAAAAAACTGCGGGGCACTGCACCTTCCTGGTACCATGTCGACAGTTGGGGGTCCAGGTTGTGGTCTAAAAATTCTTTAAAGCGGTGCAGATCCTTTACGTATCGACCCGGTATTTCAAAGTCCATGAAGTTTTCCTGCTTTCATTCCCAACACCTCACAGTTTAACGACCCTACCCTTGATCCAGATCGTTTTTGAAGATTCCCTGCATCAAGCTGCGGGCAATGCGCTCCCTGTTGCGGTTCAAAGGTGTCATTTTTTTGAACCGCTACCTTAACCATGCAGACAAAAAAATTGTAACTTCTCAAAAAAATGTGGTAACCTGCGCACATCCTGCAGCATCCGGAAGTAAATCTTTTAGAGGGCATGATGCCATGAGCGTAAAAAACGAACCGGGCGGGGTAAAAGTCCTGAACGGCGGATACAAAATATCCGGATGTTTTCACCGGATCTCTCCCAGCCGACCGGTCCGGGACCAGGACGGCAGATTAATGGGCGTGACCAACCCCAGGGACATCACGCATATCCACATGTACGGGGGCGAGGCCGTTTTCTTCGAATCGCTGCCAGAGGGAAGGCTCATGGCGTCCAGATGCGGCAACAGCGGTTGTGAGACCGCCGGGTCCATATACATGCCGTTCAGAACACACTGCCCGGACTGTCTGGGGCGCAATACCCCGGTGGACATCACCGACCTGGCCCGGAAGACTGCTACGGTCTACAGCTTCATGACAACCGAGAGAACCGGCGCCTTCAACACCCTCAAGGTCCCGATCAAGTTCATAAACATAGCTTTCGACGGCGTCTGCACGATCCTGATGGGATACCTGTCTGTTGGCGAACCGGCTATAGGGCTTCGCCTGAAACCCATATTCAGAACCAAGGACCCGACCTTCACGATACTGGACCTGTCCTGGGTGCCGTCAGGAACACCTGAACCGGACCTGCCCGACGGATTCTCGTATTAACCGGCCCCGTAAAATCTTGCCGGCCTCAATTATTGAAACAGCCTTACTGGTCACAGCATTTTTTAAACTTCTTCCCGCTTCCACAGGGGCAGGGCGCATTGCGGCCAACTTTCTGTTCGGAAACCTTTGATTTTATCGGATTCAATAATAATTCTAAATCGGCAACATCCTCTGGTTTATCCGGTTCCAGTCCAATTGTAAATTTCCAGCCTTTTTCTTCAAATATCGAAGCGACTTCTTTCAATCTTTTTTCGTTTTGAACCCTGACAACCGCGGGGTTCTTTTCAGTGCCTAATTTTGCCGTCTTCTGACCGCTGAAATTTTTTCTCATCTTTTCACCTTTGAAAATATCACGGGATGGAAGCGCCCCGCAGCAAGCGGCAGGGCTCTTCCATTTCCATATTTGCATAATCGTAGTGAATTGTGGCCGGTCTTGTCAAGAAAAAACGAAAACATTGCGGCCCGAGATGAAGTTTCCTTGAATGTTTCCATGGGGTTCAGATTCACTTCTTGACATTAATAAACAGAACGTTTACTATTAAACCATGATTCGATCTTTCCGGTGCCACGAGACAGAGAAGATTTTTCACCGAGAATTTTCCCGTAAGTTCCCTGGCGATATTCAGGGACGGGCATTCATGAAACTTAACGCCCTGGATGCGGCCATTGAAATTAAGGATTTGATGCTTCCTCCCTCAAATCGGCTCGAAGCATTAAAAAGAGACCGAAAAGGACAATGGAGTATCCGCATTAACAACCAATGGCGAATCTGTTTTAAGTGGATAGACGGACATGCAGAGAATGTAGAAATAGAGGATTATCATTAACGGAGGGGAACATGGTTAAAAAACATATTGCACCGGTACATCCTGGCACATATTTGAAGGAATTATTAGAGGAGCTGTCAATATCACAGTATCGCCTTGCAAAAGATATCGCCGTGCCTGCCATGCGTATCAATTATGTCGTGAACGGAAAACGACCGGTCAATGCTGAGCTTGCACTGCGCTTAGGCAGATATTTCAATCAGAATCCGCGTTACTGGCTGAACCTGCAAACCCGGTATGACATGGATATTGCGGAAGATACATTGGCAGACCAAGTGACAATGCAAGTTCATCCACTTGCAGCTGTTGTGTCATAACCACCTTGCAGGTTCGATTCCAATGCCCTTATGAAGGCAGCGATTAAGGTCACTTGTGCCGCAACCAGATCTGTCCCGTTCAGGCTGCCAGAACCTCACGGCGACAAGTGCAACGGCTGGTTAGCCGAGGTTATCCTTGGACACGAACCATTCTTTTTTTCGATAAACCAAATCTTGGCTCTTTGCTACAAGGTCCCCGGTCCGGGCATCTCGAATAGTGATATCATATAGGGCAATTGGCCCAGTAGCAGTTTGCTCTTCAGCTTCAGCGATTAGTCGAACACCGGAGTTTGTTTCTTTAAGGAAATTAATTCCAACGTTCAGTGCAACTGCCGTCTGTCCATGGGAATTGCTGGCAGCAGCAAAAGCCATATCACCTATCGCAAAAATAACGCCGCCGTGAGTGATGCCGTTAAAATTAACCATGTCGTCAGTAACAGTAAGAGTCACCCGGCTATGGCCTGGCTTTATAATTTCAACCTTAGCCCCTAAAAATCGTGCAAATGGATCACGCTGAATGTGTTCGTTAATCTTTTGTTTTCTATTTTCTTTCATCTTTCGTTGCGCCCGACCCGGGCATGGGGGTTATTTGACAATCCGCAACTTATGAGTTTTCCGGAGTTTTTTCCACAATTCTTCTATGATAATAATTGATGCGCTGTCTACATGAAGATCGTCATTTTCAGAAACAGCACGACACGATTCCATCAAGCTTTCATTGCCGGTCCACAATCCGAAATTGTTCCTGATGTAATTTCCTATCGTAAAATGCGGTTGATCGAGTTCCTCTTCTGTCATATTGGCCAAAATTGCCTTATCTTTTAGGGGCAATTCTGCAATCAGCCGGTCAACTGCTTCATCAACGGTTCGGGGTGAATTTAGGTTCATCCGCTTAACACGCACTTTCATAAATGAGGAATCAGATCATAGCCCAGTAATAAGCATTCTCCTTATAACCAAAAGATTTACCACAGTCACGTCATAATTCTTGGAGTTTTGCCTACTGCTTGACCAATAAGACGGAACAAGGCATCTTTCTCAGAATTGTATTGTTTGTCCGGCCAAAAATAACCGGAAAAATACTTTTTTCTGCTGATTGGCCTTTCTTGAACTTAAACGAAATAGAGCATTTTTCAAAGGTCTCTCCTTCAGATATTTTTCTCGGTTGAAAATTGACGGTTTCGTAAAAAGTCTCCCGCCTTTGGCGGGACGTTGCGCTGCATTTCGTTGTCATTGCGGCGTACGCTAAGTACGCCTCACGACACGAAATTTGCGCGCCTTGAATTTAGAGCTTTTTACGAAACCGTCTGAAATACGACTTTTTGCGGGAGCATCAAAATTTATTGTTAAATCCGCTCTGATTTTTTATTCCGGCGCTTTTGTCCCTCATGGGCTCACGGTTGCCTGCCATCAGACTTCTGCCTACGGTCCTCCGATTGCCCTTCATTATCCCCTGACTTCCGGGTCTTGTCCCTGGACTGTTGCTGCCTGACTTTCGACGCATCCCCTCTGCTTTCCCCCTTCGGAGATGGGTCTGACGAGCGAGACAAATCTCGCTGCAGGGGTTCCACATCGAGGTTCGGTTTCGGCGCCCGGTACATAGCGGGCGGGGATGTTTTTCGATCCGTTTTTCTGTTTGTCCTGTCCCGGACCGGGGACCTGGAAAATGTTTCCCTGTTCGGCTCCGGCTTTTTTGAAGCTTTTTCTTCCGGCACATTCTGCCGTCGGGTCTCCCGGATCTGCCGTTCCTTCTGATAGGTGCGAACCTCTTTTTCCCGCTGGGTGACGTCCCTTCGCGCCTTTTCACCCATTGACTGGAAGCGGTTGGCACCGGTTTTGTTTTTCAAGGCACGCTCAAGCGG
>JAUYIZ010000079.1 GCA_030688615.1 Desulfobacterales bacterium | reverse complement strand
CTTCGCCACAGTATGTTTCAGCCATTTTCGATTATCCTGCTTAGGGAAGTCTCTTCGCGCATGACACCCGCGGCTCTCTTCTCTAGCCAGGGCGCTTTCAGTTATGATTTCAGCCACTTCAATCGTTAAGGAAAATTCTATCGCTTGCTTCCACTCCAGATTGAACCTCTTGAAGTCTGACACGCAAACTCGTGAAACTTCTTCTTTAACCGTTCTTATCTGCTTTAGGGCTTCCGTAAGGCCGGTTTTATCCCTGTAGATAAAAACATGGTCCTCCATAATACGCGGTAATTTCTTGGATAGTGCACCGATCGAAACAGGGTTGCGCTTGGGTTCTAAAAATTGGAATACTCTTTCCTTCTCCCGGTTGATCTGCTCGAATGAAAGTTCCCCATTTTTCTGTCTTCCTTGGGCGTAGTTCGCCGCCTGCGCTCCAGCGGCAAAACCGAAAACCCAAACTCGGGCAAGACTTTTGGCAGTGAAACAGTGAAGACCGCCGAACACTTCCCCGGCGGCATAGAGTCCGGGAAGGGTTGTCTCAGTCTTTTCATTGATTCGTATCCCCCCGCAGCTAAGGTGGGAACCAATACCAATTTCCATTCGTTCTTGGTCTCTGGGTTCAATAGCCAGTAATCTAATCAGCTTGGCCCTTACCTCCGAAGCTCTTATGCCGCTTTTTGGCCTATAGACCGGCTCCATGGCACCTCGGTGGTCTACGTAGATGGGGCCATTGCCCTTTTCCAGTTCCCTGAAAATTCCTTGTGTGAATAAGTAAGAGTAAGATTTACCTGGATAAGAATTGACATTTGGCTCAATTACATCACCGTGGCGGTTACAAAAAGGAACTGCAGTCCACATTTGGGGGGAGTATCTCAGGTGCATCCATCGAGGTCCAAGAGGTACGGGAACAAAATGGACCATTTCCATATCTACCAGTTCAGCCCCGGCCAAATAGGCCATAGCATGGCCTGTACCTGATGCGGCTGTCGATACACCGAAGGGGTTGTTGCTGGAATGGGGATAAAGCTCACCCGCAAGTCCTCCGGTAGCAATGACTACAGCCGTAGCCTGTATAACAAAAAAGTCTCCGGTCGTAAGATCCAGAGCAGTTGCGCCGGAAATTTTTCCATTATCAGTAATCAAACTGGTTATCAGAACATCCTCTAACAGTTCAATGTTGGATGCCTCCAGAAGCTGTCTTCTAAGTTTTTTTAGAGCCATTACGGGAGGAACTGTAACCGTTGCCGCGCCTGGTCTCTGGTGAACCTCAAGCCCAAGTTGCCTCAGCTTTTGGAGAGCATTTTTAATTTCAGAGGCTAAATACCAGCACAGATTTTGGTCAGATAAGAAATTCCCGCTTGTTACTAGTGCATTAAAACCGGTTTCGACTTCTGGAGTTCCTGTTCCCCCATTAGCTGTAGGGGTCAGCCCACTTTGGCTGACACCACCCTTAGAGGCAAGCAGTATCTTCAAATCCTTGTGTTTTGAGGCTTCGATACAAGCAACCGCCCCGGCGCCTCCCCCGCCAATTATCAAAACATCACACTTCCTTATGTCATACTTTTCTTGAACACCCACGGCCTTCATTCTCCGACAAGCAACAATATGGAATTATCAACTTCCCTCGGTTAACAATTCTGCACCATCTTTCCCTAGATAAAGGGTATTGCCGAGCATAATGGCACCGAGGTCCGCATCCTTTATTGCCAGGTGAAATGTCAGCAGCATGCCTTCCTTAAGCATGGTTGAATCTTCGCCGGTAAGCATGGGAGCTTCCTGTAAATCAAGCCCTATTCCTTGTCCCAGGCCATAGGTTGGTATAAAGTCAACCTTGCTCTTCTGCAGTTCATCGACAGCTTCCTTGTAGCATTGTGATGCTGTTTTCCCCGGTTTTATCCCTTGTCTTATTCTTTCATATAAGGCTTGCGCGTCATCAAGTTTTGGTTGTGTAAGGCTTGCAGACTCAGCAACAAAAGTTCTGATTCCTTCCGACCAATAACGTTCAAACGAAGCTGCCAGATAAATGATCAGGCTATCCCCTCGTGATATTTGTGCGTCTTCAGGCGGTCTTAAAGCCCATTCGCCTCCCTTTGGTTTGGCGATGAGTATTCTAATATCTTCTGCACCGGCCATGCGTGCTTCCTTATCCAAAACCGCCTCTAAAAATTCCTCGTTCATGCTTTTGAGAGTAGTATCCGGGATAGAGCCTATGATGTGGTTAATGATACGGGAGGCACGACGAATTTGGTCGCATTCTCTTTCAGATTTCACCATTCTCATGCCTGTCAGGATATGGTCCGCGTCGACCATTTTGCATTGCTTGGTTCCTTCGAGAATGATCTGCCATTGTGCGTAGGGCATTAACCGTTTGCAGGCGACGGCACCGATGGTGGAAGAGAGCAAGTTCTTTTCTTTCAGGTAATTAACACAATCCTCAGCGAAACGGCTTGAAGGTATTACCTCATCAATCCATGTGATCAGTTTTGTGCCGGCCACCTCCCGTTTTTCACCCCTGTATATCAGCGCAACCTCACCTTGTTGAGGTATTATGACAGCTGCGCCGCCTCCTGCTGCCCTTGGTACGGTGTTACCTATATAACAAATGTTGCCCGACTCAAAAGACCTACTGTACACAAGGAGAACACCAATATTCTCCTTTTTCATCTCCTTCTGGATTTTGGAAACTCGCGATAGAAACTCCGCCTTGGGCATATGGGTCGGATCCCATAGAAATCTTCCTCTTGTTAATGTAGGTTGCATTGTTTCCATGTCGTAACTATACCTCCTTGACATAAACTTTAGCCTCGGTTTCAGAAAGGCGTTCAAATCCGGTATCAGTAACCAAAATTGTTTCACCACACATCAAATAGCCTGTCTCAGGCAGATACTGATTGGGATGTACAATTACGGCCTGCCCGCTCGTAAGAATTGTTTTAACGTTCTCAGTTAGATTTCGGTCTTTAGCATGATAGACCATGTTCGTAAAGTGCCCCCTCTTGGCCATGTAGGGAGGTCGGCAGTACTCACCGTAACCTGCCGCACGCAGAACCGTGTTCTGAGCTTTTGCAATCAGGCCGGCCGGCACACCCGGCTTGATTTCCTTGAAGGACTCTTCCAAGGCTTGAACGAGCAAGGCATATTTCTCCAGCACAATATTGCTGGGTTCGCCAAGCACAATCGTACGGCAAAGCTGGATATACAGCCCGCAGATGGCCGATATCTCAAAAATGAGGGTATCACCCTCCCTGAGCTTTCTGTCTGTAGCGGCATGCCCTGAATGGTTATGCTTCCCGGAACCAATCAAATTAAAGCAATCATCGGCTCCGGCGGCGCGCATGGCGTATTCAATTTCAGCTAACAATTCCCATTCTCTGATACCAACCCGTGCATTTGCCAGACATGCCTTGAAACCTATATCGGCAATCCTGGCCGTCTTCCGGGCAAGCTCTATTTCCTCACTTACTCTTTCGAAGGCTACTTTCTCAATGAGATCATCAGCTACCTCAACCTTGGCTTTGTCAGCGATAACGCTATAGACATCTGCTGGAATCGCTGTTGAGTCCACGATACCTATAGAGCCGGTGATCTTAGATTTACGCAGAACATCATCCAAGTCCTTCAAGAAATTTGAGCTGCCGATGATATTCTTAATCCAGCCTTTCTCAGAGACGCGGAGTGTATCCCACTGTGGTTCAACCAGAAGAGTGACATCTCCAGCCTTTGTAACTACGGCGGCATTGTGGGTGCCTAGTGGTTTGACTTCTGAAAAGTAGTGTAGATATTTAGGCCCCATAGTAGGACCGGATGAGTATATGATTAAACCATCAAGCACCCTTTGATCTAACAGCTCGACAACCCTATTCAGCTTTTCAGGACCGCTCATTGAAAACCTCCTAACGTTACCTTTATTTTGTACTCATCTTTTCTGCTCAAGATTTTTGGAATAAGTCCACCGGCCTCCAGCGTCTCCATTAGAAAGTCAGGATATGGTTGAGCTTTAATTTCATCACCCGTGGTCAGGTTCTTGATTTCGCCTGTCCTTACATTAACCCTCACCCGGTCACCCATCTTTATTTTCTTCACCTCATCGCCGATCTCAAAACACGGAATACCGGAATGCACTGCATTTCGAAAATTGTTTCTAGAACTGCTGTGACATAAGATGGCGCCAATCCCCTTTTCCTTGAGAAGGCCAGCGACATTTCTCGATGAGGAGCAGGCAAAATTGACCCCTGCCACCCAGATATCACCCTGTTTTACCTTTTTGGGAAACTCGGGAATCACCAGCTCACCGAGATGCGCCAAGACCACCTCTTTTTTCCCATGCCACTGAGTAGAATAGATACTCTCGGTGTTGACGTTATCACCGACTCTCCAGACATTCCCTTCAACGATCCATTCTTTGCCTTGCATTGTGCCTTGCATTGTCGTTTGCCCTCCTACAGATAATTTCTGGGGTCAGCAATTGCCCCCTCGATGGCGGTGGCTGCGCAGGTAGCGGGAGATCCAAGAAAGGCGAAGGCACCTTCAGCCTGCCTTCCCGTCAAGTTTCTTGGGCCACAATGCATTTGTGTCTCTCCACGAGCAAGCTGTCCGAGGCAATGCGTCTGGCAGGTACCACAGAAGGAGGGGAACACATTGGCTCCGCTGTCGGCGAAGGTTTGCAGCAGTCCTTCCGCCCCGCACTGGCGCATCACCTCTCTGGTGCCGGGAATAACCAGCGTACGTATCTTGACCTCTCTACCTTTAAGTACCTTTGCCGCCTCTCTCATGTCGTAAATACTGGAACCGGTGCAGCCCCCTATGGTTACCTGGTTTACGGGTGTACCCAGAACCTCGGATATTGGCTTTGTGTGTTCGGGGTTGGGTGGTGTAGCTACCTGCGGTTCTGTGACCTCGGAAGCATCGAAGTTGAAAATTTTCTCAAATTTTGCATCAGGGTCACTCTCCACGACCTGGAAGGGCTTCTTAACTCTTCCCTTTAGCCATTCGAGGGTTATTTCATCAGGTCTGATAAAACTGGTTTTGCCCCCGAGCTCTACTGTCATCACGGTAAAAGGGAATCTTAAAGGGACCGGCAGAGAGTGAATATAAGCGCCATCCCATTCAATGGCCTTATAAACTGATGCTGCCATACCCACTTTACCAATTATATATTGGATTACGTCTCTAGGGTAGATACCGTCCCGGGTTTTTCCTTCTATGATATACTTGTGAGTGGGAGGGACCCTATACCAATTTTTGCCGGTAAGCCAGATCTCCAGGTATCCGCCTCCAGTCCCCATAGCGCCAACTGCTCCGTAAGCAGTAGAGTGGGAGTCGCCAACCGAGCACAGTGCGCCGGGGTATGCAATCCCTTGTTCCATGATTTGCATGTGCATAATGCCGGTACCGAAATCAAACACTCTAACCCCCAGCTTTGCGGCCCATTCTCTCATATTCTGGTAATTCTGGGCTGCTGCGTCACTTTGAGGTATACAGAAGTGGTGGCTCAAAAAAATACCCGTTTTCTTTGGGTCGAACACTTCCAGTATTTCTATCCCTGGTGGCTCCACAATAGGATGCTTAGCGTCACCTTCGTGTCCACCTGTAAAGTCAATACGTGCAACAACGAAGTCACCCGGAGATACTTTGTCTAAGGGTGTGACAGAGTGGTTCATTAAGATCTTTTCGATTGCTGTAAACGGCATTTATTAAACCTCCCTTTATTAAGTGGGTCGGCGGCTGGCCCGGCCTGAATTACCTGATCCCCATGATTTCGAAAAAGAAATCTGCCGATTTCTTTGCATCTGCCTTACTGTGCACAAGATCTGCGTACGAAAGAGGAACTATATTTTCGAGTGTGCCGCCTTGCGACATGACCCATCTGGCCAGCTTGCCGGGCTTGGCCTTTTTGTTGGCGGGCAAAGTGGCAGCGACCAGTTCCGTGTAGTCGTATTGGCCCTGGGGCGAGGTCAAATAATCAAGGTACAGCCAGGCGGATGCAGGATTGGGTGCGCCCTTGGAAATGCCGAAACTGCGGAAGGGCCCTATAATTTTCGGGAAAGCGAAGAGCCCCACCGGCGCTCCGCTGAAATGCAACCGTGCCGGCGCCCCAATTGCTGGAAACCAGAAAATAGCCGTTTCACCGGCGGCAAGCCGGTTGATGCCCCCTCTCATACCACTGGCGAGTAAGGGTTTGTGCTTTTCAAGCTTTCTGAAAAAGTCAAACGAACGCTCCCAATCCCACTTTCCGTCTTTACCGCGCCACAGCCAGGCCAGACGGGCCGGCAGTTCATCCACTGTGCTGGATATCATGGTCTTGTCTTTCCATTTGGGATCGACCATATCCTCCCAGGATCTGGGAACTTCGTTGGGGGGCACGAGATCGGTATTGTAGGCGCCCTGGACTCTTGGGTTATAAAATGCCTGCACATAATACCCATGGTGCGGTTGGGTTTCGGCGGGAAAATCTTTCAGATGCGGAAATTCCATTTTCTGCAGAAGCTTTTCCTCAGTCAGCATCTCCAGAGCGTCGGTGCCTACGGACACCAGATCCGTGCTCATTCTGCCGGCACGGCTTTCCGCAACGATCCGGTTAATTGTGCTGGCGGTATTGGCGACAATCGCCTTCATGGCAATAAATGGGTACATTTTACGGAAATTTACCAGCTCGTCCCGAGTCTCATCTGCGTTGCCGCCCCCGATGACGAGTTGTTTTTCTTTCTTGGCCTGGGCGATCATCGTATCGCGCAAAGAAGACGAAAAAGCCTTATCCTGTTGAATTAGAGAAATGGCAAATATCATAATAATCAAGCTTAGTAAGAAATGGATTGCTCTTTTCATGGATACACCTCCTAAGTTAAAAAAAAACCAATGGGTATGTTTGAACTGCTGTTTAAACGATGGCATAGCGGTCAATTGCCCCCATGGTATGCTTTTCAATTTACAGCAATTGATCAAACCCTGCCGTGATTTTGACTGCCTTCATCTGTCCGGCAACGCCGTGGCGGCCCAGGAACGGATCGATCCGCCCTTGGGCAAGGCATTGGTAGGATTGGCGAACTGCCTTGTACATGGCTGCAAAGGCGGCAGCCGGCGAGGCCGCAAGCCGGAATCCGAGGTCCGCCAAGTCACTTTTTTGCGGATCGGAACATGACAGAGGCGCGATGGTATGTCAAGAAAGAAATCAACACAGCATCTTGTGGTGCAGAGAATGCGCCCAGATCGCCGAGGGAAAGGGCCCCTGATTGAGGCATTATATAATAGACGCGTTGTGGACTTATTGTATAAAAAGAGTGATTTTAGACCAAATTTGAGTGTAGGTGGCCGGTATGCATAGTGTGTGAGTTTCTGGCTATTGGAGATAATAATCGTCGGATGGGATCTGGGTTATCGCCAAGCCTCTCCACGAGGCTCAGCGAGCGGCCCTACCGCACTGGATGCTCAATCATTATGTTGATTGTTGCGATATTCTTATGATCTTCAATGGCAAAATTGAACTTTCCAGTCTTTCTGCTTTTGGGACTCCCTCAAGATCTTGGGGTTCCCGAATTCAGAAAATAGGCGGGCACTCCGATGATATCTATAAAAACCAACTATCTTGGACCCTTAAATTGTGCATATAGCTCCAACAAAACTCGACGCAGACCATAGTTGGTTCATCAGATAATATCCCTACCGCTGGTTAGAAATGTAGAGTTGTGTTTTTAGATATCAGGGTCCTAAAATAATTAGAAAAGATAGGATAAAACATCTTTTACCAGGGTTTTGCAGGCCAGCCGGTCCTTTCCATTGATCCGCATGCCGTCGGATCCGCAGACCCCGTGGGCACAGCTTTTCCGGAAGGAAAGGCTGGGGTCTATAAAACGCTGGATTTTCATCAGCGCGTCAAGGATACGGTCTTCGGGGGCGGCCGCCACCCGGTAGCTTTGATATCCCGGTTTGTCGTCGGTTTCCGGGTTGAACCGCTGTATTTTCAGTGTAATTTCCATGGATTGCCAGACTCTGCGGTTTTCTGTTTTTATTACCCTTGGCCCCTCGGACCCTTGAACCCTTGACCCCTTTCTTTCAGTATGTTCTCGGTTTCGGCTCCCATACTGACGTGTCGACCGGTCTGTAAAAGATTCGGACCCGGTCCTTTTCCAGTTTTGCCATGGAATGTTTCAGCCAGTTTGCGTCATCCCGGTCCGGGTAGTCTTCACGGGAATGGGCGCCGCGGCTTTCCTTGCGGTTGCGGCTGGCGGGGGCCGTTATCAGGGACAGGTCCAGCAGGTTCTGCAGTTCGAGCCGGTCGATCAGGTCCGTATTAAAGCCCTTGCGGCGGTCCTGTGCCCGGACATCCCGGTATTGCCGGCGCAGCTCCATGAGTTTTTCAACTGCCTTTGCCAGGTCCGCAGCGTTGCGGTAAATGCCGACCTTTTCCATCATGGTCACTTCCATTTCTTCCCGTATATCTCCGCAGGAAGGTCCCTTGCCCCCTTTTAAGAGCCGTGCGATCCGTTTTTTAGCTTCCGCGTCGGCATCCTTGGGTACCGGCAAAGGATCCGCCTCTTTTACGAACCGGGCCATGTCCTTTCCGGCCCTTCTGCCGAAAACGATCAGGTCCAGCAGGCTGTTGGTCCCCAGCCGGTTGGCGTCGTGGACCGACACACAGGCGCATTCTCCGGCAGCATAAAGCTTTGTATAGATCTCCCTTTTCATTCGCAACCACCCGCCCGTGGGTGTCCGTAGGGATTCCTCCCATGGCGTAATGGGCGGTGGGAAGAACCGGTATGGGGTTTTCAGCTGGATCGATGCCCAGGTTTTCCAGCTCATAAACCGCGGCAACCGCGTCCCGGGCCAGAATCATGGCGGCCTGCTGATCCACCAGGTAGTCGCCGCCCTTTACGGTGTCGAAGGCGTGCCACTCGAGCTGGTCTTCTTCCACGTTGCCCAAAGCCGCGCTGATGCCGCCCTGGGCGGCGCCCGTGTGGCTCCGTATGGGATGGAGCTTCGAAACCACGGCGGTTTTGACGGATTGGCCGGCCTCTAAAGCCGCGTAAAGACCTGTGCCGCCGCCCACGATGACCACGTCAAAGGAATGTACCAGAGGTTTCATCATCCCCCTTGATCTATAGGCTCCAGCCTGAGGGTGACCCCGTTTTTTTCCAACTCCCGGTAGTATTCCTCTTTGACGGCAGGATCTTCTTTGTCATAACGTAGCTTGAACGCAGAGGAAAACCGGTCGTCACTGCGGGCCGCTCCCACCGGATCGTATTTTTTAGTAGAACTCATGCTTTGTCCCCAACCCTTAAAGCCAATTTGTCTGAACGGGCCCTTGCCCGTGTTGAAGTGCTGATGATATTCATTGCGCCGGGGCGAGATGACGCCGTAAGGTTTGATGGGCACCTTCCGGCGTCCTTCCGCATTGATCTCGTCTCCGGGGTTGAATAACAGCTCATATCCTTCACCTTCGATCTGAATCACGTGTGCGCCTGGACCGTGCCGGTGGGCCGTCACATAGGTGCCTTCGGAGACTTCCAGCACGTGGATCTGTGACTTGGTATTTCCCATATGAAGGCGCATGATGGACGTGCGTGTGCCCCTTTCGGCCCAGGTGTCCAGTTTGAGCTTCCGGACATCAGGGATAAAATTGGTCTGGGAAAGTCGCAGGCTCCAGTGCTTGTTCTTTTCGGCATAATCCTTTTCCATTTCATGGCGGTACCGGTCCTTAAACACAAAAGGGTTATTGAAAATGAAATCTAAATTCTGATAAAGGTTGATCACTTGAGCCATGTTGGTTCCAAATAAAAACCGGCAGGGCTGGTCGCCCGAGCTGTTGAACTCCTGGTGCCAGGCGTTCAGGGGAATGGCCAGCAGCGTCCCTTCGGACCATTCGACCGTTTGTCTGGGTTCCCCCTCCTGCCAGATCATGGTGGCGCCGGTGCCGCTCATGACGTACATGACCGCTTCGTACATATGTTTTTCGGGCTTGAGTTGACCTTTGGGGGGAATTTCAACGATCTGTAGATTGTTCACCTCCTGGTCCCCCAGGCGGGTGTAGGCGGCCTTTCCCCCCCTTCTTTCCCATTCGGCCAGGGGCAGGGTTGCCAGGTTATCAAGATAGCTTTCTTCGTACAGGGGCACTCCCTCACTTTCTACAAATTTCCGGTAATGACTTCCCACCCACCATTCTTCAAATGTTTGCGGTGTGTTTGACACGTTAATTCCCTCCCATAATTTGAACAAGATTTTGCACTTTAAGCGGTCTCCATGCCTTGCGGAAAATTGACAGTTTTTGATGCTGATTTTCCCGGTTGACTAATATTCTTAAAATGTGAGAATGATAGTCAAAGGCGCTCGTATTTGTAAAGCAAAAAGAAACATTCTGTTAAAACGAGGTTTAAGATCCCATGACTCAGTCAGACACGCCCAAGGTGCTGGATGCAAGACAGCTGAAATCCAGGATCGCGCCGCTTCAAAAGGCCGGCAGGAAAATTGTTTTTACCAACGGGTGCTTTGATATCCTTCACGCGGGGCATGTGCGGTATCTCAAGGCGGCCCGGTCCCAAGGGGATCTGCTGGTGGTGGGTTTAAATTCCGATGCATCGGTCCGGGCCATAGAAGGCTCCGGCCAGCTGGCCATAAATCGCACCGGTTGTGTCCGCATCATCGCCCAAGTTCACCGCAAACAGGCAACCTTCCCTAAAGCTCGACGATCGGGCGAAGGCCCACAGGGCAGCCTCCAGAGATTTCACCACATAGCCACTCCCAACGATTTGAGGCGGCTCTTTCCTCTTGAATGAACCGCATGCAATCTCATCGATTTCGGGGCATAACGCCATGCGCTCCCAAAGGTTAGGAACGGGCGCATACCGCGGAGAGAGCAGATCCTCTTTTGAAGCTCCATGAACGGCTCCGAAATTGTTAATAGTCCAATAAAAAGGTTTTGATAACCCATCCAAGAGGAGTATAAGAGAAAGGGGACGGCGATAATCCTGATGCCACTTAAAACATTGGGAATTGTTTTTATCATCCTCTTTATCCATTTGCCACGAAATTCAAATATAGCATAGTGCCCATCCATAAATGAGATAGTTTTAGCAAGATCAAGGACCAAGGAAAACGAATCGACGCAGTAATTCTTTCACATGCTCATTTGGATCATTATGGGCTATCCGGCTATTTACCCCAGGATATTCCGGTGTATTGCGGAAAGGCTTCGGTTGAATTAATTGATATTTCCAGGCAGCTAAGCCCAGATCAGAAGCCACTATCTAAATATCAAACCTATGAGTCGTGGAAGGCATTTGAGATCGGCCCTTTTACGGTCACACCCTATTTGATGGATCACTCCGCTTTTGACGCGCATGGCTTTATTTCTTCTTTTTTGCTTTACTTCTCACGACCGGCATTCCAAATGCCCGAAGAATTTCCACAAGGTCATCATCGGCAGTGAGGGTATCGTTCGATGTGGCGTAAGAAAGTTGCTTGCCTTTGAGAATTTTATTCGCTTCGGTTCCATCAAAAGCCGGGTGCCCGGAAAAATTAATATCGTCAAGAATTTTCTGGCCTTCCTGGGTGCCCGTCCATACCAGAAACAAAATACCCGCGTTGGGGTGTTTGGCTTTGTTTAGGACATAAGCGGGCGCTCCCTTCAAGACCGGAACAGGCTCGGGGAAAACAATGCCGATGGACTTGTTCTCGCCGAAAACCTCAAGATCTCGCACCTGATCCCGGGCCGCCCCGCAAATCATATGGTAAGCTCCGGCAGCGAGCTTGGATGCGCCGGTCGATCGGCTAGCTTCGACAGCCGGTTTATTGGCGGCCCAGCGTATTACGTAATCCAGGGTTTTTTCTCTTCCCCATGATTCATCACGAAAGAGCCGAATCAGGTGTCGCGGCCGATCATCCATGGCAGTCTTGCCTTTCCACTTGGGGTCGGTGCATGTTTCCCAGGTGAAGGTCCGGGCAACTTCGTCCGGCACGAGATCCCGGTTATAAGCAATTCCATAGATCATCGTTCTAAAATGAACTCCCATATTTTCAGGGTGGGTTAACATATTCAGGACACCTAATTTCTCCCACTCTACGATAAGGGGAAGTTTCGCGGCCATAATCGTGGGAACCGTTGTTTCACTCGCCACGGCGACATCAAAGTTATAAATACCCGCCACCATTTCATTAAACAGTCGTTCCCTCTCCTGTGATCCTCCGATTCGTTTAAAGTTCACCTTAAGAAACGGGTAGCGTTTTTGAAAAGCTGCAAAGTACAATTCCCCCGCAGGTTTTCCATGAACCTTATTTCGCAGCGGGACACCAATGCGGACCTCTCCTTCTTTTTTGGCGGCCTGGATGTAAGGATCAAGCGGGTTTGAGTGCGCGGGAAGAGGCAGAAGGGTAATCATAGCACCGCAGACGATGAGAAAAAGCCACATTTTGTTCAGTCTCTTCATCAAAATCTCCTTAATGACTTAAGGGTTTCTATCATTTTCATTTCTTTTGCTTCGCTGGTAAAAGGTTTATCGCTTCTATCCGGCTGGCGCGACCACAACCGGTTTAAATACAAGGAAAATTTGAAGAGCAATGGTGTGGAACTGTCCACGCGCCTGATAGCCACCGACACAATGAAACGGGCCGAGATAAAGGACCCTGACGGGCTATCCATCGAACTGATACAGCATCCTTTAATTTCTTGCCAGGCTGCTTCTGATATGGAATCCTTCCTCGTAAACCGCCTGCTCAGCTAAGCCAGGAGTCCTTTATTTAGAGACAATACCGAACTTGCGCTGTAGCTCACCGCCATATCCCAATGCCTGCGGGGGCACATCCAGTACCAGATTAAGAAGTTCGTCCGTTTCCTTACCAATGCCCACCTCGTACACATCGCTCACCATTTTTTTCACCAACTGGTCAAATTCGGGGTCTCTGCTCATCTTTTCCCAGGCCTGGACCAGGATCGAATAATATTCATCCGGGGTTCCGCGCGGTGCGGACAGGAACTTGTCCAACATGCTGCCTCCTACCCAACCAAGATAGGCCTGCCAAGGTATGCCGGTCGGCTTATTGTCTCCCAGGGTTTCGACGAAGGTTGGAATGTCGGAAAAGTCATCGCGGCGTATAAAGGTCCCTTTTTTGAAAGTTCCAGTTTGTGTCAAGAAGACCGCCAACCCCTGCTCTTTGAGGGGATTGAGAACGTATACATTGGATGTCCCCATCATGTCAATCTCAGCACGCTGGAACGCCATCCGTATCTCGCTGCCCCCCGTGTAGCCTGGTATCCAGCGTATATTCCAGCCCAAAAACTCCCTGCCCCACATGGACATGCCCAGCCAATTCTCCGTCCCCTCTTGGGTTCCGCAAACCACTGGCTGGGCCTTGGGATCGGTCAGGCGAGGAATAGCCTCTTTGCGGACAACGAGTACATTCCCACCCCGTGAGACGTTTCCGATATGCCTGTAATGGAGCATATTATATTTAACGATGTCCCGCCCGGTCCTTTGCAGGGCCACGGCCGAAGAGGCGTTCATCAATAGGTGGAGCCCGTCGGGTTTTGCCCTCTCATAAAAAATGTTGTTGACAATGGCACCGCCCGCGCCAGGCAATGGACGGACCACGATCTTTGGCCTGCCTGGTATGTACTTCGGTAGAATTCTAGATGTGATGCGGGCCATAGTATCGGTGCCTCCTCCAACACGCCCCGTCCCTTGCATCTCTATAATCTTGCCTTCATAGTAAGGGGTTGCAGACACCACAGGTGCCGGATTAAACGTTAATTCGAAACCTGCCATAGAAAATAACAAAAAAACCACGAGCCTTTTCATCTGGGCACCTCCTATTCTGGTTGTCCTGTAAAGTCTGGTAACTTGCCTGCAAGTTTATTTCTTCTTCTTTTTACCCTGGACGACCGGCATTCCCATCGTCTGAAGAATTTCCGCAAGGACCTCATGCGAACGTGCCGAACTTTCCCAAGTAGGGTAGCTGATTTTCTTTCCTTTTAGAATATTCGTCACATCGTTTCCCTCAACCAGCGGATGCCCGGTAAAATCAACACTGTCGAGAAGGTTTTGGGCCCCCTGGGTACCGCTCCACGCCAGAAATAAAATAGCTGCGTTGGGATGATTGGCCTTTTCAGGAAGATACATAAGATCTCCGGTCCCTGCGAGAACAGGCTCGGGAAATACGATGTCAATGTTTTTAGCCCCACCGTGAATCTGAAGGTATTTAATTTGATGTCGGGGCATCCCGCAGATAAAATGGTACACACCGGCTGTGAGCTTGGCTGCGGCTGTCGAGCGGCTAGATTCGACAGCCGGTTTGCTGGCTGCCCACCGCTTTGCATAATCCAGCGTTTTTTCCCGTCCCCATACGTCATCCGAGTAAAACCGCTCCAGATGCCGCGGTCGAACTTCAACAGGGCTCTTGCCTCCCCATGTGGGGTCTATGCAAGTTTCCCAGGTGAAGGTCTTTGCTACTTCATCCGGGACGAGATCGCGATTATAAGCGATCCCGTAAACCGGCGTTTTTAGGGAAATCGCGTAATTTTCCGGGTGAATCAAAAATTGGAAGATGCCTAATTTCTCCCATTCTACCACGCGATGAAGTTTTGCACCGACAATGGTAGGAATCATCGTTTCGCTCATCGTGGCGACGTCATAGTTGAACATGCCGGCAATCATTTCATTAATAATTCTTTCTCTCTCTCGCGGCCCGCCGATTCTTTTAAAGTGTACTTTGAGAAACGGGTATTTTTTTTGAAAAGCAGCAATATACAATTCCCCGGAAGGCTTTCCATGAATCTTACTTCGCAGCGTAAGGCCGAGTGTAACCGATCCTTCTTTTTTAGCGGCCTGGATGTAAGGATCCAGCGGGTTTGAGTGTGCGGGAAAAGGTTGGACAATCAGCAACCCGCCGCAAACCATAAGAAAAAACCACGTTTTTATCAGTCTGCTCATAAAAGCCCCCTTTGTGATTGTGTAACCAACAACCTGAAACGGATTCTGCGAGTATTCCGGAATTATAAAAATCTAAAAAGACGATTATTAACTTTTTCCCGGCTCATATTCTGTCTTTTCCTGTCCTGTTTGTTTCACCATATTCGCAAGAATGACACCGCCGAGAGCGATGCCGAGACCGGCCCAATAAATGGGCCAGTAGTTACCGGCAAGGTCAAAGACATAACCGGCGACCCAGACCCCGATGGATGCCGCCACGACATGTTCAAAGATACCCATGATGCCCATAACGAGACCCGCAGAGCGCAAGCCGAATACCTCGACGGTGGCGGGAAACCTCAGCACTGCCTGGGCGCCCCAGCCGAAGCCGAAGATTGCCGCATAGAGGTAGAGGCCCCAGAGGCTTCTGGTGTATAAGCCCCATATCATATCCACGACGGTTGCCGCGTAACCTATCATCATGGCCCGCCGTACACCCATATTGTCGGCGGCACGGCCCATAACGATTCGGCCGGCGATGCTTGAAAAATTTATGATTGCAAGGACATTGGCTGCCTGCGCAAGTGTGAAGCCAAGGTCTTGAACATGCGGGCCGATATGAGTAGTAAACGTCGAACGGCAGAAACCAAAGGCAAAATACAGGCCGGCAAGGACCCAGAACTGGCGGGTAAAGAACAACTGTATTATATTGAGGGCCGGCGCCGCCGATTCGACGCCCGGTTTCCTGTTATGAAGCGCACTTTCTTCTTTGGCGCCATCAGGCAGCAATCCCATGTCTCGCGGATCACGACGCAGGAACAAACCTGAAGCAGTAATACCTACCAGGGCTAAAATTCCCAATACCGCATAGGCCGTCCGCCAGCCATAGACGATAATAAGCCGGCCCGTTATCGGCGAGATGATGCACCCACCGAGACCGACACCGGATTGCACCAGCCCCAAAATCAAGCCGCGCCGCCTGGCAAACCATCGGGAGACGGTTGCCATGATCGGGACACTGGCGGTACTCATGCCGATTGCGGAAATCAAGGCGTGGTACAGGGTGAATTGCCATAATGTCGTGGTGCGGGAAAGGAACAGGAACGCGATTCCCAGGAAGGACCCGAAAAAAACAACAACAAAACGTGGCCCGAGTTTATCGGTCATCCAGCCCATGAAAAACGCCATCAGGCCCATCGTCAGGCTGCGAAGTGATGAAGCCAGGGCGGTATCAGCACGGGTCCAATCGAATTCCGCGGAAACGGGAACAAAAAAAACACCGAAGGTACCAATGGTACCGAATCCAATAAACCAAATCCAGAATCCAGCGGCAGCGACAATGTAACCGTAGAACAGCGTTGAGTTCTGCTTTTCTGACATGGACCAGCGCCTTCATGCGATGAGAAAAATCTATTCCTATTTCCCGGAGTCCCATGTTATGTTTTTGAGTTAACACCACGCAGGGTTTTATCCGAGCACGATGCGTAGTTTTTGGGATCAAAGTTAACCGGATCTTTCAAACCAGGGTTACTTAGAGGTTTCTTTCAATCTTTCGGCGATCCAAATTTTAATTATAGACTGCCGAGGAACAACAAGTCGTTTAGCTTCCTTATCTAAACTATGAATCATCCATTATTAGAAATCTCTCTTCATCAATAGTTCTTGCTGGGGCTTCAATTCGGTCTGGATCATCCCATAAAGCTTGCGCTTCAATAAAATCAATCCCTTGTTTTTTCTTATTGATTTGACTTTTTCTGTTATCAAAATCAAATTCCATAATAGTGTTTTTAATATGCTAAATTTATACCAAATATCAACCATTATTTTTTCATTAAACTGGGTTTATTTACCCTGGTACCGGACAAGGCCGAAGTGTCCTTGCCGGACAGAGCCGACCTTAATCAAAGGTTATAGTTGCGCCCCTGTGCCATGGTTGCCTCAAAGACCTTTCTTTGAATGTCATGCCCCTCGGTTTCACGGTGTGACCATCTTCCTTCCATCTCCATTTTGCCATGGCCTTCATCCCTATCTAAAATCACCATAAAACTTTTGACTGGATGTAGAGCATATGAACCTAATAGGGCAAGATCACAGGTTTTGTCAGCAGCGGTGAAACCTGGATGGCGTTCTCCGGACAATCTTCAACGCATAGAAAACAGCAATCGCAGTCTTGGGGATATGCGATTACCGCCACCTTCCCTTCCGGCGCCATGCGAATCACATCAAGCGGGCATGAGTCGACGCAGATTTCACACCCGATACATTTTTCAGGAATAATCTTTTGGATGCCCATTCTAACTTCCCTCCTTTGGCTGTGCCTTCCGGCCGGCTTCAATGGTTCGGATTACGACTCGTCTGCGCAGACATACTGAACGGGAGCCGGTATTCTGACATGTTCCTTGAGCCGTACCGGATATTTCTCAAACGGTATCTCCTCAAATTGAAAGTCGTCATTTTCCATGTATTTGCGAACTTTTATCCACTTTAACCAGTTGACGTCGTCCCGATAGGGGAACTCTTCGCGGTAATGTTCACCCCGGCATTCCTCACGCAGCAGGGAGGCTTTATATTTTAAGCGGGCGCACAGCAGTACATTTTTTACTTCAAGTGCTTTCACGAGTTCATGGGGGTCCGGCGCCTTTAATTTTTTTTGATTCAATTCTGCTATCCCAACCAAGACTTTTTCCATCCTGGAGCGGTTGGGAAATAAACTGTATGGTGCAGGAGTGGTCAAGCGTCGAAAGCGAAGCATGACATCATCCGGAGTATCTCCTGTTTCATCGTCCAGAAGTTTTTCGATACGGCTTTTGGCAGATTCGATCTGCTCGGCCGGAAACTTTGGTTTGATCGATCCGGAAACTATCTCGGCGGCAGTTTCCCCCGCCCGGTAGCCGGAAACGCAGCAATACGCTAAATTCACTCCGCCCACAGAGTATGTTCCGTGGGCCAGGTTTTTCGTAACAGCGCCGGCGGCCAATAAACCGTTTACCGTGGTCCGGCAATTAAGATCAACGCGGACACCTCCCTGGCCGCCCATGGAATTGGGCGTTTTAACGTTTGGAGTACATTCAATCATCGTCTGAGCCGGATCTATACCTGCCTCTTTAAAAACCAGCATGGTTTTGGGTATAACTCTTTTGCATCTTTCCCAGGCTTCCGCAGAAAAATGGCGCATGTCCACATAGATCGGTCCCCTGCCTTCCAGGACTTCTTTGCTGTAAGCTCTGATTAAAATGTCCTTCAGGGAACGCTCGGCAAGCAGCGGATCATACCGCAGCATGAAACGCTCGCCTAAAGCGTTAACAATTTTTGCTCCGCTGCCCTGGATCATGTTGATGCCGGCAACTTCATATTTTCGCATCCAGTTGGTGATATTGCCACCTGTGCAGAATTCCATGCCCATGAGCTCTGCCCCGGATTCGTAGGCCATGGCCACCCCGTCACCGCTGAGATTATCAACCATACCTCCACCCGTACGACAAAACATGGCGCCAGTGGCCATGATGACAACAGGCGCAACGAATGCACACCATTGTCCTGAACGCGCGTCAAAGCCCAAAACACCGGAGATATTTTTTTGTCCGGCCGCTTCTTCAAACAACAAATCAGTGACAACCGTGCGTTCGCATAATTGGACATTTTCTTCATGAGCGACCAGCCTTGCCATCAGCTCCATTAGCTTTTTTCCGTGAAACATTAAGATACGAGCGACCTGATGCCCCCTGCCCTTTATCCGGGCCAGCTTTCCCCCTTCATCGATTTCGAAAGGAGCCCCCCAACGTTGCAGATCTTCTATTCTTCGGATCTGATCCTCCAATAAAAACTTAACCCATTCCTGATCATTCAGGTAATCTCCCCTTTCCACAATCTCTGCCTGCCATGCCAGCAAGTCGTCATCCGCCTGGGGAGCCAACATAACACCTGCCGCAAAGGTTGAAGCGCCGGATCTGCCTACCTTGGCCTTGTCAATAAGGATCACCTTTTTACCCAGCTTGGCTGCCCGTAAAGCTGCCCAGCAGCCTGCCAGCCCGCCACCCACAACCAAAATCTCCGCATCCTTAACAATCATTATTTACCCTCCCCGTAGATTTGTATGCATAGATGAAAGAAGCCAGGGTGAAGCCAAAGGCGGTTTCACCCTGATGATTTCTGACTATCCATAGTATCCCCTTTGGAATGGCTGTAAGGGATACGCGTCAACCTGCTCCTCCTTTATCCATGATCAATTTGATCTCCTTGCGCCACTTTCCATAATCTTTACTTTCAAGAAATTCTATCATCTTCGCGTCATTTATAGGCAAATACTCGCGAATCCCCTGCTTCTGGTTCTGCAACCTGATATCGTGCTCGAAATTGCCCGGATAAAATAAATTGCCGGACCCTGCTTCCTCAAAGGTAAATTTAACCCCCGCAGGGCCGGCCAGATAGACAGCGACGAGTCTGGCAGCATTCGGATGTCTTGCCCCTGTCGGTATTGTGACGACAAAAAGCGGAATTTCAGCGTAATCCAGGCACTGCCAGGCCCCAGGCATGCCTTTATCAAGAGTGTATTTCCAATAGGAAGAGACTGTAAAGGCCATCCAGATTTCCTCCAATTGATAGCGATTTTGCAGGACACTGTTAGTTCCTTTAATCGCACCGTTTTTCAGCATGGCGCTTATGTCGCTGTAAACCTTCTCTTTACCCAGTATAAATGCTCTTCTGGCCCAGCCTGCGACAGCATCAGGTATGCCGACCCTGCCCTTCCATCGGGGATCGGCCAGTTCCCGGAAGGTCTTGGGTACTTTATCAGGGGATACTTTTTGAGGATTATACAGCAGGCCGTGATGAGAGGTATAATAGGCAAGTGCGCCATGGAAAGCAGGATGGGTTAACACCGCCTCAGGATTTGTGTCTTTGGTGATAAGGGCCTTCCAGTCCACCCGTTCAAGGGCTCCGGCTTTAAAGCCCTCGGCAGCATGGGTGCTCAAGTTGATGAGATCAAAAGAAGGTGGGGCGCCGGCCTTGATTTCCATCATGATCTGGACCAGGGTCTTGGGCATGTTGTTGCTGGGGGTAAATTCAATTTTCAGGTCAACGCCGAAGGTTGCCCTGATCTCCCGTTCCAGGCGCTTAATCGATTTCGGTGCCAATCTGCTCAAAACAACCGAGACGGCGCCCTCCTTTTTAGCTCCCTCGATCATTTGTTCCAAGGGACCAGAGGCAGCCGCTCCGGCCAGTCCCAGCCATCCCGAAAAGAACAGGACCTGCATAATTATCCATAGGAATCTCTTGTTTGACACGTCAGCCCCCTTTTTCTACCCTAAATGATATCATTAATTTCCCCCGCCCTTCCTTTCTGTAAACACTTGACTGAATAGTAATTGGACTCTTGTTCTCATGGGCCCTCCTAAGTTGTTCATACATGTAAATCGGGTTTCTTTTTTCGAACAAACAGTTCTAATATTCGGCTAATGAACAGCCATTAAATCCGATATCCAATCAGGTCGAGACAGCGCATTGTATTTTTTCCCTGTTCAAACTCTATCAATGCGGCAACATGAGACAGTAATGGAAGATCTTATAATGAAACAAGGTGGAGCTCTAAGTTCCGAAGAACCAAATTTTCAAGCAGAATTGATCCTATCAGGTTCAGAAGATTATTCGTTGACAATTTAGAATAATTTTGAATGCTGGAATGATAAAAAATATCCCCGATCTTGTCAAGAAAAACTGCATTTACCTGCAGACACAATTTGATGTATACCAACGTTACAGTTATTCGCGATGATAATTATTTTCTATGATATTAAGGAAATATTTGCATCGACAAGTCATTTCCTTGACTTATAAGCATGTTCTTTTTATACTGCTATTGTAATAAAGAAATCTTTTTGAAGACCCTGCAGCAAGCTGCGGGGAATGCGCTCGCTGTTGCGGTTCCATAGTTATTCTCATATCCGGACAAGGGGGATCGGATGGATTTTACTTTTTCACCCTGGCTCGTCTGGTTCTTGGCCGGCATCGCTGTTATGCTTGCCGAGCTTGCAATCCCCGGTTTCGTGATCATTTTTTTTGGGTTGGGGAGCTGGGGCGCCTCGGTCGTAGCGTTCTTCTCGCCAGACTCGTATTCCGCACAGGTCGCCGTATTTGTTATCGTATCGGTCGTATCCCTGATGACCCTGCGGAAAGTAGCCATGCGCGTCTTTACAGGTCGCAGTGAAGGCACGGGATTAGAAACCGAAGATTCGGGCAATGTTCCGGTTGGAACACGGATAACCCTCGATCAAGATCTGGAAGCCGGCCGAATCGGGCGCGTTCGTTTTCGTGGAACCATGTGGGACGCTGTCTCAGAAGATCGAATTCCTGCCGGATCTGACGCTGAGATCACGGGAGTGGACAAAGCCAATCGATCTTGCCTCAAGATGAAAGCTGCCCCGCGTGTTTGAGATAATGTTCTGAACTGAGAGTTCCTGGGTCTTCTTTTCCAGCCAGGGGGAAGAGCGGCAGATGGCTCCAGCTAAACCTGAAACCTGTAACAAAGATAAGGAGGATTATTCTTTATGACTCCGACGCTCGTGGCCTTAATTGGCGTCGCCATATTGGTCTTGGTTGTGCTCGTCAAGGGCGCCCTCATCGTCCCTCAAAAAAATTCCGTCATAGTTGAGCGCCTGGGAAAGTTCAATCGCTCCTTGGATGCGGGGTTTCATATTCTGATTCCTTTTATGGATCGGCCCGCATACAGTTTCAGCATGAAGGAACAGGTGGTGGACATCCCCGCCCAGGTTTGCATCACCAAAGACAATGTGAGTGTTGAGGTAGACGGCCTCATCTACCTGGAAGTTCAGGACGCCCAAAAGGCCGCTTATGGTATTGACAACTACCTCCGGGCAGCCTCGCAGCTGGCACAAACAACCCTGCGCTCTGCTATTGGCAAGATCGACCTTGATAAAACCTTCGAAGAGCGGGAAAAAATTAACACAGAAGTGATTGACGCTATTGATCAAGCAGCCCTTTCATGGGGCGTGAAAGTGCTGCGCTACGAGATCAAGGACATCACACCGCCCGTGTCCGTGAAAGAGGCCATGGAGGCCCAGATGACCGCAGAGCGCCAGAAGCGGGCAAACATCGCCACTTCCGAGGGTTTGCGGCAGAGCATGATCAATCAGTCCGAAGGTGAAAAACAGAAGCAGATCAACGAGGCCCAGGGTAAGGCGGCGCAAGTTACACTTGTGGCCGAAGCGGATGCAAAACGGATCGAACTGATTGCTAAAGCGACGGGCGAGGGAATCAGTAAGGTCGCCGCCTCTATCAAGGATGATGGCGGAATCGAAGCTCTTAACATGCGGCTGGCCGAGCAGTACATTGTTCAGTTCGGCAACCTTGCTAAAACGACCAATACTATTATCATGCCCAGTAACGTTGCCGACGTTGCCGGTCTTATCGCCACTGCCATGTCTACGGTTCGGGAAATCAAATAAGGCGCCACGGTTTTTTGTCTGTAAATGCCACCGATTCTGGACACGATTGAGCAGCGGCCAAAGGTGGCTTGAAGCTGAGATGCGAAAACGTTAATTTATTTTTGCGTGAACCCTTACATTCGGTGATGAAATTCCGTAAACGACGCCACCGTTTTCGCATCGAGCCGCTTGAGCAGTTCGATCAGAAGTTGCAAGGTATGCTCGTAATCGTCAAGATTCAAAATTCCCACGTGGCTGTGCGCGTACCTTATGGGAACGCCGAGGACAATGGTTGGGACCCCGGTGCGGTGCAGGTGGATCGGCTTAGCGTCAGTTCCTCCACTGGTGCGGACGGCGACCTGATAGGGAAGGCGGCAGGCTCGGGCGGTTTCAATCACAAATTGAGAGAACTTCCGGTTCGTGATCATTGTCGGGTCAAAAAGACGAATTTGTGGGCCTTTTCCGAGAACGCCCTGTGCCTCCTGGGCCTTTGAGTCCGGGAAATCATCGGCCGGCGAACCTTCCAAAACGACGGCAATATCCGGGTTAACCTGATGAGCGGCGGTCTCGGCACCGCGTGTGCCGATTTCTTCCTGGACCGTGCCGACGCCGCAGATCGTGTTTGGATGTTCCTGGGCGCCGAGAGTTTTAAGCGCATCTACAAACAGCGCGACCCCGACACGGTTGTCGAAGGCTTTCCCGCTCAGGAAGCGAGGATTGCGGAGGGTGGTTAAAGCGGTTCGCGGAACAATAGGGTCGCCCGGCGAAATACCGAATTCCTCCATCGCTTCCCTTTTACTGCCTGCCCCCACATCGATGAACATCGCTTCGATGTCCAGCATGTTCTTACGTTCCACTTCCTTGAGATGGTGGACAGGTTTTGCACCAATGATGCCCGGAATGTCGCCTTTGGCGGTCCTGATCGTGACCTGCTGAGCAAGCAGTGTATGCTCCCACCAGCTGCCAAGGGGATGAAATTTGACGAATCCCTCGTTCGTAAGATACCGCACGATGAATCCTGTTTCATCCATATGCCCGGCCAGCATCAAAAGGGGTGACTCTTTACTGCCCTGCTTGCGGCACACCAAGCTGCCCAGCCTGTCGTGGGAAAACCCGACCAGGCCATCCAGATGCTGCCGGATGATCGCCCGGACATCGGCCTCGTTACCGGGGGTCCCGGACGCATTGCTCAATTGCTCCAATAGATCCTTAGAAGATGCCGGCATCAAATCCTCCCATGAACTTCTATGATTTAAACATATGTCTTGACTCGGTATACCTTGCACAGCTCTGCCCTTAAAGGCCAACCCCCGCTCATCTTGTTGCAATGCTCTGGTGCATCATCGGTAACCACATTGATATTTGATTCCCACATCCCATGCAGCCAAGGTTCCTCCCCGGGCAGTTCCGGAAACCACCATCCATGCTCCGCGTGAACAACTCCGGGGCTAATCCCGGCAAAATACTGACTTTTCTGCCTAACCCTTCCCCGGACTGTTTCAATCCATACCCAGTCCCCGTCCTCTATCCCCAATTCTGCAGCCTTTTGAGGGTGAATTTGCATCACGGGGTCGGGGTGAAGCCTCCGGAACGAATCCACCTGCCGCCACTCCGAATGATACATGGGCAAAAATCTTCCGCCTGTAATCAAAATGAGAGGATACTCCTTTGCCAGTTCAGGAGTGCTGACCGGGCTCTCCGGGGGTTCCTCATAATTAGGTAATGGGTCAAAGCCCAGTTTTTCCAGGATGGTGGAATAAAGCTCGACCTTTCCCGTAGGGGTGCCGAATCCCCTTTGCTCGTATTTCTTCTCTTCCGGGTTAATTCTCAGAGAACCGCCGGTCTCAGTGATGAATTGTTTCAGGGTATATCCCATAGGAGCAAGTCTATGGTCATAGGCGGCCTCGATGTCTTTCCATGGCCAGTATTCTTCCTGTCCCAGCCTGAGGCCGAGGCCGCGCCAGAAATCGTAATCTGTCCTGCGGTCGTTGTCACCTTCATCGGCCGCGGAAAAGGCCGCTTCTCCTGCTTCCAGATAAGGCACTTCGAACTCGGGTCCCAGGTGACTTCTTTCCAGCCATGAAGCCGCCGGCAGTACGTAATCAGCGATCTGGGCGCTGGGTGTCATAAAAAAATCCATCACCACATAAAGGTCCAAACTCTTCAACCCTCTATACACCATCTTGGTGTTTGCTTGTGTAATCAAAGGATTGGCTGCCATGGTTATCGCGGCCCTGACAGGATAGGGTTTTCCCGTGAGCATGGCCCGATAGGTTATTGGACCGTGGGCATGGCAGTGAGGGTTTGCCGGCAGGCTGCCGCTCCAGACCCGTTTTACATTCTCCTGAATTAGTTCATAGGCCTTCCAGGAGAAGATCTGCTCCGGCGATCGAAGCATCTTGCCTCTCTGCTCCGAAGACAGCGCCTCCTGCATCTCCATGTCAACCTCTGACATCAAGGGGAGAAAACCGTGAAAAAACTGGCCCCCAGTAATATCGAGGTTGCCGGTAATGGCAGGCAATATGAACCTGGCATGCAGGGCCTGGATGCCGTTGGTCAACTGCTCGATGCCCATATGACTATAGCAGGTTGCCGGCTTCTGAGTGGCGAATATCCTTGATGCCTCTACAATATCCTCTGCCGGCACCAATGTTATCCTCTCCACCCGATCGGGTGGATATTCCTTGGCCCTTTTACGAAGCTCATCAAAGCCGTGACACCACCGGGAGACGAATTCTTTGTCATAGAGCTCCTCCCTTATAATTACTTCGATCATGCTCATCAATAAGGCAGTGTCCGTACCCGGCCTGAGCTGCAGGAATTTATCGGCCCTTTCGGCGGCTTGTGTGCGCCTGGGATCAACCACAATGAGTTTTGCTCCTTGCCTGATTGAATCCAGGGTATTTAACCAGAATTTTGTTTTGGACTGTGCCGGGTTTGTTCCAATGAAAAGAATGCTTCTGGTTTTGCCCGGAACAATAAGTGGCTGGTTAGCAGGTGAACCCATCAAGGCACATGCAATGACATTGGCAGGCGCCCAGCACACATTACCCGCGCCGCCTATGACGTTTGGGCTGCCAAAGAGGTTAAAAAAGCGCGCGGTAAATTCACGAGGATTACGGTAGGTCCCTCGAGTAAACGCCAGGGCTTCTGCCCCATATTCATCCCGGACCTTCCTTAACCGCTCTGATATCTCATCCAGTGCCTGCTCCCACGAGATCCTGTCCCATTTACCTTCACCTTTTTCCCCTGCCCTCTTCAGAGGGTAGTTGAGGCGTTCCGGATGATGAAACCATTCCGCTGCCGCACCGGCTCTGGGGCACGACTTGACCACACGGGCTAACAATGGAGCCGCGAGGTGAGTTTTGTCCCCTTCAATCTTTTCCAACCTGCCGTCTCTGACATGTACTTCCACCTTGCAGTGATTGTGGCACCACATACATACGGTTTTCTTCACGTCCATCTCGACCTCCGTGCCCTTTTCTTCCCGCATACCCGTGTTTTTTATCAACTGCCGTGTCTTTGATTCCGTATTATACGGATGAGACCGCCAAAATACTATAGCAGTGTGCTAAAACTCTGCAAGATTTTATATGGATTGTCCATCCTTTATCATCGTTTTTACCAATTATTTTAATTTTCAAGAAGATTGACAAAATTATATCGATTGTAATATCGTAATCGGAAAATCCTTGACATACCCCCTTTAAATGTATAGGAAGGACTTATCCGTAAAAATACAAGTTAGTTCTGCTGGGAGGTGCCCCCGGCAAGGCAGGGATCGTCGGAGGCAGGCACCCCAGAATTTCCCATTTCACCTTGAACCAGGACAGATATCCATCTGAACTCACTGAGACGACTGATTCATCAATACTTGAAAATCTAAAACTTTTCAGCCTGCAGTGAGGAGCAAGTTCTATAGAAACAAATCATGCATATAGAGAAGAAAAACCGGGAATGGTTCATCAGGGTCTTTTCCTCTGTTTTCATCTGTTATCACCTGCTTTATGTCAGCGATTTTCTCACCATGTACACCCTATTATCTCCCCCTCGCAACATGTCAGCCTCCACCTGGGGGGCATTTTATCCTGAGTCTCAAATGGTTTCAGCGGGTTTTGTTTTTAGCCTGCGCTGCGATTTTATTGTTCAGCACATCGTCGACATGGATGTCTCTGGCGGCCTTTATCCCGGGGGTCATGGCGGTCCGGTTGTTTTATTTAAAAAAACAGGCGGGCCCCGGGAGCATTATAGAAACATAAACAAAAAAATACTGAGGAGGATCGAAAGATGACAAAAAAAATCATGGTGTGGGCAATCATTCTGACGCTGGCGGGCTTTATGAATTTGTCCGCTGTCCGACATTCAGAGGCCGCCGAAAAGGAAGTTGTGACCTTAACCGCGCTGGGCGCCGCTGTGGGCAGTCCGCCCAACAGTGTGCTGCTGGCGATGACCGAAATGTGGAAAAAATACGTGACCGAGCCGACTCCAATCAGGGTAAAAGTCGAACCGCTGATTGCCATGGCGGAAAGTTTTAAACGCCTGGACAGGAAGGTTGTGGACATCGCCTGGGGAGTGAATGCCTTTGCCTATTATCTTGATAAGGGCATCGGACCCTATGCAAAATATGGGAAAAGGGTTTTTTATGCCCTTACCTGGGGCGGAAAAAATTTCGTTCATATCTTTACCACCGACCCGAACATAAAGGTATTCCAAGATTTAAAGGGCAAAAAGATCAGTGGCAAAATGATGGGATCCCCCAGCATTGATGACATTAGAATTAAACTGTTAGGGTTTTACCAAATGACGGATAAGGATATCAAGCTCATTTCGTACAGCAGGTCTTCTGATTGTCTGCAGCAGGTTCAAGAGGGGGTCACGGATGTCTGTATTACGATCAGCTCGTTTCCATCAGCCCCCATCACGGAGCTGGCCTTAGTAAAGAAGATATACTTTGTTCCCCTGAATGAGCAAGAGGTGAAGGAGGTTCAAAAGGTTCAACCCTACCGCAAAAACTTTGTCCTTAAGGCAGGTTCATATAACGGTCAGGATAAGGACGTCTCCAGCGTGGGTGGGAGCGACGCTATTTTTACACCGCTGGACTTTAATGAAGAACGGGCATACCAGATGGTAAAGGCCATATATGACCATCTGGATGAGTTTCATGCGTATCATGCCGGCGCTAAAGCTTACAATCTGGAAGATTTTGCCCTTGAGATGGGGATATGGCCGCTTCATCCCGGATCTGTCAGGTATTTTAAAGAAAAAGGGGTGTGGACCGATGAGTTGGAATCTAAACAAAAGGAACTTCTTAAAAAGGTTCAAAAATAATAGCGGCGCAAAGTACGCATGAGAGACCTTTGAACCGCAACAGCGAGCGTATTCCCATGAGCTTAAAGAAAACTGCTCCGATTTTGCCTGGTTTTCTTTAGGTCTTTCGTCTTCTTAATATTCAAATTAAAGTTGACATTTCGGAGCAATGTCTTATATTAGACTAAATAGATCTTAATTATCCTATATATGGAGGGGCTTAATGCGGATTACAAGGGCTGGCGAATATGCGGTTCGTTGTGTTCTCTATCTCTCAGCGCAAAAAGATGGAATCGTAGTTAGCCGCAGGGAGATTGCCCGCAAGATGGATATCCCGGATCAATTCCTCAGTAAAATTGCTCAACAGCTGGCTCGATCGGGATTTATGGAGATTATCCAGGGAGCCAAGGGAGGGTATCGACTTTTAGTTTCACCGAGAAAAATAACGCTTCTGGATGTGGTTGAAACCGTTATGGGTGAAATCTTTTTGAATGACTGCCTCATGAATCCGACTTCATGTAATAGAAGCCCGGTTTGTGCAATGAATAGAATATGGGATTCAGCTAAAAATCAGCTGCGAACCACCCTGCGGAATGCCACTTTTGACAAATTGTTAGGAGAGGAGAGTTGTCTCTTCCCATAACATCTTTGAGCGGTAACCCCTATGAAAAAGGAGGTAAAAAATGAGCGAGTTGGTTATTGAAAATAAAATTGGTGCGGCAAAAGGTACAGACGTGGAAAAAGAGGTGATGGATAATTTCAAAGGTGAAACCGCCGAGGTGGGTCTTTATCTGGCCATGGCCAGGCAAGCGGAGAGGGAAGGCTATCCCGAAATATCCCGCGCCTTAAAAGATATAGCCTGGGATGAGGCAAATCATGCGGGCCAGTTTGCAGAATTAAACGGGCTCATATCGGAGAGCACCAGGGAGAATATTGAACGGATGCTTAAAGGCGAACGAATGGCGAATAAAGGAAAGCGGGCTGCTGCCATAAAAGCCAAAGAGAGCAATGTAGACCCTGCTCATGACTTTTTCGATGAATCGGCCAGAGACGAAGGCCGCCACGCCAGGGCATTGGAAGGATTATTAAAGCGTTATTTTTAATCGCTCTGATGGGCGATTGAATTTCCAAGCTTAGGTCTAATCGGGTATTCCGGTGATCCGGGTTACCACGCCGGCTAAAAATGGGAGGCACCGCGATGAATGCTACAGATGACAACCGCAGCGCGCCGAGTGAAAGGGTTTTAAGGGAAAAAGAAGAACTGCTTGCCGCTGAGCCGAAGATAGATGTCCAGCGGCTGATTGCTCTGCTGGAAGTATATGAGCAGACGGCCGGGCAGCCGCCGATAGCCCAGTTTTCGAAACTTTTTCACAAGCTCTGCCTGGAAAAGGAGATTTTCATTGATAACAACCCCATTGTCGGAACACTGACCAAATATAAATACGGTGGTTTTCCGGTGCCGGAAGTCGGGTGCCGCTGGATGAAG
>JAUYIZ010000078.1 GCA_030688615.1 Desulfobacterales bacterium | reverse complement strand
CGCAGGAGGTTTTGCCTTGATCATGTCTCTGGGAATGGCCCGCCGTCTTTCCCGACCCCTCCGGGCCTTAAGCCGGGCAGCCCAGCAGCTCAAAGATGGCGATCTTACCCAGCAGGTCGAACCTGAAGGGAAAGATGAGATAGGCCAATTAGGCAGAGTATTTAATCACCTTGCAAAATCTCTTCAAAGACAGGAACAGTTCCGACGCAAGCTGACCAGTGACCTGGCCCATGAACTCAGAACGCCCCTGACCAATCTTCAGACCCATATTGAAGCGCTCCTGGATGGCGTCCTTACCCCAACCCAGGAAAATCTGAGCTCTATTCATGAGGAAATCCTGCGCCTGGGCCGGTTGGTGAGCAGTCTTGAGAAACTTACCCGGGCGGAAGCGGGTGTGTTAAACCTCAAACGGGAGCACAGAGACCTGAGAGAGCTTGTAGAGAAGATGACCTGCCAATTTCAACCCCTGTTTATTGATAAAGGCGTCAAACTGACGATCTCGCTCCCCCGGGGCCCCGTCGATATCTCTCTCGATGCGGACAAGATCTCACAGGTAATTGGCAACCTCCTCTCCAACGCTTTGAAGTTCACACCCCAAGGAGGAGAGGTTGAAGTTGCGGCAAGAAAAGGAGACCGGGAGGTTCGGATCAGTGTCAAGGATTCGGGCGCAGGGATACCGGAAAGAGATATTCCCTTTATTTTTGAACGATTCTTCAGGGGAGAAGATGGAAACGGAGGGGGTTCCAATGGGTCGGGCATCGGCCTGACCATCGTCAGGGAACTGACCGAGGCGCACGGGGGCAAGATAGATGTAAAGAGCCAAAGGAATCGCGGAGCTGAATTTACGATCAGGCTGCCCTTACCCCTATGACCAGCCCTTTCAAGGTAGTAAATACTCATATTTTTCTACCTGCCAATAATTTTGCTATAGAAACATGAGGATGCTTCGGATCAGGTTTTTGTTTGACTACTGGTTTTTTAGGACCTCTTGGACTCTTCAGAAATGAGGAGATCTTTACATTGGCTGCCAGTTGCTTTAAAAGCTTTATCACCTCTGCTTGCGAGGCTGTTTGAAAAAGTTTCCATTCTTTTTCTTCTATTGCAACTTGCATCCCGCGGTATGTACCAGAAATCTCATCAGCAACATAGTAGCCCGACAACCTGTTGTCCACTATATCGTTCCCATGTGCACTACACAAAGCCGCTTTCACAACAGCAAGAATGATATGTGAAACCAACGCGACACAAAACCCAAACAAGGCGGCCGGCGGATAACCCAGTGAATTTATTTCCGAGTTCCAAAATTTTTCCATCTCTTGAAAGGATGTTTCAATTTTCCAGCGGCTACGATACAGCTCCGCAACCAGGCGCGCACTTGCGGATACTTTGGGTAAATCTGTGATGATCGCTATCTGCATATCACCGTCGCGTGTCTTCTTTTTCAAGTACACCCGTACTAAACGGAACTGTCTCTTTTCGCCCAGTTCATCAACAACTTCAATTCGTTGTTCCGTCACTTTTCCGGTTTCTATTTTCCCGGCCGGCTTCTCTTTGCCCAATATTTCAAATGGTAAATTGCCGTGTAACCGGGTTATACTAAACGCTTTCTTTGCGGCTATGCCAAAAATAAAGCTACGCACACAAAAATTTCTATCAGATATCCAGAGATCGCCGGCCTCTACTGTCGGTATGACAGCGGAAAGCAATGATCGTTCCTGAGCGTGACCATCTTCACATGGAAAAACATCAATCGGCATGCGCAGAACAGGATCGAAAACAACAAGGGACTTTCCCGGCAACGCTCCGGATGAAACGAAACGAAGCTCTTTGAGCCGATGCTCGACTGCTTCAATGCAGTTACCATCCAGTATTTTAATTCGGAAACCGGCAATGAGCGGTTCTTGAGGCCCCAGTGCTTCGATAATTGGTTTAGCTTCACGGGCTGCATACCGCACCAATTCTGCCGACGTATTTTTTTCAATGCAATTTAGCTTATTATATACAGATGTTATGGATACACTGATATCTTCCTTGGATGCCATATATGCGGCATTCACGGATTTCCTGCTGCCTAGGACAACGTGACTCATAATGTCAAAAATCGTTGAAAAAAGTAATTCGCGTGTATATTGACTCTTGGATATTTTATCGAACCATTTATCAAGCTGCGCCGGATTCAATAAGCGCTCAATCATTCCTCTGGCGATAACTGGTATTGGACTCTTCTCAAAAAATCTTTTAAGCACTGGACTCGATTTCATATGCACCTCCATGATAAGTAATTTCTGACAACTTATCATAGCTTTGACAGAGGTGATTGTCCAGCAAAAACTTGATATATTTACATTATTTTTTTATTCGCTTTTTACTACCTTGAAAGGGCTGCCCCTATGACCTAAATGCAGATAACGGGCAAGACTTCCCCGGACCAGGTAAATCTTCATATTTTTCCCACATGCCCTTCATGAGTTCTTCACAGGATCGGTTTATTCTTAAATCAACCCGAATCTGAAGCTGGGAAAGATTGAGGACAAGGGCAGGGACTTTGAGGCGGAGATCCAGACTAAAGACGGTTCTCTGACGAATAAAATCCTCGTGGACAAAAATTCGCGCTGGATGCGCTCGGTGTATTAGACCCTCGAGACCCTCGGGCTTCCCATAAACCGCCTGGTTTTCGGGAAGCCTTTTATGTTTACATCTAGGAGGAAGATATGTATACAGCTCGTTTTAATGATATTTTCTCGCAATGGGGTGGCCAGGGATGGGGCATGGGCCCGGAATGATGGGTTGGGGGAATGGCATGGGGTGGTTTGGAATGATCCTCATGGCCGCTTTTTGGATCGCCGTGATCGTAGGAATTGTTTTGCTGATCAGGTGGCTTGTGGTATCGACAGATGCAAGGGGTCGTAAAGCCAGCTCAGAGGATTCTGCCCTGGAGATCCTCAAGAGAAGATATGCGCGAGGTGAGATCGAAAAGGAAGAATTCGAAGAAAAAAGGAAGAACCTGGAATACTAATGAATATCTTCCCCCTTTCTAAAATAGTGACTGAGGACTTCTGTCTATGAATGGATGAAGAAAGATGGAACCAAAGGGCTATGAACAGTGGTATGGAAACTGGACCTAT
>JAUYIZ010000028.1 GCA_030688615.1 Desulfobacterales bacterium | reverse complement strand
TTTGAAATCCTGGCCGCAAAAAAGAAACTGGAAGCTTTCCATAAAAGAATACCGCAATCTTATGCTCTTGAAGATCCCATGTTGTCGTTCGGCCTGGTGAATGTGCCCTCAAATTTCAGTTTGGTCGAGGAAGACATGACCATGAAAGAGTTTTCGGTTTACCAGAAAATTCCTCTTCCCGGCGCCAGAAGATTGAAAAAAGAAGTCGCAGAAAAGGAAGCTGAAGCAATTTCTTTCGAAGTCGAAGATAAGGCAAACGAAATCATACGAAATTTAAAATTGGCTTATTATGATCTGGCCCACATTTATCAGGCGACTGAAATAATCCAAAGGAACAAAAAAATTCTTGGAGATTTTGTTAAAATAGCCCAGACGCGCTATGCTTTGGGAGAAGGGGTGCAATATGATGTTCTCAAAGCACATGTTGAAATATCCAAAATGATTGATGAGCAAATCATGCTGACCCAAAAAAAGACAGCCTTTGAAGCGAAATTAAAGTCATTGCTCAGCAGGCCCCAGGAGACAGCGCTGGGTAAACCCCAGGGTATCGTTTTTAAAAAATTTTCTTTGAACCCCGCAGCGCTGCAGGAGATCGCGGTCGCCCACAATCCATCGCTAAAAAAAATGGAAAAGATGATCCGGGTGAAAGAAAAGGATTATCTGCTGGCCCAGCAGGAATATTACCCGGATCTGGGGCTCCGATTTTCTTACGCACAGAGGGATGACCGGGCAAATATGGCACGGAGGGATCTGCTCAGCGCGATGGTGGAAGTCAGCATTCCCATTTTTTACAAAACCAGGCAGGACCCCCGGGTGGCGGAAAAACTGGCCGAAGTGCAGGTGGCCGAAGCGCAATATGCCGCCATGAAAAATGAAGTTTTCTTCATGATCGCCGATACCCTGGCAATGATTACGCGTCTGGAAAGCCAGGTGGCGTTGTACCGGTCCGGGATTATCCCCCAGGCCAGTTTGCAGCTTAATTCCGCCATAAGCGCTTACAAGGTGGATAAAGTCAATTTCATGACCATGATCGACAGCCAGATGACCCTGTACCTGTATGAGCTGGAATATCATCAAGCCTCAGCCGAATATGAAAAAACCGTTGCCCAGCTGGAAAATATTATCGGCCGACGGTTTTCTCCCATGGAGAGATCCAGATGAAACCATTAAATTTTCTGCATATGCTTTTGATCGCGTCTTGGCTGCTTTTCCCTGCCGGTCCCTCTCACGGCGCCTCGCAAAAAGATCCCCATGCAGGACATGGGCAGCCTGTTGCGGAAAAAAAGAAAGAAGCCGCCAAAAAACCGATGCCGGCAGTTGTTCCATCCAATACGATCACGGTCACGCCGGAACGGCAGCAACTGATCGGTGTAAAAACAGGCACCGTTATCACAAAATATCTCCGGAAGATCATTACCACGACCGGACGGGTGGATTACGACGAGAGAAAGGTGGTCATTATCGCGCCCAAGGTCGGAGGATGGATCGAAGAGCTTTATGTTAATTTTATCGGGGCTTTTGTCAAAGCCGGCGCGCCCCTGCTCACCATTTACAGCCCCGAACTCGTCTCCACGCAGGAGGAATATATCGTGGCGCTGCGCGCCCGCAAGGATCTTGTCAAAAGTCTGTTTCCGGAGGTTGCGGAAAGTGGAAATTCCATCGCCGATTCTTCCCTGCGCCGCCTTAAATTTTGGGATATCAGCGAGGAACAGATCCAAAGGCTCGAGGAAAGCGGACAGGTGAAAAAAACCCTTACGCTTTATTCCCCCTATGATGGTTTTGTGCTGGAAACAATGGCTTATAAAGGACTGTTCGTGACCCCCGGCGCTGCGCTGTTTAAACTGGCAGATATTTCAACCCTATGGATTCACGCAGACATTTATGAGTATGAGCTTCCACTGATCCGCCTGGGGCAGAAGGCCAACGTTCGATTGTCCTATCTGCCCGGGGAAGTTTTTGTCGGCAAAGCGATTTATATTTATCCGTCGCTGGATCCGAAAACCCGGACGGCCAAAGTGCGTTTTGAATTTGACAACCGCAACCTGAGCCTTAAACCGGAAATGTATGCCGACGTGGATATCAGTATCGACCTGGGACGGAAGGTGGCCATACCGGAAGACGCGATCATCGACACCGGGCGCAGGCAGGTTGTTTTCATTGATAAAGGGTCCGGTGTGTTTGAAGCGCGGGAAGTTAAAATCGGCGTCAAAGCAGAAGAGCATTATGAAGTCATCACAGGGGTTCGTCCGGGGGAACGGGTCGTGACCAGCGCTAATTTTCTGATCGATTCCGAATCGAAGTTCAAAGAGGCCATAGAAAAAATGACCGGTCAGGGGCACGTAGGACACGGCAGATAAAGGAGCGCCAGAATGATTGAAACCATTATTGAGGCCTGCGCCAAAAATCGGTTTTTGGTGATCAGCGTGGTGGTGTTGACGATCCTCGGCGGGATGTATGCTGCCAGGCATGTTCCCCTGGATGCCGTCCCCGATATTTCAGACGTCCAGGTGATTGTCTACGCGAAATGGGAGGGCAGGAGCCCGGATTTAATTGAAGACCAGATCACTTATCCCATCGTAACGGCCCTGATTTCAGCTCCCAAGGTGAAAACGGTCCGGGGGTATTCTGATTTCGGGTTCTCCTATGTTTATGTGATTTTTAAAGAAGGAACCGATATCTACTGGGCAAGGCCCCGGGTGCTGGAATACCTGCAGCAAATCACCGGCCAGCTGCCGCCGGGGGTCACGCCGGTCATCGGACCGGATGCCACGGGGGTGGGGTGGGTTTTTCAATATGCCCTTATCGATCAAAGCGGAAAACATGACCTGGGCTATTTAAGAACATTGCAGGACTGGTATATCCGTTATGATTTGGCTGCGGTAGAAGGGGTTGCGGAGATCGCCAGCGTCGGCGGATTTGTCAAACAGTACCAGGTGAGTATTGACCCGAACCGGATGGTGAAATACGGCATTTCGATCCGGGATGTCATGGAAAGGATCAAAGCCTCCAACAATGACGTCGAGGGAAGGCTGCTGGAATTCGGCGGCAGGGAATATATGATCCGGGGACGGGGGTATATTAAAAACGTTGCAGATATTGAGAAAATTGGGGTGGGGACCAATCAGCAGGGCACAGCCATCTTATTGAGTGATATTGCAAAAATAAGCATGGGGCCGGAGATCCGGCGAGGCCTGGTGGAGTGGGACGGCAAGGGCGAGGTAGTTGGTGGAATTGTGATCATGCGCGTCGGAGAAAATGCGCTCAATGTCATTAACCGGATAAAAGCCAAAATTGAAGAGATCAGCGCCGGATTGCCCGATGGCATAAAAATCGTTCCCATGTATGATCGCTCCGAATTGATCGAGAGCTCCATCAGAAATCTCGTAAAAACGCTGCTTTCTGAAATTGTTGTGGTCAGTGTGGTCATTGTGCTTTTCCTTTTGCATTTTCGCTCGGCCCTGGTGCCGATTTTTGTATTGCCGATTGCCATCATCGTCGCTTTCATCCCGATGTACTTTATGAAAATATCGTCCAA
Source organism: Desulfobacterales bacterium (assembly GCA_030688615.1). Lineage (GTDB taxonomy): Bacteria > Desulfobacterota > Desulfobacteria > Desulfobacterales > JAUYIZ01 > JAUYIZ01. The sequence goes on along the minus strand of JAUYIZ010000028.1, from coordinate 5,818 downwards.
TATCATGTCGCTGGGCGGTCTGGCCTTGTCCATCGGCGTCATTGTAGATGCCGCAATTGTCATGGTGGAAAACGGGTATCGCCGTCTTTCCGAAGGAACGGACGCGGAGCGTAAAGACAGCCGGGCTACTGTTGTGCAGGCCTGTCAACAGGTTGGGCGCGGCATTTTTTTCGCCTTGATCATCATCGTTGTTTCCTTTGCGCCGGTCTTTCTGCTCGAAGCCCAGGAAGGCAGGATGTTCCGGCCGCTGGCTTTTACGAAAACCTTTGCCATGGCGGCCTCTTCCATCCTTGCCATTACACTGGTGCCGGTGTTGATGACCTTCTTTCTGAAAGGAGGCCGGCTGCGGCCCGAATCTGAAAATCCGCTTTCGAGGTTTTTTAAATGGCTATATGAACCGCTGATTCGCTGGTGCCTGCGATACAAAAAGACCGCGCTGCTGATCACATTTCTTGTCATACCGCTGTGTGCGCCCCTGGCCTTTAAGATCGGCAGCGAATTCATGCCGCCGCTCTATGAAGGCGCCATTTTCTATATGCCTGTCACCGCTCCGGGCATTTCCGTTACAGCGGTCGGCAAACTCCTGGCGGCACAGAATAAGATTTTGAAAAGTTTTCCCGAGGTCCAGTCGGTGTTCGGCAAAGCCGGAAGGGCGGAAACAGCGACCGATCCGGCCTCTTACAGCATGATGGAAACCGTTGTTTATCTCAAACCCAAAGATCAATGGCGCAGGGTCAAAAAGGATTATCCTTTTTTGCCGGAAAGCTTTCGGCCCCTCGCAGAAAAAGTCCTGGGGGATGAGCGTACCATCCGTTATGAAGAACTCATTGAAGCAATGGATAAACAGATGCAGTTCCCCGGGCTGCAGAATGCCTGGACCATGCCCATCCGTGCAAGAATCGATATGTTGACCACCGGCATCCGGACTCCGGTAGGCATTAAAATATCCGGTTCGGATCTGGCCAAAATACAGGAACTCGGGCTGCAGGTTGAAAACATCCTCAAGGATGTTTCCGGCACCCGCAGTGTCTATGCCGAGCGGGTCGCGGACGGGTATTTTATCGATATACAGATAAAGCGCAATGAGATTGCACGCTATGATCTTACCGTGGGAGAAGTCCAGGACGTGATCCAGACGGCTTTGGGAGGAATGACGATCACCCGCACGATCGAGGGCCGGGAGCGGTATTCCATCAACCTGCGCTATCCCCGGGAGTTCAGGGACACGATTGACAACCTCAAAAAAATTCTGGTCCCGTTCAGCGCCGGCCGGCCGGCGGCAATGAAATCAATGGGCGCCCCCGGCGCTGCGGGTGACGCTTTCCAGCGGTATGCGCACGTTCCCCTGATACAGTTGGCCGACATTACCCTGGCAACAGGTCCGGCGATGATCCGGGACGAGGACGGCAAATTGACGGGATATGTCTATGTTGACGTGACCGGCCGTGATACCGGCGGTTATGTGACCGAGGCCAAACGCCTGGTAAAGGATACTCTGAAACTGCCGGCCGGGTACACCTTGTCCTGGAGCGGGCAATATGAATTTCAAATCAGGGCCAGGCAGCGGCTCAAGCTGCTGCTGCCCGTTGTATTTTTAATCATATTCATACTTTTATATATGACGCTGCATTCGATTTCTGAATCCGTCATGGTGATGATCGCCGTATTGTATGCCATGGCAGGCGGTATTCTGCTGCAGTATATTTTGGGCTACAATTTCAGCGTTGCCGTCTGGGTCGGTTACATCGGGCTCTACGGTTTGGCGGTGGAAACCGGCGTGGTCATGGTTATTTATCTCAAGGAAGCGTATCAAAAGCGCCTTATCAAAGGAACGATTACAAAACAGGATATCCATGAAGCGGTCACGGAAGGGTCCGTTCTCCGATTGCGGCCGAAGCTGATGACCGTCGGCACGACCATGATCGGCCTTTTGCCGATTCTGTGGTCCAGCGGCGTGGGTGCGGATGTAATGAAACCTATCGCCGCACCGATTATCGGCGGGTTGATCACCTCCACCATCCAGGTGCTTTTGATCATGCCGGTTATCTTCGCGCTGATGAAGGAACATGATTTGAAGAAGTGAAATCCTGACCGTCGCACCTGCAATCCCAATTAGAGTAAGGGTTACAGGTGCAGCAGTCTTCTGGCATTGCCTTCGAATATGCGGGATTTGTCCGCAGCAGGTATTTCCCACTGTTCTATAAAGGATATCATGCGCCCAAGCCGCCCGCTTTCGCCGTAGGGCATATCCGTCCCGAACACAATATGGTCGGCGCCGAAGAAATCATAGCCGCATATCAGTCCCCGTGTACCGCCGCTAAGGGCCGTGTCGCCATAGAACATCTTGAAGTCGTCTATCGGCTGGCGGCCCCCTGCGGAGCTTTCCCCGGTGAAACCTGTCAGCCTCTCCGCAAAAAAAGGCACCATGCCCCCACAGTGGTGGGTTATGATTTTAAGTCCGGGATACTTTTCCAGCACGCCGCCGAATACCATCCGTCCCATCGCCACCGACGTCTCATAAGGCCAGCCAAGCGTCTGAAACAGGCGATATTTTGAATGACTTTCCCCCCTGTATTCCGGGATATCCCCGTTTCGTGTCGGATGAAGCCATATGGGCAGGTCGTATTTTGTCATCGTCTCGTACAAGGGAAAGAAAACAGGGTCGTCCAGAGGTTTCCCTGTGCAGGATGTGTAAACCTGTACGCCCTTTAACTTGAGAACTTCAATGGCCCTCCGGGTTTCTTTCAGGGCCGCATCCATGTCATTCACGGGCAGACAGGCCACACCGGCGGCAAAGTGGTCCGGATACCTGGCGACCAGCTCCGCCAGTTCATCATTGGCCAGGCATGCCAGCTGGACGGCATCGCCGGGTCGGGCAACCTCCTCTATGGGAGGAATGTTGATCGTCAAGACCTGTCTGAGGCCCTGGTGCTCATCGATGGCGCGCAGCCGGCCTTCGATATCCGATAGCGCCGGATTGCCTAACCTCTCGCGGCCTTCACCCTCGTTGAGGTACTGCGTTTTCTGCACGACCTGGTAAAGTCTCTGCAGGTATTTTTCGGGAAGAATGTGAGTGAAGATATCTATCTTTGGGGAATTTCCAGCCATACTTGACCTCCTTGTTTTTGGCCCGCATTTATTTATTAAGAAAATAAGCGATAGGGAAAAAGGTATGATTTTATCTACTCAATCCCCAGGGAGCGGCACATTAACTGTGTCAGCGTCAGGACATCGGGCGAGTCAGGCTTCGCTTGATTTGTCAGGAACGACCAGCAGCAGGATGTAGGAGTAACGATGGTGCCGGTGTTTGCCTTTTCGAAGATCTTCTCCGCCAGATTGCGGCAACAGTAGTTGGGAATGTCCGTTACATCTAATGCCTGCATTCCTTTTACCAGGGCCCTGGATGACTGAATATCTATCTTGAAACCGGGGAGCCTGTGGTGCTTGTGGCATCCTTCGTAGAAATTCACCTCGGAATCGAGGCGGATGTCTTTGGCATACCTGGCCAGAAGTTGGGTGTAGTACAATATCTCTACATCCCCATGGGCCTGAAACTGGTTATAGCGCGTGTTGCAGCCTGGACAAGCCGTCACTATTTTCCCGGCGCCCAACTTCCTGATTCGATCCAGGTTCCGGCCTTCGAAGTTCCGTGCGTAATCCGCCAGCAGCCCGGCTTCTCCGGTCTCAGCCGAAGAATCAAGTCCATCGAGAAACGAATTCCCGCAGCAAGTCTCTTCGGAAAGAAAGGTGTAATCCACGGCGTAGTAGTTCAGCAATTTGACGAGGTGGGAAAGATGGATGAAACCGGCGGGACTGCGGCATCCGGTGAGGATGACGAACTCCGCGGGAGTGTCCAGGCGGGCTCCCATCACTGTTTTCAGGAGTCTCTGGCGCATCTCCTGCGGGCCGATCGAGCAATCGGTAGCCTCAATACGTCGAACTTTCTCCATGGGGCCGTTGCCGGTCATTTTCCGTTCCTCTTGACCTATTGAAATTGTTCCCGCGTCTTTTCCCCTCGAACTGCAGCGGTATGCATCCCATTCCTTTCGGTTTGGGTAAGAACATGTGTATTTGTGAAAAAGGAATAGGGGATGTGAAATTGAAAGTCAAGAAAAATTGGCCGCCGGACCGCCTCATGCCTTGCCGGCATGCCGGACGTAAAAGCTGTGATCACGACAAGTGCGTGAAATGGACATCTTGAGTATTGTGCCACCGGTCAAATTTCTTTTTGAGCCACCTTTTTACATAAAACCGCGTTCGTGGAACCAGCAGCAGTAAACCGGCGATGTCGGTCAAAAAGCCGGGGGTGAGCAATGCAATTCCCGCCGCCAAAATAATCAGGGCATCGATCAGCTCCCCGGTGGGCAGGATTCCCCGGCGCAGGTTCGCTTGAATCTTATACAGGGTATACATGCCTTGCAAACGCGCAAGATAAGCGCCCAAAATGCCCGTGAGGATGATAACCAGCACCGTATTCAATGCCCCGATAAAGCCGCCGATCTTGATGAGCACATAAATTTCAGCGGCGGGAATCAGGGTGAATGCAAGAAAAAGTTTGAAAATCATCATCTGCCGATCAAGGGCCCGAAGATCTCCTTGGCCAGGGCAAAATATTTTGGCTGGTCCTCCAGCAAACATTTCTCTATGGTATTGCAGGCCACATAGTATTTCTCTCCGGGTACCCGCATTGATTCCGGGTTGACGATTCCTTCCGTGGGAATATCATTCCGGGAAGACATGTATTTGGTGGCCTTCTGGGCAAAAATCTGCCCCTCTCTGCTCAGCAGCCAGTTGACAAATACCTTGGCGGCGTTGGGATTCGGCGCCTTGGCCGCTATGCCTATAGTTCCGGAATCATAACTTAACTATGTCCCTTCCTTCACAATTACGTGCGCAATGTGCGCACCGGCGTCGAACAGTGGAGCCAGGGCGCCGCCGGGCACCGAAACAGCCACCGCATATTTTCCCCGGGCAACCCACTCTGCCATTTGACGCTGGTTCCTGGACAATGCGATATCCTGGGTGGCCACCAGCTGGCGGTAGTAATTCTCATCGGTCACCTTGTTCCTGATGTTGGTGGAAAAGCCGCTGAAACCGCTTCCGTCGATACTGGGATCGCTCCACACAATCTTTCCTTTATATTTGGGTTTCAGAAAGTCCTGCCAGGATTGAATCTCTCCGGGTTTTATAAAATCGGTGTTGATCGTAATATCGCGATTCGGATAAGCATACATATGGAAAAAATGTTTGCCCTCGTCTAACCACGGAAGGTGGGTTTGAGTGTAATAGAGCTTGGGGTCGGTGATTTCCGGCAGTATCAGTTTTTCCTCCAGGGGCCCTGTCAGGCCCATTTGCTTGAAACTTAACACGGGCGCGCCTCCTGCAATGACAACATCGGCAGGATTCAACCCCGCCCTTATTGCCGTGCGGAGCCTGCTTGACAGTTCCGGGCCCCTGCCTGAGGTAATCTCCAGATCTATGCCGAACTGTTTTTTGAAAATAAGCGTCTGTTTCCTCATTGCGGGCGCCATGGAAGTAACGTACACCGAAACCTTGCCTTCTTTTTTCCCGGCTTCCAGGGTCTTCTGCCATTCCGCCTCCCATTGAGCTTCGGCCTTTACGTAACACGTCAACGTGGCGGCGAAGGAAATCGCCAGAATGATTCCAATGAAGTGTTTTCCGCCTGGTTTATTCATGTGCTGACCTCCTTTGTTTGTGGTTTTTATTGCCTGCCGGGAGTCCATTTCAGGTGACAAATTACAGGCCGATCCAGGCTGCGCCAAAAACACCTGAGGAATCTCCCATTTTATTTTCAACT
>JAUYIZ010000065.1 GCA_030688615.1 Desulfobacterales bacterium | reverse complement strand
GACAAAAAGTTGCCGCTTTATGATCCTCTGAAACCGCCCTGTTATATCGAATATCCAGATCAATCGTAAAACTGTTCGTTATATTATTGACGGCAGAGCCCGAATGAATTAAGCATTCATCATCACATCACAAGGAGCACGGATATGCCGCCAGGTCCGGGATACGCAGGAAAGATCGCTCGGGTGGACCTTACTTCAAAAAAGGTCGTTCACATCCCCACGGAAAATTATACCGAAGCCTTTATCGGGGGGCAGGGCATTGCTGCCAGAATCTACTGGGAAGAGGTCTTGCCGGAAGTTGGCGCTTTTGACCCTGAAAACCGTCTGATCTTTCTCACCGGGCCGTGCGCCGGTTTTGAAGGTTTGTCCGGATGCCGCTGGGTTGCCTGCGGCAAATCGCCGGCCGCCAGTCCCCATTTTTTCAGCCACTGCAACCTGGGTGGAACCTGGGGCGTGGAGCTGAAAGCTGCCGGATTCGACGGGCTGGTGATTCAGGGCAGGGCGGAGCGGCCGGTCTATATCCAGGTCGAGGACGGAAAGATTGCCCTGGCCGATGCTTCCCGCCTGTGGGGCCGGAGCAGCGTGCTTGTGCGGGAAATGATCAAAAAAGAGCTGGGGGATGCTTTTAAGGTGGTCGCCGTCGGGCCGGCCGGGGAAAAACTGATGCCCATGGCCACGCTGCTGGCCGATTCCGACTCCAGCGGATCCGGAGGACTCGGCGCGGTGATGGGCGCTAAAAACCTTAAGGCCATAGCGGTCAGGGGAAGTGGCGTCGTTCAGGCGGCCCGGCCCCGCGAGCTTAAAAAGCTGCTCGATTATGTTGCGGTCTTGCAAAAAGATGCCCCCGAACACCAACGGGAGACCGAGAGGGGCGGCCGGATAGACCTCTGTTCCGGATGCGTTGTGGAATGCATCCGGCGCGTTTATGAGGCAGAAGACGGCCAGACGGGAAAATTCATGTGTCAGAGCAGTCTTTTTTACAGGCCCTGGGCAGCGAAATATTATAAAGACCCCCCGCCTGCCGAAGTGCTTTTTCAGGCCACCCGGCTCTGCGACCATTACGGGCTGGACACCAAATTCATGGCTACCAGTATCGCCTGGCTCAGCCTCTGCTTTCATGCGGGCGTATTGAAAGAAGAAGATACGCTGCTTCCCCTATCGGAAATCGGGAGCCTGAAATTTATACAAACCCTCACAGCGGACATCATCAACGGCCGGGGCCTGGGCCGGGAGCTTGCCCGGGGGATCCACCATGCGGCCGCGGCGGCCGGGGAGCGGGCCGCCAAGTTGCTGCATGAAAAAATGACGCTGACCAAGTCCGGAGAGTCCATGAGTTACAACCCGAGGACTTTTATCACCACGGCCCTCCTTTATGCCATGGACCCCAGGCAGCCCATCCAGCAGCTTCACGAGGTCAGCCGCATCACCAGGCCCTGGATGGATTGGGTCAAAAAGAAGCCGGGGGCGCATCTTTCGACCTCGGTTTTACGCGCCATCGCAAAAAAATTCTGGGCCAGCGAACTGGCGGTGGATTATTCTACCTATGAGGGCAAAGCCCTGGCGGCAAAAATCATTCAGGACCGCCAGCTTGCAAGGGAATGTCTTATAATTTGTGATCATTACACGCCGATTCTTTATGTGGAACATTCACCGGATCATGTGGGTGACCCGTCGGTCGACAGTCAGATTATCTCCGCCGTGACGGGAAGGGACCTGTCGGAAAACGACCTGTATCGTGTGGGTGAAAGGCTCGCTAATCTGCAGCATGCCCTCCTGGTCCGGGAAGGGCACCGGGGCGAAAACGGCGATGTGCTGCCCGAGGCATGTTTTACCCTGCCGCTGCTGGAAGAGCGGCTCAACCCTGATGTCCTGCTGCCCGGAAAGAACGGTGAAATCGTTTCCCGCAAAGGCGCGGTGGTGGATCGGGTCCAGTTTCAAAATATGCTCAAAGAGTTGTATGGCTACCGAAACTGGGACACGGAGACCGGGCTCCAGAAAAAATCCCAGCTTGAAAACCTGGGGCTTCAGGATGTGGCCGCGGATCTTGCCGCGCGCGGCCTGTTGAAGGGATAGATTTAAGTTTTAAGATTTAAGTAAAAACAGATAGTTATAATAGAATAGACCCTGAGGAGGATTATAGGGGACGGGAATAAGGGATAGATTTAAGAGTCGGCTTTCATCAGCAATTCCCGCTCACCGGAATTAGCCTTGAAAACAGGGTGTTTAGATATTCATTTTTCGTAAACTTTTGGCACAAGTAGTAATTATTTTTTGCCATGTTGCGTCGATTTTTCTCTTGCCCCCTAGCTATTATTCTTTTGCTTTTTTGATTGTATTGTATTTTGACTTACCAACCATTTAACATGGCAATCAATCATAAAGAAAAATTCCTCTGAATGCAACCGGTGTGGGGAAACCCTTAACCATAGCGCTGTCGCTCATTTGTTCAGGCATCGCATTGCGTGTCATAGACGAGAAATTGACGGTTCACTTTTTTACATTTTTGTATTGCAACTTATGAAATAATTAGAATATCTATGAAAATAATAGATTATCACAGAATAAATAATCAATTTACTATATAATTACGTATAATCATGTTATGTGTCGCTGGACAATGATCTCTTCTTTTTTTAGTATATTGCCACAAAGAAGGGATTGCATATGCCAAAAACACCTCGACTCAGAAACCATCTTAATGCAGACGCCTTATTCAAAGCCCTTCATGGCGATTTTTCGAAGGTATCCGATTCTCGTCAAGGGGATATTCAAATTCCTATGGCAGACGCCTTGATGTCAGGTTTCGCCATGTTTTCTCTCAAAGACCCGTCATTGCTTGCTTTTGACGAGAGGAGGCGATACGCGAAAAATTTACGGTTGATTTACAATATAGACAACGTGCCTTGTGATACGCAGATGCGAGAAATTCTTGATCCCGTTAACCCCGAGGAGCTTAGGCCGGCGTTTAAAGGACCCATTCGGCAACTGCAAAGAGGCAAAGATCTCGAACGCATGGTCTTCTTTGAGGGCTGTTATCTATTGAGTTTGGATGGAACGGGCTATTTTTCCTCGAAGAAACTTTACTCTGATATTTGCTTGAAAAAGGTAAATTCGAAGACAGGGGAAGTTACCTATCACTTACAGATGTTAGGAGCAGCAATTGTTCATCCTGATTTCAAGGAGGTGATTCCTTTAGCACCGGAATTGATAGTCAAACACGATGGTCAGGCCAAGAACGACTGCGAACGTAATGCCGCCAAGCGGTTTTTTGAAAAGTTAAGGCAAGATCATCCCCATTTGCCCCTTATTATTACTGAAGATGCTTTGAGTTCAAATGCCCCTCATATCCGGGAGGCGCAGAAATATAATTTGCACTATCTTCTGGGAGTCAAAGAAGGCGATCATTCATTTTTGTTCGAGCAGGTCAAAATGGCGCGAAGTGCGGGTCGGATGACCGAGTTTGAAATCGTCGACGAAAAGAATCCGGAAATGGTTCATCGTTTTAGTTTTTTAAATCAAGTTTCTGTCAACGAGACCAACCAGGATTTATTGGTTAACTTTTTAGAATACTGGGAGGTTACTCCAAACAAGGTAAAGCATTTTAGCTGGGTTACCGATTTTACTGTAACAAAAGTTAATGCTTATCAACTCATGCGTGGTGGGCGTACCCGCTGGAAGATTGAAAATGAAACCTTCAATACGCTTAAGAACCAGGGCTATCATTTTGGACATAACTATGGTCTCGGCAAGCAAAACTTGAGCTTGGTTTTTGCCATGCTCATGATGTTGGCCTTTTTGATAGATCAGACCCAGCAGCTTTCCTGTAAGTTATTTCGTGCTGTATGGACAAAACTGGGAAGCAAAAGAGCCTTATGGGAAGCAATGAGATCACTGTTTAAAGAGTTTGCATTTGAATCGATGC
>JAUYIZ010000059.1 GCA_030688615.1 Desulfobacterales bacterium | reverse complement strand
AAAGGCGTAATAATTGCTGTGAAGCAGCCTTTAAGCATAATAATACCCCCCTCCTGAATCTGAGCGCCAATTCTGTGAACCGCAACAGCGAGCGCATTCCCCGCAGCTTGCTGCAGGGTCTTCAAAACTTTTTGTTCGTAGGACAAGATCCTGATGCGGGGAAAACCCAAAACGGTCGAGGAATACATTGCCGGACAAAGGAGCGCACTGGCGGTAAACCCGGAGTGCGGGATGACCCGTTACAATCTGGCGGTTGCCCTTTTGGGCCAGAAACGATATGCGGAAGCCGAACAGGAACTGCTTGCGGCCATCGAATGCAGTCCGGCTCTGGCGGAAGCCTATGTGCAGCTCGGCGGCATCTGTCTGCAGCGCGGCGATTTGAACGGGTGCCTGCGTTACAACCAGCAGGCGGTGGCCTCCAGGGCCGGGTTTGCCGAAGGATATGGGAACATCGGGTTCGTGCACCTTCAGCAGGGAGATATTCCGGCATCGGTGGCGGCCTTACAGAAGGCGATTGCCTTTAACTCCAGGTTCATTCAGGCCTACACGACCCTGGCAAATGCCTATCTCATGCAGGGAAAGGTCCAGGAAAGCATCGAAACCAACCTGAAGGCCATCGCACTGGAACCCGGGTTTGCCATTGCCCACAACAACCTGGCCATAGCTTATCTTGAAAAGGGAGAAGTTGAAAAGGCCGCTCTTCACTGCGATAAAGCCGTTGCACTGGGTTTTGAAGTGGCTCCGGAAATCTTGAGCGAAATCCAGACGCGATGGATGGACACTAAATAACCCCGGGTCGGTAGAAAATTGCCAGCCATATGGTTTCCCGGGTTGCGTGGGTCTTGTCAACCCGGTGTCTCACATGGGCCGGGATATTCAGATAATCGCCCGGTTTCAGAACAACCGGATCCGACTTTCCTTCAATGGAAAGGGTCGCGCTTCCCTTGAGCAGGATCACCCACTCCGGGATTGGTGAATCGTACCAGAATCCCTGCTCGGACGCATGACCCCTGGATACGATGCGTTCCACCTTCATTTGCCTGCCTTCCAGAAGAATTTCAAACAGTTCGTCCGGCATCTGTTCCGGAATATCGTGGAAAATGTTTTTGATCCTCATCGGTAGTCCCGTTTGACAGCATCCGAATTGAGCAGGTGTCCGGCGCAGGCGGCCAATACGGCGACACCGGCAAGGATCAGTGTCATCCGGAGCCATGGCGCGCCTGCCTGAATTCGCCGGAAAACCAGAATGTAAATGGTGTGAAGCCAGAGCGCCGCGGCTCCGTAGGACAGCCATCGGGCCAGCACGATAATCCAGCGCTTTCTGATCAATAGGAGCAGGGGCGTCAGCAGGCTGATGCCCACCCAGACATCGTGGCCGTATCGCAAAAAATGGGCGGCCAGCAGCAAAAAGCTGAAGATGAACGGTATGATTCTTACCCACATGTTCAGGGCCGCGTTAAATGTCCAGTTTGCCGGCATCGGCGACATAGGGGCTGAAAAGGCTGGTGTATTTGAAAGCATCGTCCGGGGAAATCACCACCGCGCAGCCGCTTCGGTTTTGCGTATAGTTCAGGGCGCCCTTTAATATGGCGCCCGTGGTGGGGCCCACCAGGATCCCGGTTTTACGGGCCAGCTCGATGGCGGTCCGGTAGGCGTCGTCGTCTTCAATTTCGAGGGTATGGTCGATGACGCTGGAATCCAGAATTGTGGGCACAAGGTCGCCCCGGAGGCCGGTGATCCGTTTCATGCCCGGCAGGTTGTGGTCGGCCCGCGCCGGTTCGATGCCGATGATCTGGATCTCGGGGTTCTGCTCTTTCAGGTATCGGCCCACGCCGGTGATGGTGCCGCAGGTGCCGAAGCCGGCAAAAAAATAATTGACCTTCCCCTCGGTCTGCTTCCATATTTCAGGGCCGGTCGTGCGGTAATGGGCCATGACGTTCAGATCGTTTTCATACTGGTTGAGGTTGACGTACCTGCTTCCCTCGCTCCCATGGAGAATGCCGTTGACAAGTCCCCGGGCACCTTCATTGGGGAAAATGGGACAAAGCTGGTCATCGGCCTCCCAGAGCACGGATACCCCCAGCAAGCGCAAGAGAATTTTCTTTTCCTCGGGGATGCGTTCGGGGACCGCGATCTCAACAGGGATGTCCATGGCGTTGGCCAGGGCGGTGAGGGCCACGCCCGTGTTGCCGGACGACGGTTCCACCAATTTCTGGCCCTTTACGATGCGGGCGCCTTCAATCATGGCCTTGGCGATCCGGTCCTTGATGGATCCGAAGGGGTTAAAGCGTTCCAGTTTGAGATACATGTCGATTTCTCTGGACGGGTTGATCCTCTCGTTTAAGCGAACCATCGGGGTGGGGTTGTCAATATCTGCGATGAGATCGGCAATGCTGTCATACACCTTGTTGTCTTTATTCATCCAGCGTTCCTTGAATGCCTTTCCGGCTAACCGGCAATATATTACATGGCATTTTATGTCACTTATTCGATGATGTGTCAAGTCTGGAAAAAATGAAAGCGCCTTTTTCCTTGACAAAGAAACCGCTGGAAACTATCATTTCTATTTATATTTTCAGAAGGTTTTTCGTCATGCAAGCGTGGCCGGATACACTGTAAGGAGGATAACCGTGGCAAAACATGAAACCCCTTTGCTGGATCAGCTCGAAACCGGACCGTGGCCGAGTTTTGTCTCTGACATCAAGCGGGAAGCCGAAGCCAGAGAAAAAAACGAAAGAGGAATCGAACATCAAATTCCCCGGGATGTTTGTGAAGATATTCTGGGGATACTGGAACTTTCCTATAAACACAAAAGGACCCACTGGAAACATGGCGGTATTGTGGGGGTGTTCGGGTACGGCGGCGGTGTAATCGGAAGGTATTCCGATCAGCCTGAAATGTTCCCCGGGGTGGCCCATTTCCATACCCTGCGGGTCAACCAGCCGGCAGGGAAATTCTACAAAACCGATTTTTTAAAAAAGCTCTGCGACCTCTGGGAGTTTCGCGGCAGCGGCCTGACCAACATGCATGGGTCCACCGGAGATATCATCCTGCTGGGGACAACAACGCCTCAGATTGAAGAGATATTTTATGAAATGACCCATAATCTGCAGCAGGACCTGGGCGGATCCGGCTCCAATTTAAGGACGCCTTCCGACTGTATCGGCCAGGCCCGATGCGAATATGCCTGCTATGATACCCAGGCCCTGTGCCACTCACTGACCATGGATTATCAGGACGAGCTGCACCGTCCGGCATTTCCCTATAAATTCAAGTTCAAGTTTGACGGCTGCCCCAACGGCTGCGTGGCCTCCATTGCGCGGGCCGACCTTTCTTTTATCGGCACCTGGCGGGATGACATCCGTATCAATCCGGAGGAGGTCAAAGCCTATGTGGGCGGAGAAATCCCGCCCAATGGCGGCGCCCATTCCGGCCGGGACTGGGGGCCTTTTGACATTCAAAAGGAAGTTGTCGATCTGTGTCCGACCGAATGCATGAGATTTGAAAACAACACCCTTGCAATCAACAACAGGGAATGCACCCGCTGCATGCATTGTATCAATGTGATGCCCAGAGCGCTGAGAATCGGAAATGACAGGGGCCTGTCCATGCTCATCGGCGCCAAGGCGCCGATTCTTGACGGCGCCCAGATGGGGTCCCTCCTGGTTCCTTTCATCAAGGCCGAGGAACCTTATGATGAAATCAAGCAGATTATCGAAAAGATCTGGGACTGGTGGATGGAAGAAGGCCGAAACCGGGAACGCGTGGGCGAGCTGATCAAACGGCTGGGGTTCCAGCGGCTTCTGGAAGTGACACAGATCAAAGCCATGCCCCAGCACGTTCAGGAACCGAGGCACAACCCTTATATTTTCTGGAAAGAAGAAGAAGTTGAAGGCGGCTGGACGCGGGATATCAAGGAATTTAGAAAACACCATCAAAGATGAGGGGGACAAGGGCGTGGCCTTTATATCTTCAGGTTACAATCCAAAAGAGCCCATGAAGGACAGAATTTCCGATATCGGGCCCAGGAAGTATGATGAATTCTACCCGCCGGTGATTAAAAGGAACGTCGGCAAATGGCTCTATCATGAAATTCTGGAGCCCGGGGTGCTGGTCCATGTCTCGGAAACCGGCGACCGGGTTTATACCGTCCGGGCCGGGGGAGCCCGCTTGATGAGCGTGTCTCATATCCGGGAGATCTGCGAGATTGCCGATAAATACTGTGACGGATATGTCCGCTTCACCACCCGGAACAATATCGAGTTTATGCTGGAAGACAGGGAAAAGGTCCAGGCGTTAAAACAGGACCTGTTGAGTCGGAAGCAGCCGGGGGGCTGCTATAAGTTTCCCGTGGGCGGCACCGGCGCCGGAATCACCAACATCGTTCACACCCAGGGCTGGATTCATTGTCACACCCCGGCAACGGACGCCTCCGGGCCGGTAAAGGCGGCCATGGATGTATTGTTTGAAGATTTTATTCACATGAGACTTCCCGCGCACCTTCGGGTCTCCCTGGCCTGTTGCCTGAACATGTGCGGCGCGGTCCACTGCTCGGACATCGCGATCCTCGGCTATCATCGGAAACCGCCCCTGGTGGATCATGAGTATCTGGACAAGATGTGCGAAATACCCCTGGCAGTTACCGCATGCCCGACAGCGGCCATCCGGCGGGCCAAAGTCGAACTTCCGGACGGAAGAACGGTCAACAGCGTGAGTGTAAATAACGACCGCTGCATGTTCTGTGGCAACTGCTACACCATGTGCCCGTCCATGCCACTGGCCGATGACACCGGTGACGGCATCGTGCTGATGGTGGGCGGTAAAGTTTCAAACCGTATCACGGGCCCCAAATTTTCCAAGGTCGTGGTGGCCTTTATCCCCAACGAGCCGCCGCGATGGCCGCGGACCACAGCGGCCATTAAAAAAATTGTTGAGGCCTATGCCGGCGATGCCAGGAAATATGAAAGACTGGGGGACTGGGCCGATAGGATCGGATGGGAAAGATTTTTTGAAAAATGCGAGCTGGAGTTTACCCATCACCTGATCGATGATTTCCGGGATCCGGCCTATTACACCTGGCGGCAGACCACCAACTTCAAGTTTTAATCAGGGCGGGACAATAAAATGGACAAAGAAACAGCCAAGAAGGCTATCGTTGAAAAGTTGCAGCAGAAAAAAGGAAAGACCATGTTCTACCTTAAGGATTTCTATCCCATGGTACCGGATGAGAAACCCAGGGTGGTAAACAATATTGTTAATGAGATGGTAAGGGAAGGTATCCTGGAGTACTGGTCCAGCGGCAGCACCACCTTGATCGGTCTCAAGGGCATGGGACAACAGGCCGCCGGCAAAGATAAAGATTGACGGTTAGGGTATGAAAATCCCCAGACTGGTTATTTCGGCTATGCGGGGCGGTGCCGGAAAGACTTTGCTGTCCATTGGAATTATAGCCGCCTGGAGAAAGTGCGGCAAAAAAATCGCCCCGTTCAAAAAGGGTCCGGATTATATCGACACGGGCTGGCTGGCACTGGCAGCCGCAAGCCCCTGTCACAACCTGGACACCTTCATGATGCCCCAAGAGCAGGTCCTAAAGTCATTTCTTTTTCGTTCCTCAAAGTCCGATGTGGCGGTGATTGAAGGCAATCGCGGTCTTTATGACGGCATAGATCATAAGGGCAGCACCAGTACGGCGGAACTGGCCAAGTTGCTGGATTCACCTGTAATTGTCTGCCTGGACTGCACCAAGTCCACGCGCACCCTCGCCGCCGCCGTGTTAGGATGCCTCCGGTTCGACCCGCACCTGAAAATCAAGGGGGTCATCCTGAACCGGATTGCCGGCGCCCGCCATGAAAGAATCATTCGCCGGAGCATCGAGCAGCATTGCGGCATTCCTGTGTTGGGCGCCGTGCCGAAATTGATCCGGCAGGAATTGCCCGAGCGGCATATGGGGTTGATACCCCCGGCGGAAAATTGCCGGGCACAGGACGCCATCGCCGGCGCCCGGGAAATGGCGGAAGCCTACCTGGATCTGAAAGCCCTGGCCGCAGTTGCCGACCAAAACGTCCTGGTAAAGCCGGACTGGAAGGTTCCGGACACCTTATGTATCGGCCGGGGCGCCGAAAAAGGCGCAACGGAACCGGATCAACCCCCGGAGTTCCGGAGAACCGCCGGCCGCCGCGACTTAAAAAAGGCCGCCGCTGACGAACCGGATCGGGAGCTTAAAATCGGTATTGTCCAGGACGCCGCATTTCAGTTCTACTATCCAGAAAATATTGAAGCGCTGGAAGCAGAAGGCGCCACGCCCGTATTTATCAGCCCCTTAAAAACCGGTCCGGTGCCGCCGGTTGATGCCATCTATATGGGCGGCGGGTTTCCGGAAACCCATGCGCGGCAACTGGCGGACAACGAAAGATTCAAAGCGTGCCTGAAGTCTTTAGCCCGTGAGGGCCTTCCCGTGTATGCCGAATGCGGGGGCCTGATATATCTGGGCCAGAGCCTGGTGATGAACGAAACGAGCTATCCCATGGCAGGGGTTTTCCCGATCGTCTTCGGCTTTTCAGACAAACCCGAGGGGCACGGATACACGGTGGTTGAGGTCACGAAGAAAAACCCCTATTTTGCGGTCGGGACCGAATTAAGAGGCCATGAATTTCACTATTCCCGGGTCTTGAAATGGGATGGGAATGAAGCGGACCTGATTTTTTCCATGAAACGGGGCAGCGGGTTCATCAACAAAAAGGACGGGCTGCGGTATAAAAATATTCTTGCGACCTACACCCACATCCACGCCCTGGGAACCCCCCTGTGGGCGCCAGCCCTCGTCCGCAACGCGCGCGAATACAACCGGGCGAAACGATTAGACCGGAAAAACGATAGCAGTTGTCGGTTCCGCTCCGGCTGACTTCCATAACCTGACACAAACGATTATGGGATCAGCCTTCCGCTGCTGCCGGATAAAATCATAATCCGTGTCCAAAAGGTAATGCTGGACAGAGATTTGGCAGAACTTTACGGTGTTGAAACAAAACGTTTAAAAGAACAGGTGCGAAGGAATATTGAAAGATTCCCGGAAGATTTCATGTTTGAACTCACAAAAGAGGAATTAAAAAATTGGAGGTCGCAATTTGCGACCTCCAATCAGGACACAATGGGGCTGCGTATCCTTCCATTTGCATTTACGGAACATGGTGTATTAATGCTTTCCTCTGTCTTAAAGAGCGAAAGGGCTGTCCAGGTCAATATTCAAATCATGCGGGCGTTTACCCAACTTCGGGAAATGTTGTCAACGCACGCGGATCTTAAGAAAAAAATTGAGGCCATGGAAAAAAAATATGACGAAAATTTCAGAATCGTATTCGAAGCCATCAAACAGCTTCTTGAGACCGACGCACAACCCAGGAAAAAAATCGGCTTTACCGTAAAGGAAAAACAAGCGGCTTATGCCGCAAAAACAAAGAAGAGATAGTCGAAAGGAATCTACAGTTGGCTGAAATCAATCTAACCGAAGAAGACATGCTGACCTTGCAGCGCTGTCTGAACGAAGGTATGGAGCCGCCCCGGGAACTGGCACAAAAGCTGTTCCCAAGCATGTATGCCTCCTTTGATTTTAAAACGCTGAAAGATTCAAAAATTCCCACCATCGAATATCAGGGCAAACGCACTGAGGCTGCCATTCTCAGTGAAGCCGCCATCTTCGGCGGCGGCTCGCACCTGCAACTGGAGCGCTCCTTTGACGGCGGCAGGATCAATAAAAGCGCCACGCAATTGCAGCTTTTCGAGGAAAACACCGCTGGGGGTGATGCCAACTGGCGAAATCTCATTGTTCAGGGCGACAACCTCCAGTTTCTAAAGACCTGCTTCCTTAATCAGGACCCAATCATTAAAGATAGAGTTAAAGGGAAAGTTAGGCTTGTATATTCTGAATATCTCAACAAAATGTTTGCCCGCTGGACTTCTCTTAACGACCCCTTACGTGACTGGGATATCTTTTGCAACTATTCCTTTTGTCTCTCGTCTAAAATTAACTTTGCTTTCTGGCTCTTCCGTGGCATATTGATTACCTCCTTTTGGTTTGGAGGTCAATATACCTTAAATCGTCCTATATATAAATATTTTTATGAAACGTTATACTATTCTCTGCCGCGTCACGGGCGTGCCTTTCTACAATACAAGCCGCTACACCTTTGAAAAGCTCAAAGGCGACCCGAACAACATCGCCGCAAATCTGACCAACTACATCAAGGGTTTCTCATTTATGCCTGACGGTGACATCCTGACCACCAAAGGAATCGTCAAGACCCTATACGACCCGGCCTGCGGGACAGGCGGCATGTTGTCCGTGGCTGAGGATTACGTGCGCGAGCTCAACCCCGACGCCCGCCTGGAAGTCTTCGGTCAGGACTACAACGGCCAGGCCTACGCCATCTGCGGCTCGGACATGATGATCAAGGGGCAGGATATCGAGCACATCGCATTCGGCGACAGCTTTACCGACGACCGGTTTCCTCGCCATAAGTTCGATTACATGCTGGCCAATCCGCCCTTCGGCGTGGAGTGGAAGCCGGAAGCCGACTTCGTGACACGCGAACATGAAGAACAGGGCTTTGGAGGACGTTTCGGCGCGGGACTGCCCCGCATCAATGACGGCTCCCTTCTCTTTATCATGCACATGATCAGCAAGATGAAGCCTGCCTGCCGCGACGAGCAAGGCGCAGGCAGGGACCCGAAGGAAGGCGGCACCCGCCTTGGGATCGTCTTTAACGGTTCGCCGTTGTTCACCGGCGCGGCCGGGTCGGGAGAGAGCGAGATCCGCCGCTGGATCATCGAGAACGATTGGCTGGAGGCCATCGTCGCCCTGCCGGACCAACTCTTTTACAACACGGGCATCTACACCTACCTCTGGATCGTCACCAACCGGAAGAAGCCAGGTCGCAGGGGCAAGATTCAACTGGTGGACGGAACGAAGTTCTTCAAGAAGATGCGCAAGTCCCTCGGCAACAAGCGCAACGAAGTCTGCGACGATCAGCGCGACGAGATTACCCGTCTCTACGGGAATCTAAAGGATGCGGATCACGTCCGCATTTTCGACAACGCCGACTTCGGATACCGGCGCATCACGGTAGAACGTCCTCTGCGGCTCAACTTCGCGGTGGACGAGGCTCGAATCGCCCGTCTCAAGGATACCACGGCCTTCGCCAACCTTGCCTCCAGCAAAAAGCGCAAGGATACAAAAGCCGCTCAGGCCAAGATCGAAGAAGGCCGCAAGCTGCAGGAGGGCATCCTGTCCGCCCTGCGGCCGCTTGCCGGTAAAGGCATCGTCAAGAACCGGGAACAGTTCTCGGAGATGGTGAAGACAGCGTTCAAGAAGGCGGGTCTCAAGATTCCCGCCGTCCTGTTGAAGGTCCTCCTCATGGCCCTGGCGGAACGGGACGAAACAGCAGATGTCTGCACCGGCGCCAAGGGGGACCCCGATCCCGATCCCGAACTGCGCGACTACGAGAACGTGCCGCTCAAGGAAGACGTGGACGAATACATGAAGCGCGAGGTCCTGCCTCACGTGCCGGATGCCTGGGTGGACGAGTCCAAGACCAGGGTCGGCTACGAAATCAACATCAATCGCTATTTCTACAAATACACCCCGCCAAGGCCGCTTGAAAAAATTGAGGCCGATCTCAAGAAGATCGAGAAGGAAATCGCGGACATGCTCGCGGAGGTGACGGAATGAGCGACAAACCGGTAAAACCTTCCGTTCTCCCGGCCACCACGGATAGGTTGCTCGGCGATCTGCGAAAAATGATCGAGGAAGCACGGGCGGCCGTAGCCGCCACGGTAAATGCCGGGTTGACCATGCTCTACTGGCGGGTCGGCGGTCGCGTTGGCCAGGCGATTCTCAAGGGCGAGCGGGCGGAGTATGGGGAAGAGATTGTCTCTACAGTGTCGAGACAATTGGAGATGGAATACGGGAACGGGTTTTCCGTAAAAAACATCCGCCACATGATTCGATTCGCCAGCGCCTTTTCCGATGTTCAAATAGTCTCCACACTGTCGAGACAATTAAGTTGGTCTCATTTCAAGGAGATTATTTACCTGAAACAACCGCTGCAGAAGGAATTTTATGCGGAGATGTGCCGGGTGGAACGCTGGAGCGTTCGCACCCTGCGGCAGAAAATCGCGTCCATGCTTTACGAGCGCACCGCCCTTTCCAAGAAACCGGCCGAACTGGCTGAACTGGAGCTTCGAGCCTTGCGGGAAGAAGATCGGCTGACTCCCGATCTGGTGTTTCGCGATCCCTACCTGCTCGACTTTCTCGGACTGAAAGGCGCTTATCAGGAAAAAGACCTGGAAGCGGCCATTCTGCGCGAGCTGGAAGCCTTCATCATGGAACTGGGCGCCGGCTTCGCCTTTGTCGCCCGCCAGAAACGCATCACCGTGGATTACGACGATTTTTACCTGGACCTGCTCTTTTTCCATCGCGATCTGAGGCGTCTGGTGGCGGTGGAGCTCAAACTCGATAAGTTCCGGCCCGATCACAAGGGCCAGATGGAACTCTACCTGCGCTGGCTCGACAGGCACGAGCGCAAGCAGGGGGAAGATTCGCCCCTGGGCATTATCCTCTGCGCCGGGAAAAACAGCGAACAGATCGAACTGCTCGAACTTGGCCGCTCCGGCATCCACGTCGCCGAATACCTGACGGTTCTGCCGCCCAAGGATGTTCTGAAACGCAAACTGCACGAGGCCATCGAGCGATCCCGGTTGGCCTTGGAGAACCGCAGCGAGGAGGCGGGCGAGGCATCCGCAAAGGCAACCGTCAAGGAAAACTTGACGGTTCGCCCGGAGGACAGTCGGAAGAAGCTCGCCAAACCGAAGAGCAGGAAAAAAGCGCCTGGCAAAGGGGGCAAATCATGAGCCGCCCCGCGTATCCGCATTACAGACCATCGGGCATTGAGTGGCTGGGCGATGTGCCGGAGCATTGGGAGCTTCGAAGGCTGAAGTACAGCGCCTCAATCAACGATGAAGCGCTCCCGGAAACGACCGATCCCGACTATGAGTTCGTTTACGTCGATATTGGCAGCGTTGATGCGGCCAAAGGAATCGTGGCCACGGAAACCTACCGTTTCGAAGATGCACCATCGCGGGCAAGGCGTATCGTGCGCGACGGCGACACGATTGTTTCCACAGTTCGCACCTATCTGCGGGCCATCGCCCCGATTCGCGACCCGAACGACAACATGATCGTCTCCACCGGTTTCGCGGTGGTTCGGCCTCGCAAACTCGATTCCGGCTATCTGTCCTACGCGCTGCGATCCCCGTTCTTCGTCGAGACGGTTGTGTCATGTTCTACCGGTGTCAGCTACCCGGCAATCAATGCGCCGGAGGTCGGCAACATCGGGGTTACCATTCCCCCGCTCGATGAGCAACGCGCCATTGCCGCCTTCCTCGACCGCGAGACGGCGCGTATCGATACGCTGGTCGGGAAATCCATCGAATTGCTGCGCGAATACCGCATGGCGCTCATCTCGGCGGCGGTGACGGGCAAGATTGATATGCGCGAGGAGGCGGCGTGATGACCAGGCGCGGTTTTCAGCCGAAATTTACGATCACGAACGCCATTGCGGCGGCGCTGACGCGAATCGAGCGCGCCCGAGGCTTCCTGGAAGCGGCGACGCTTTCGGAGGACTGGCTGCGGGCCATGGGCGCGCGAGCGCTGGTTCTGGAGGCCCACCACACGACGCACATCGAGGGCACGCGCCTGACGCTGGATCAGGCCGAACGGCTGCTGGCAGGCGAGACAGTGCCCGAGGCCGACCCGGACGATGCGCGGGAGCTGCTGAATTACCGCCGTGCCTTCGAGTTCGTCTCGAAATAACTTGACAGCGGCGCGCCGATCACCGAAGGGCTGGTCCGCGAGATTCACAAGCGGCTGGTCGAGGGGGTGCGCGGCGGCCAGGCCGCGCCGGGCCAGTATCGCAAGGTACAGAACTTAGTGGTGAACTCGGCCACCGGCCAGACGATCTACACCCCGCCGTCCGCCCATGACGTGCCGGCCTTGATGGCGGAGATGGTGGCCTGGCTGAACGGGCCGGGCCAAACGCATCCGGTGCTGGTCAGCGGCGTGGCACAGTTCCAGCTTGTCCATATTCATCCGTTCCTGGACGGTAACGGGCGTACCTCGCGGCTTCTTTCGACGCTGTGCCTGTATCGCGCGGGTTACGACTTCAAGCGGCTATTCACCATCAGCGAGTTCTACGACCGCAACCGATCGGCCTTCTACGCTGCGATCCAGGGCGTGCGCGAGCACGGCATGGACATGACCGGCTGGCTGGAATACTTCGCCAACGGGCTGGCCACGCAGCTTCAAGAGGTGTCCGAGCGCGGCAAGAAGGCGATGAAGGCCGACCTGATCGCCAGGCAACACGAGCTGAACGAGAGGCAGACGAAGGCCCTGCGGTTCCTTCTCGACCATGCCGAGATGCACATTCGGGACATGGAGGGCATGTGCCCGGGCGTCAACCGGCGGAGCCTCCAACGCGACTTGCAGCGGATGGAAGACTTGGGCCTCATCGGGCGGAAGGGAGCGGCCAGGCAGTCGCTTTACATGCTGAAAGGATAGGGCTTATGAACTATCGCGACATATCGCGACAGAGGATTGCGACGGATTGCGACATGGATCGCGACGCACTCACGACGCCGCAAACGACGGAGGGGCGCTGATGCCGGGCCAACACACCGAACATGCATTCGAGACCGCCATCGAGCACCACCTGACCACGGCAGGCGGGTACGAGAAAGGCGACCGAGAGACCTTCGATTCGGAACGTGGCCTCTTCCCCGCCGACGTGATTGCCTACATTCAGAAGACGCAGCCCAAGGAATGGGAATACCTCGCCAACCTCCAAAAGGAGAAGGCCGAAGACATCCTGCTGGACGACCTCTACCGGGCGCTCAATTCCGACCACGAGGGTTGTCTCTCTGTCCTGCGGCACGGATTCAAATGCTTCGGGAAGCTGTTTCGCCTGGCCTACTTCGCCCCGGCGAGCGGGATGAACCCTGATACCCGGAAACTCTATGCGGCCAACCGGCTCACGGTGACCCGTCAGCTTCGCTACTCGGCCAAGCACCTGCCTGCGCCGCAAAGCGGAGCGGAGCGGCAGGCAGGCGGCATCCTGGATGTGACCTTGGCCTTGAATGGCATCCCCGTCTCCACGCTGGAGCTCAAGAACCCCATGACCGCTCAGACCTGGCGGCGGTTGCCGATCAAAACGCCCTGGCAAAGCCGGACTGGAAGGTTCCGGGCGCTTTAGGCATCGTCCGGGGCGCCGCAAAAGGCGCAACGGAACCGGATCGATCTTCAGGACCCCGGGGAACCGCCGGCTGCCGCGATTGGAACAAGACCGCCGCCGGCCGGCCGGACCGGGAGCTTACCATCGGTATTGTCCGGGACGCCGCCTTCCAGTTCTACTATCCTGAAAATATTGAGGCGTTGGAGGCGGAAGGCGCCACGCCCGTATTTATCAGCCCCTTGCAAAGCGGCCCGATTCCGCCGCTTGACGCCATCTATATGGGCGGCGGGTTTCCGGAGACCCATGCGCGGCAACTGGCCGACAACCAAGGATTCAAAGCCTGCCTGAAATCTTTTAATAAATCATTTCTGTAATACTGCACATACAGCGAATCTTGCGGATTATCCGATGGCAAATCGGGACGGTTTACTTTTTCTGCAGGAAGTCGCTGATGTGATTTCGCCGGCAATACCTGACGGTCTTTATGCATGTGATGTATTTGATCATTTCAGTCATTGGCTAAAAGCAATCAAAAAATATTGGGATACTGTTCATCCGTCTTCTGGGTTTTGGCAGGTTGCACCTGGTGAAGGCGCCAGGCTATGGGAAAATTTCGTTGATGAATCAATTGTGGCTGTCGGATTTAATGAAATTGATCAGGATCTTTCAGGATATTCAGAAAAAGAATTGCTTGCCATTTTAAAAGAAAAATATCCGGAATTTAGTGATCAAAAGACTAAAGTAAATTTCACCCAATTGTGGAATTTCATTAATCTTAAGTTCGAACTATTGATTTAGGCAAAGAATGGCAAGACATCCATGTAAATTTACTAACCCTCGTGGGAGCAAAAACGGATCCAAATAATAATCATATTGATAAGTGTGCATGATTCATTTCATAACTCACAGTCCTCAAATGATGAGATGATATTTTTCAAACCAAGAAAGGGGATGCTGGAAACAAAAGAAATACTTGATCTAAACCTTGGAATAGTGGACCCGAGAAAGGCGGCAGAAATTGTTTCTGTTACATTCCTCCATAGTATATTAAAAGGTCTTCACAAAAGCCCACGAATTATCAGCAATCCTTTATCGCAGTACAATCCCGGCATATTGAATGTCACTGACATATCATGCCTTGTCATTCCTGATGGATGTATCGGTTTGCCAACCCTTGCAGCTCTTGAGCAGGAAATTCCCGTTATCGCTGTCAAAGAAAATAAAAATCGAATGCAAAACAAATTAACGGACTTGCCGTTTGCACATGGAAAATTGTTCGTTGTCGAAAACTACTGGGAAGCTGCCGGTGTATTGAGTACAATTAGGGCCGGCGTAGCCCCTTCATCTGTCCGCCGTCCTTTCAGACAAACGAAAGTCTCAACCTATCAGCAAGATGTTGTGGCTAAAATAGACCCTGCTTTGGAACAAATGGATACCGTAACAAATAATCTTAAAAATGAAAGGTGGAAAGCAGAGCGCTGAGGTTTCTCCGACTCGTGTCCTTTATTTTTTCTTGGGTTGGGCATGACAGGTGACGCAGGTTGCCGGGGCGTTTTTCTTTTTGGTCTGCCTCTTGTAAATTTTGTGGCAGTCAATACAATTCATGTGCAGGGCCTCGCCCTGATATTCCAGTATTTTCTTTTCATATTCATTTTTGGAAAGCTTTTGCTGTTTCAGCGCTTTCTTTTCGGCCTGCGGGATCTCTCCGAGTTTTTTATGACATTCAATGCAGTTTTGGACACGGTCGTTCTCTTTCAGGTTGGCCTGCTTGATGGCCTTATCGTCATGATGACATTCCCCGCAGGCTGAAGCATGCAGCTTGGGGTACTTTTCGACGTATTCCTTGGAATGCTTGCGATGTTCGAACACCACAATTTCCTTGGTATGCTTTTTATAAGCCTTGTTTTCCAGCCGGATGACATCTTTTAAATCGGTGGTCCCTGAAGTCGGAACATAGGTGCTGATGCCTGTCTTTAGGGTTGAAACCGCGGGAGTCTCGGCCGAAGACTGCTTCTTCTGGCCAGCCAGTTCGACCGACGGCTTGTTTACGGATAAACTTCTGCCCAGAACCGTCAAAACGAAGATGAGAGAGAGAAATCCGAGTGTTTTTAACAAACAACCTTTTTGTTCGCTGTCCATGATGACCTGAGTCTCCTACTAAGAAGTCATTAATATTTAGACAGGATCAACAGGATTTGTGGGATTTTTTTTAAAAATATCTTGTCGATCCAGTTAATCTTGTCAAAGAGTCCTTGCGTTTATGTCCAAACATTTTTGAGCTTATTAGTAATTATTTGTTGAACAGTACCGGTACCACCACAAAAAAGGTTATATAGCAGCCTTTTTACGATTCGTCATCAACATTTCGAAGATTCCGTCATCTCCATGTCCTCTTGCCAGTCTTCGCCCCATTCTTCAGCGGCCGAAGACGCTTTGGAAAGAATATCCAGGGTCACCGCCCGGACTTTGCGATAAACCTGCCGGTAAGGTTTTTTACGGCCGTCAACCGTCAACAGGTCCCTTTCAATGGAAATGCCGAAAAGTTTTTCGTTTTCCACCAGGTAAGGCAGGATCAGTGCCCAGTCTTCCGGCTGCAAGGGGACCAGTTCCCCGCCATTTAGCTGTTCATTAACGATTGTTTGGTAAGGGTCCCGCACATAGATCGCCCCGCCGGAGGCCAGGGAGAAGAGGTTGGAGCCCGAATAGGGCGTCGGCTGCGCCACCGGGACGCCGTCATCGGTAAATTCAATTCCGTTCAAGATGACAAACCCGCCGCCTTTTAAAGGATCTCCGGCCATAAAAGATTCCGCCAGGTAATCCAGGCAGGTGCCGTTGATGACCACGCGGGGGCGGCCGACGGCATTGATAAGTGGCCGTCCGGCCGCATTGCCCATGACAAATACGGTCCCGCCTTTGGCGCCGTACATAAATGTCTGGCCCACATCGCCGTAAACCACCAGGGTGCCGCGTTTCATAATCTGCCCCAGCTGATCCTGGCCGCTGCCGTGGACGATCATCTTAAGTCCGTCGATACCCGAAGCCAGATAGTCGCCGGAGCTGTCATAGACGTCTATTCTGACATCATCGGATCCTTCCGCCAGCCCGCATCCGCAAAAGCGCTGCCCTTTGTAGCCGTAACAGACAAATTGTTTCCAGCCTTGCGCAAAGGCTTCGGCAATCAGCCGTGCGTCGCACTCCGGGCCTTCGGGCGGAAATTCTTTGGCGTTGATGACTAAAATGTCATCATGTTTCCGGGGAGGCCTGAGGGTTTGGCGCGTGGACCAATCAATGTGCCGGTAGCGGCTGTCCGCATCTTCATCCAGAGCGGGTGAGCCCCCGAAAATCCGGGTTAAATGCGTTCGGATGATCTGCAGCACAGCGCTGCGCTTTTTGTTGCCGGTGCAATAGCGAAAATCGTTCAGGTGGGTGAGCAGCTCGATGGCGGCTGATTTAAATGCATCGCTGTGACTGGATTGCTCCTCGAGCCGCCGGCAAAAATACTGCAGCGCGGGAAAACCCCAGCGCGTCATTTTTTGGGTGCAGGCAGCTTTTAAAGCGGCAAGGATGACATCCGTGGGGTTCCGGGTCAGGGTGTCCACCAGGGCCTTCACGCCCGGGGAAGCCTTGGCCTTGCCGCCGGGTTGAAGGTGTCGTTGATGCGCCGGCAATGTCACCTGCTGGCCGAACTTGTTGGTGCAGGAAAGGCGTTTGGAACCGTCGCCGGCGCCCGCATCCTCAACCGTGAAAATAAAAGCGCCGCCGTCGGTGGCGCTGCCGCCGCGTGAATTCCAGTATTTGTCGGCCACAGGGCAAAAACGGGCATCCTCGGCAGCCAGACTCTGCAGCGTGGCATCGACGGCCTGCTTTTCAGAGCAGATCAGGCCGATCTGGACGTCTCCATCCTGGAGGGCGAACACCTGGGGACGCAGCATGGCCGTATCGGTAATGCCGATGAGCTGGAAATTCTTTTTATAGGGATCGTTGCGGGCAATAATAAAAAACCAGGGGCCATCGGGAGAGCCGTTGACATGGACCGATTGTATTTGCCGGTAAATACGCTGTTTTTCCGCCGGCAGCAGATCAAAGTCATGTTCCGTGGTCGGCGCCAGGGCCTCGATGATATATTCCAGAGGATACCCGAAAACACGGTTATACAGGTCGAACAGGAGAACGGATGCTTCCGTGTCGGTAATGAACTGGGGAAATATGTTATGCTGTTTCAAGTACTCGCTGATGGCATGGTAGTTGGCGAAATCACCGTTGTGAACGAGGGCTTCATCCAGGCCGTTGAAGGGATGCGCGCCGCCGGGGTGCCAGAGCCGGCCCCGGGTGGGATACCGCTGGTGAGCGATCCAGCCATGGGCGCGGAAATCTTCCAGGCGGTAATATTGCGCGACCATTTCCGCATATCCGACGATTTTCAGAATCATGATATTGCGGCCGTGAGATAGAACAAAAGCCTTCTTTTGATCCAGCGAGGCGTAAAATTTCTGATTGAGGGCAAAAGTGTTCTGGTAGATGAACTCATCTTCCGCCTTCAGCGGGTCAACATCCTGCAGGTGGTTTTCCGCGATAAATCGATCCAGCACAGCTTTTTTCACGCGGACAAAATAACGCCAGACATCCGGCGGCTTGACTTCCAGCCCTTTCACCT
>JAUYIZ010000220.1 GCA_030688615.1 Desulfobacterales bacterium | reverse complement strand
ATGATTCTCAGCACCGGTCCCACCGGTTGCGGAAAGAGCACCAGCCTTTATGCCATCGTCCAAAAACTCAATCAGCCGGATGTCAATATCATCACCCTGGAAGATCCGGTGGAATACAGGATCGAAGGCATCGAGCAGATTCAATTGAACCGGAAGGCCGGCATGACATTCGCGAGCGGACTCAGATCCATTCTGCGCCAGGACCCGGACACCATCATGGTCGGTGAAATCCGGGATTCGGAAACGGCCCAGATTGCCGTCCAGGCCGCCCTGACCGGGCACCGCGTGTTAAGCACCCTCCACACCAACGATGCGGCCGGCACGATCGCACGTTTTATCGACATGGGGATCGCGCCCTTTCTCATCTCTTCCGTATTGCTCCTGTCGATTGCCCAGCGGCTGGTCAGGCGGGTCTGCCCGGAATGTAGGGAACCCTATGCGCCGCCTGAGGAAGCCTTGATTCCCTGGGGCCTGGACAGGGTAAGGACGGCAAATTTCCAAAGAGGCAAAGGGTGTTTCAATTGCATGGATACCGGTTACCAGGGTCGAGTCGGCATTTTTGAAGTGCTTATCGTTGATGATATGATCCAGCAGATGATCCTGAAAGGATCCTCTGCCAAAGAGATCACCGATGCCGCCCACAGGGCAGGCAAACTGAGAACATTGAATGAAGATGTCGCCGAAAAGGTAGCCATGGGGATCACAACTCTGGAAGAAGCCATGCGCATAACGCCGCCCGCGGAAATACCCCCGGCACACGCAAGATTGCCAGAAGTGCCCGGCGAAAAAAGGATACCAACAGCAACGGCAACTGTCCCCCGTAATGATCATGCGGCCGCTGTTTCCAGACCCCCAGCCACGCCCGTTAGAAGGGATCGTATCCTTGTTGTCGACGATGACGAAACCATAAGAGAGTATGTCAAGACTCTTCTCGAAGCTGATTTTTTCGAAGTTTTCCTGGCGGTGGATGGGTTCGATGCCATGGAAAAAATCCTTCAAAATCCACCGGATCTAATGGTTATCGACCATATGATGCCAAAAATGAGCGGGATCGAGTTAATTCAAAAATTGAAATCCCACTCCCATCTGCGCCATATGCCCATGATTATGTTGACCGGTACGGCAATGGAAAATACCGAAATCGAGGCACTGGAAGCCGGTGTAGATGATTGGATTCAAAAACCGATTAACGGCCCGCGTCTGCTTGCCCATATTAAACGCCGCCTTTTGCAGCGAAACCAATAACAGAATTTTCTCGACAGCCTGCCGAAAATCTATGGAAATCAGAAAATAATTGACAGCTGGTGTTTATGATATATATTTGAAATGAAACTGGATATCGACTGGGTTGATAAAAATAACAGCGGCTTTACCCTGGTCGAGGTAATTGCCGTTCTTGTCGTTATTGGTATTGTCGCAGCCTTCGCAGTGAGCAGCGCGCTGTTATTCCTGTCCTCGTATAAGCTTGCAACCGAGGATGCCATCTTGAGAATGCACCTAAGGTATGTCCAGTATCGAGCTCTCAGCGATGACTTAAGCTGGGGCATGTCTTTTACGGGGAGTTCATACACAAGTTTACGGAATGGGAATACCTCGCCGTATAATCTGCCCAATGAGGCCGGCGCGACCCATACATTGGCAAGCGGCGTATCATTTTCCCCTACACCGGGCAATGTCATTTTTGATAAATGGGGCAGCCCGGGCGCGAACAATGTCACGATTACGCTGTCGTCCGGCGGGGAATTCAAGACGGTTACGATTACGAGGAACACGGGATTCATCCCATGAAGACGAACAATAAAGAAAAGGTGCATGGCTTTACGCTGATCGAAGTCATCGTTACGCTGCTTATCGGCACGATTGCCGGGACAATGGTGTACTCGTCTTTAGGGACGTCCATGACCAAAAGTTCGTTATCCATTGGTCGTCTGCAGACCTCATTGTCACTTCACCGGGTCATGGAAAACATTGTTGCGGACTTCTACAAGGTCCATGGCGGTGATCTTCCGGGATTAAAAAACGCGATCGGCAGTGAAGCACAGACTCTGACCAATAGTTATGGTTCGTATACCGTAGTATATAACCGCTATATCAAGTTTATCTCGAACCAGGAACAGGCAGGCATCGCAAGCGACAACCTGCTCAAAGTTACCCTAAGAGACAGCAGCAATGTAACCCTGACAAGTATCTTTTTTCAGTAGAGGACTGGCCATGAAACGTAAAATCATCCAAGAAATCGGTTTTACCCTGGTAGAAATAACCGCGGTGCTGATGATTACCGGGATCGTCGCCCTTGCGGCCGGCACAGGGGCTGTGAAGGTGGTCGAGGCCATGGTCTTTACGAGAATAAATGCTACCACCATCCAGAAGGCGCAGTTTGCCATGAAAAAGCTTGCGAAGGAATTTAATAATATCAGCGCCGTCAATGCAGCTACGGCAAACTCGCTTACGTTTACCTCCTACCATGCGGGCATTTCCGGCTCTTATACGGTCGCGCTGTCAGGGGGCACCGTCACCTTCGCCGGGGATACGCTAACCGATCAGGTAAGCGCCTTTGCGCTGTCATATTATGACACCTATGACGGGACGGCACAGACCACCTGGCAGCCGTCGCGGCGGATCATCGGAATCGATCTGAGCCTGACCGGAGCGAATAATGTGGTATCCCAATTTCAAGCGCGCGTGGCGCCAAGGAACTTGCAGTGAGTAAAATGAATCGTAAAATACGGCAACAACGGGGAGCGCTGCTGATCACCCTGATCGTGACCATGGCAACCACGGCTGTGCTGGGGAGCAGTATGCTCTCTTATTTTTCAATCTCCTCTTATGGCGAGCATCTGTCAAACCGGCAGGAAAGGGCCTACTACCTCGGCGAGTCGGGCGCAAATTATGCCCTCCAGAAATTTATCGCCAATAAAGTCACCAATGGACCCTTCCCGACCCTGACGACGTTCACTGTCGGGAATGATCAGTTTGCCGTCAAGACCTACGATAAACCAGGCGATTCCTCGCGCTTGATGATAGAATCAACCGGCATTGTGGGCACGGGCTGGTTGGCTACACGTCAGTTAATCACCAGAGACATCAAAAAGTCGACAGCCACTCTTCCCGGGCAATCGAGCACGGCGTCTGTCGGTTTCGACCTGAGCGGGAGCGGCACCCTGGACAACACCTGGACCCTTACCCCCGGCACCGACGCCAAAATCGTCAACACGGGCCCATCAGGAGGTGGAGCTGTGCAATTCAAAGGATTGACGGGGGGGATTAATTTTAACTGGTATAACAACCCGCCCGCGCCTGATCTGCTTGCCGCTTGGAACAATAATGGCAATCTTTTGAGTTATTCCCTGCAGGTGAAGGTCTTAGTTGACAGGCAAGGGGGCAAGGGAGAGTATTATATGATGGGCCTTTCCTTCCGCGTAATTGATGACAATAATTCCTACGGCATCTCTTTCTATCGTTCCAATGGCACATCCGGGCCATCCTGGTGGTCCAGCAGCGCATTTGCAAATTTTCGCGCCACCATACCCAATAATGGCAAGAACTATGCCGTACTCTGGAAAAAAATTGCCGGCACCTATACGGTCCTCGATTATACCCTCATGACTTACAACTTAAGCGGAAATTATGCTGACGTAGTGACCGACGCCACTTCCGACAGGTTGTCAGACCGGTCTTCGATTATTATCCGGGTGCGGGAAGAGTTTGACGGGCCGGGAGGCGCCCGCCAGAATCATCTGATAGCCTATGTTCAGGGCCCGACAAATTATCCTTCGCCCACGGTCCACTGGCAATACAGCGCTTTCAAACGGATCAGCTGGACATGGACGCTGAATCCTCCGCAACCGAATCCGCCGATCACCGAAGTACTCGACGGATCACTGACTTCCGAAAACTTCAGCGCCAGTCGTCCGGAACTCGGTATCCATTCCTTTTACGACAGCCTGGCCGCCAACGACGCATTTTTTGCAGATTTCGGACTTGGCCTTACCCAAGGGGGCGGCGGGGGTGGCATCCAATTTTGACCGCAGGCATACATTGTTTATATGAAAACAATTTAACCGTTAACTTTAAACCGGCAACCGTCAACGGATGTTACCCTTGAACCCCTGAATCCTCGAACCCTGTTTTCATCGCTCGTTGTGCCCGTCCCGGGCATGGGTGTCATACGGCTGCTTTCCTGCAGGTTGTTTTCATTTGAGCACATCGCGGAAGATTTCCTTGGCCAGCTTGCGCATTTCTCCCTTGGCGATTTGATAGTCCTCCCCCAGAATCGTGTCCGTAGGCCGGGGCATGAAAATCGGGTCAACCCCTTCCGTGACGACATCCAGGCGCGTCGAGGTGTATCCGTGGGCCCTGGAGTAAACGCCAATGCCCTCCTTGCTCAATATCCAGTTGAGAAACAGCTTGGTGGCGTTCGGGTGGGGGGCACGATCGAAAACCATGATATTGCCCGGTCCGGAACTGGTGGGCCGGGATTCTTCGAGATCAACAAAGGCCAGCGGGGCGCCGGCGCGAATCAATTGCATCGTGGTCGATTTGTCGGGGGCCAGTACAGCGGCATATTTGCCCCTGGCCACCCACTCCGACAGGAGCCGCTGGTCTCTGGTGACCGCCGGTTTCTGCCGGGCCAGCTGCTTCATGAAGGCCGTCCCTTTTTCCAGCCCCATCTCCTTTTTCACGATGAAGGTAAACCACTCCGTGCCGGCACCGCCCAGGGAAGGATCGTTCATGGCCAGTTTGCCCTGCCACTTGGGGTCGAGCAGATCCCGGTGGGATTTGATCTCATCGGGTTTGACCATCGTCGTATTGATCAGCAGGTGGGGCGAGGATCCCAGAACCAACACCGCCAGGTGCCCTTCCTGATCGGCCAGGGGCAGCTTGCCGCCGCGCCATTTGGCAAGGTCCAGAATTTCGGGCAGGATCAAAAGCGGCGCGATGGGAACGGTGATGCTTTTGGGCTTGATGGAATTGAAAAAGGTGGTCATGCCGTGAATGCCCACATCCACGCTGTATATGCCCGCCCGTCTCTCGCTTTCGATCCTGGCGACGATTTCCTTGCCCCGGCCCAGGACGATATCCAGGGAGATGCCGTATTTTTGGCGGAAGGCTTCGGTCAAGGCGTTGCGGGCTTCACCGATCGGACCGGCGTAGATGACCACGGTTCCTTCTTTTTTCGCTTTACCCACCAGATCCTCCCACTGTGCCGGCGAGAAAGGCGCCGTCTGACTTGCCATAACCGTGGGCGGCAGTCCGGACGTCACGATGAGCATTGCAGCCAGAAAAAAAACCCCAAGTGAAGATGAAGATTTCATGTCGCTCCTCCCTTTGATGTTGAAGCTTCGGAACCTTTGCGGTGGCGGAGAGAATGGGATTCGAACCCATGGTGGAGGTTTCCCCCCACACTCGCTTAGCAGGCGAGCGCCTTCAGCCGACTCGGCCATCTCTCCGTTTTAATTTTAAAGCTCCCGGGACCTGGCGGAGGGAGTAGGATTCGAACCCACGGAGCATTACGCTCAACGGTTTTCAAGACCGCCGCCTTCAACCACTCGGCCATCCCTCCAAAACCGGTTAAATTCCTATCATTTTGATCCGGACAAATCAACGATTTTCTTTTTCCCGCAGAACAGCGTTCCCCCTGCCTCGCCCCCACCGGACGCGCTCGGGAAAAACTTGCACCCGGCGCCCGGGTATGATAATAATTCTCCGGTGCCGCTTGCCGGCCGGTTCCACGCTTTCTCCACCTGAACGCTTTCACCCTTAACAAGGAGCAGACATCATGAAATATCGAAAACTCGGCAAAACAGGACTATCGGTTTCGGTCATCGGCATGGGCACCTTCCAGTTTGGCGGTTCCTGGGGGAAAGAGTTCACCCAGGCGGATGTGGATGAGATCATCGATGCGGGCAGAGAATCCGGCATCAACCTCATTGACACGGCGGAATGCTACGGGGACCATCTGGCCGAAAAATTTATCGGCAACAGCATTAAAACGGACCGGACCGGTTGGATCGTGGCCACCAAATTCGGCCACCGGCCGACCTCCGGCAGGCGGCTGGAGCTGTGGTCGGCCGATGAGGTCCGGATTCAACTGGAAGATTCTCTAAAAGCCCTCCAGACCGATTATGTGGACCTGTATCAGTTCCATACCGGACCCAACAAGGTATTTGACAATGATGCCCTCTGGACGATGCTGGACAAACAGGTACAGGCCGGCAAGATCCGATTTCTGGGCATTTCCGTTTCGACGGGCAGCCGGGACGACCAGCGCTATCAAACCGACCGCGCAACCGAGGTGGGCGCCTCCGCCATCCAGGTCCGCTATAACCGCCTGGTGCGCGACGCCGAGGAAACCGTCCTGCCGTCCTGTAAAAAACAGGGTCTGGGCGTCCTGGTGCGGGTGCCGCTGGAAAGCGGCTTTCTAACCGGCAAATACCAGCCCGGGGCAACCTTTGCCCCCTCGGATCTGCGTTCCAGACGATTTGACACGGAGGAGTTAAATCAGTTGCTGGCCGAAGTCAGTCAAATCCGGGAAAAAGAAGTGCCCCCGGATGTTTCCATGCCCGCCTGGGCCCTTGCCTGGTGCCTCAAGCACCCGGACGTCACCTGCGTAATTCCCGGCTCCAAACGTCCGGAAAATGTTCGTGAGAATGCCGCCGCCGCGGATTTAACTTATTAACTGTCTCATAATTCATATGATTTTTTTAATTAAAATCTTGTCCATCCGGTTAATCTTGTCAAAAAGTCCTTCCGGTCTCTGGAAATTTTCCCGCTTTTTTATTCGGCCCTGTATTGAGACCTTTGAAAAATTTCAAATTTTGTTCGAGTTCAAGGAAGGCGAAAATTTTAACCGGAAGAATACATTGAGTATTTTGAGGATTAAAATTTGAGCCTGACACAGAAATCGGGCAAAATAGGGGGTTTTGCAAAGGTCTCTATTGCTTTTAAGCCGCTTCGTGTTGTTTTGATGCTTGCGGCCACGGTTTGCATTTCGCCGGCCGCGGCACAGCAGAAAGCGCTTACGGCGCCCGCCTACGCGGAAGTGGATCTGGCCGAAGGCAGCACCGACCTGGACGTGGCCTATGTTCCCACACCGGACGGGGTCGTGGATGAGATTCTGAAACTGGGCGCAGTGGGTCCGGATGATTTTTTGATTGACCTGGGTTCCGGGGATGGCCGCATTGTGATCGAGGCCGCCCGGAAATTCGGCGCCCGGGGCCTCGGGGTCGATTTAAACCCCAAGTTGATCGCAGTGAGCAAACTCAAGGCCCGGCAGTCCGGTGTGACCGGCAAGACCGATTTTCTGGTTCAAGATATCTTTTCCGCCGACGTCCGCCAGGCGGATATCATTACCATGTACCTGCTGCCGGAGGTCAATTTAAAGCTGCGGGCCAAACTTCTCAATGACCTGAAAGCCGGCACCCGCATCGTATCGCACAATTACCACCTGGGGCAGTGGCGGCCCGATAAAATCCTGCTGCTAAATAATATCCATGAGGGCGATGACAGTATTCTTTACCTGTGGATCGTTCCGGCGCAGGTGTCCGGCCAGTGGCGCTGGCGTCTGGACCTATGGGGAGAAACGCAGGATTTTAATCTGAAACTGGATCAGAGCTATCAGGATGTCAGCGGCACAGCCGGGAATCAAGGCCTTAACTGGCCCGTATTCGATGCGACCCTTACGGGCGCCCGGATCAACTTCTGCCTGGCGACCAACATTGGCAACCGCATCATCCGGCAGACTTATACGGGAACGGTCACGGGAAAAATCATGACCGGCACCGTCGAACTCAGTGGCGCCATTGACAGAAAACAACTGAAATGGAAAGCCTTCCGTCAAGACGGAACGGGCGCTCAATAATAAGACGAAACCGTCTTAGAAGGGAAAGTTGATGTCCATAATATAGAAATCGGGCAGGGTCGGTTTGAATATCGAGTTTACCAGGGATGGAACAACCTCGTCGGGAAAAGGGCGGAACGAAAGCTTAAACCTTTTCTCGTTCAGCACATACAGCTCGATGCCGTTATCTTTATAGGTTTTATTTAAAGGCAGCGATGAATTGGTCATAAATAAAAATTGCTGATCCACCGCATCGATCTCTCCTTTAACATACACCGCCCCCAGGGCTTCATTGGCCTCGATGTTATCCTTTTCCAGAAGGCTTGAGATGGGCAGCGCCTGGCGGAAACCGGCGGCCTTTACCGTACTGTAATAGGTCCGGAAATTACTTCCATCATCAAAAAGCTCACCGCTGGGCATATCCATGACTGCAAAGCCGTCCTGGGCCAAATTGCCCCGGATATAGGTGTAAAACTCCCTGCTGTAAAGAATAGACAGATTGTAGTCCCTCGGGGTCGGAAAATCTATATAGATGGCATCGAACTTGTTCCTGTTTTCCTTGATAAAAGAAAACGCATCCTGGATGAAAATCTTTACCCGGGGGTCATGAAAGGCGCCTTTGTTCATTTTCGACAGCACGGGATGGTATTTTGCAATCTGGATGACCTGCGGGTCAAGTTCGACTTGATATATTTCCTCTATCTGCGGATATTTAAGCAGCTCCCGGGCCACCAGTCCGTCCCCTCCCCCCAGGATGCAGACCCTCCGGGGGATTTGCGACATGATGATGGGGACATGGACAAAATATTCATGATAGATTTCATCGATCATTGAAAAAAATTGGAAGCTGCCGTTAAGAAAAAGCCACTTATCCTTGGGATAATCCGGCTCTTTGGCCCATTTTTTACTATAGATGTTGTAAAATGTCGTGGCGCCGTAGGTATCAAACGCCGAAACCAGTTCAATATGCTGGTAGGGTGATTGCCAGTGCTCTATGGGAGGTTTGTCCGCGGCCGTGACCCGGAAGATATCCAGCGCATTTCTGATGTCGAAACTGAAATAAAACTTCTTAAGATAATATTGCTTGATATGCCCGGAGTAACCCAGGCCGAAACCGAGCAGAACGATCAACAGCAGGGTCGAAGCAACAGGGATCATTTTTTTCCTGACCCCCTTAAAATATATTATGGCCAACGCAGCAACGCCGTTTAAACAGGCGGTGACGAATGAAATGGAAAATATTCCCAGCGTCGGCAGCAGCACCAGGGGAAACAGCACCGCACCGGCCAGTGAGCCGAAATAGTCCGTTCCCAGGATGATATTGGTGGTTCCTTTTTTCTCATTCTCGGCCGCATGCACCAGAAGGGGAACTTCATAGCCTGAAAAAATTCCGATGGCGATAATCAGCCCCTGGCTTAATATGAAAAATATGATCTCTGCGATGGAGCCCGTGCGCAGTATAACTTTTGAATACGCCGGCGACAGGGCGTAAATATATTTTTGGAACACATCAAAAAAATTAATCAGAATGACGCTCAACCCGCCAAGTATGATCAGCGCCGTTTCAACATGAAACAGCCTTTTTACCGCGTCACGTTTATTGACGTCACACAACATCGCCCCGACACCCTTGGCGGCAAGATAAAACCCGATGGTCAAGCAGTATCGTACTACCGTATTGCCCAAAACCGTGGACAAGGTCTGGGCCAGCAGAAGTTCATAAACGATGCTGCAGTAGGCAACGATGAAAGTAATTGCGTATGTCATGCGAATATTCATTGCAAAATTCAGAAATCGGCGGAAAAATATGGGAAAATAATTTTTTTTCGGGAGTATGTCACCAATCGTTTTTTGTGTCAATATTACAGGGGGAGTGTTTTATTCTTTTTTTTTAGGTTGCTTATCCTGCCGGTCGGGGGTAGAGTATCGGCTGGATTTTATTTTCTGAAAAATTAATGATGATAATTTCATCAGCGGTATGGAGGGGTACCTGCATGACGAAAATGAAAAAACGAAACGTTAAAATAGGCTTGGTTCTAGCCGCTGCTGTCCTGCTGTGGGTTGTCAGCACAGCGTTTTATCGTGATCTATCCGCCAGCAGCAGTGAAACATATAAGGGGCTGAAACTGTTTTCAGATGTCATCGAACGGGTGGAAAAAAATTACGTTGACCCGGTGGACACCAAAGAATTGATCGAAAAGGGCATCCAGGGGATGGTGCAGAGCCTTGATCCCCACTCTGCCCTGATGCCGCCGGCAGCCTTTAAAGAGCTGCAAGTGGATACGCAAGGGGAGTTCGGTGGCATCGGGATCGTAATCACCATGAAAAATAATCTGCTGGTGGTCATTTCCCCCATCGAAGACACCCCGGCGCATAAGGCCGGAGTAAAAACCGGAGATATCATCGTTAAAGTCGACGGAAAATCCACCAAGGGAATGCCGTTATGGGAGGCGGTTAACAAAATGAGAGGGCCGAAAGGAACCTCGGTCATAATCACCGTCATGCGGCAAGGCTCCCCCGCGCCCATAGATTTCACCCTGGTTCGGGACATCATCCCGGTGGAAAGCGTCAGATTTTTTTCTCTGAAGCCCGGTTACGGCTATATCCGGGTCACCAACTTCAATGTGCATACCGCCGACTCACTCAAAGAGGCTTTAGAGCAAATGGAAGCCAAGGAGAAACCCCTTAAAGGCCTTGTTGTGGATCTCAGGGACAATCCCGGCGGTCTTCTGCAGCAGGCCGTTGAAGTTTCCGACCTGTTTCTTGACGAGGGGGAAATTGTATCGATCAAAGGAAGACAGGGTCAGCACACGAAAAGATATCGCGCAACCGCCAACTCGGCCAAACGCAGCTACCCGATCGTTGTTTTAATCAACGGCGGCAGCGCAAGCGCCTCCGAGATTGTTGCCGGCGCCCTGCAGGATCATCACCGGGCGGTCATACTGGGAACCACATCCTTCGGGAAAGGTTCGGTTCAGACGGTTGAAACATTACGGGACGGTTATGGCCTGAGATTCACCATCGCAAGATATTACACTCCCAGCGGACGCTCCATCCAGGCCCAGGGCATTGTCCCTGATATCGTCGTAACTGCCCGGCAGATAGACCCGGAGCCTTCGGATAAAGGCATTCATGCGGTTAAGGAAAAGGATTTAATCAATCATCTGGAGGCGGAACCTGATGTCAGCAAGGATGCGAAACAGAAAATTACCCCGCCAGCCAAGGAGGAAAAGAAACCGGAAGTGCCCGACACCCCCGGCCGCTACGGCCCCCTTACCATCGAGGGGCTTCAGTCGGACAACCAGGTGATGCGTGCGCTTGAAATCATTATAAGTTATCAGATCCTGCAAAAGGCAAAGGATTGAGCAGTCAGAAGTAATGGCCACCGAGAAAACAGGACCTGACCCGCAGAAAGGAAAGGCCAATGACCCAAAATTAAATTTTTTCAGAGTCTGTTCCGGCTTGATGGTTCTGCTGCTCCTGATTGTCGGCGCCGGATTTCTCGTCCGCCATATGATGGTGCGCCGGCAGCCTTTAAAAATTCCGGCGCGCCAGGCTGTGCGCGTTTCCCCGAAACCGGATGTACCTCAAACGAAAATCTTTGAAATCTACCCAAGCAGCGAAATAATTGTCCGCCGGACCACCGGCCCCCAACGGACCTTAACGGGCCAAAAACCCAGGGTTGCCATTATTATAGATGATCTGGGTTATGACAGGATTCTGGCGGATAATTTTCTTGACCTGCATCATGCCTTTTCCTACTCTGTGCTGCCTTTCAGCCCCTTTCAAAACCGAATCGTCCAAAAACTTCACGCCAAAAAGTCCGACCTCCTTCTCCATTTACCCATGGAACCGCTGGAATACCCCCGGGTGGACCCAGGCCCGGGAGCGCTGCTGACTTCCATGAGCCCGGATCAACTCATGGGGCAGCTTGAGAAAAACCTGGATGCGGGGCCTTACATTCAGGGCGTCAATAACCATATGGGTTCAAAAATGACGACGGATGCGGTCAAAATGGGCCAGATTTTTTCCGTTCTGAAAAAAAGAGGCTTTTTCTTCATAGACAGTCTAACCACCGCAAAAAGCGTCGGCAAATCCTCCGCAGGTCTTTTCAAAATTCCTTTTGCCCAAAGGGATGTCTTTTTGGATCATATCGTGGAAGCGGAATTCATCAGAAAACAGCTCGCCGTGCTGATACGGCTCGCCATGGATCATGGTGAAGCCCTCGGCATCGCGCACCCCCATGCCCTGTCTTACGATATCCTGCGGGAATCACTGCCAGACCTTCTGGAACAGGTGGACCTGGTCCCGGTATCCGCGCTGGTCCGGATCCCCGGATGAAACGGGACCTCTTTGAAAAATGCTCTTGCTGTGCGGTTCAATTGTAAAACTTTTGTCATTTTCAATATTTTCTTTGTAACCCGGGCCCCGCTGTAATAAGCTTGCCAATTACAAGCACGGGCTGTGGTGTCCTGGCTTGAAGAAATTGAGGGGGTATGCGTTTGAATTTTCCCGAATTGAACATCAATGGTCTGGTCAGCCGGATTCCTGTGATTCAGGGAGGCATGGGCGTCGGTATTTCCCTGGCCGGTCTGGCCTCTGCGGTGGCCAACGAAGGCGGCATCGGAGTGATTGCGACAGCCATGATCGGTATCAGTGAACCGGATGCCGCCGCCGATCCCGCCGGAACCGACATCCGGGTATTAAGACATGAACTGCGCAAGGCAAGGTCCTTGACCGGTGGGATTATCGGCCTGAACATCATGGTGGCCCTGACCAACTTTGCCCACCTGGTTCGCACGGGGATAGAGGAGGGGGTGGACATCATCTTTTCAGGCGCCGGCCTTCCCATGGATCTGCCCGGGTATCTGCCCCGGGACGCTAAAACCAAACTCGCCCCCATCATCTCATCGGCCCGGGCCGCCACCCTGATCTGTAAAAGATGGATGGCAAAATACAACCGCTTTCCGGATGCTTTTGTGGTTGAAGGCCCAAAAGCCGGAGGACATCTGGGTTTTAAGGAAGAACAGCTTGAGCACCCGGACTTTGCCCTTGAGAAGCTGATAATAGAGGTGGTAGCGGCTGTCAAGCCCCTGGCCGCCCAGAAAAACACCACCATTCCGATCATTGCCGCCGGCGGAATTTACACCGGCCAGGATATTCGCGCGATTATGGCATTGGGAGCATCCGGCGTTCAAATGGGCACCCGGTTTGCAGTCACCGTTGAATGCGACGCCGCCCAGGCTTTTAAAGAGGCCCTTCTCAACGCCCGGCAGGAAGACCTGATAATCATCAAAAGCCCGGTGGGAATGCCCGGACGCGCGGTGCGCAACCGTTTTCTGGATGAAGTTCAAAAAGGCAAAAAAACACCCATCAACTGCCCTTACCACTGCGTTAAAACCTGCCTTCAAGCGAAAAGTCCCTATTGCATTGCCCTGGCTCTGGTGGGGGCCAAAAACGGGAAATTTCACAACGGCTTCGCCTTCGCCGGCAGCAACGCGTACCGGGTGAATGAAATTCTTTCCGTAAAGACGCTCATCGGGTCGCTGCAACGGGAATTCTCCATGGCATGCGCCACAGAAGAATATTCCGCACCCAATTGACACCCCGGTATCGAGACCTTTGCAAAACGCCCCCTTTCACCCGATTTCAGCGTCTGGCTCAAAATTTAATCCTCAAAATACTAAATGTATTCCTGCGGTTAAAATTTTCGCCATCCTTGAACTGGTACGAAATTGAGCATTTTTCAAAGGTCTCGTATCTTTTTCCGAATTCGTCATAACTGTTGAATATTTTACCTTTTGGGTTTATTATCCAAAGTTAAAACCTAACGAAAGAGGTATAATGGGACTGGTAACAAAACTACTGGGCGTGATGGGCATCGAAACCGGAGCAGTTTTCCGGGAGGCTGCCAGGAAAGGAAACGACGAACGTGTCAAAGAATTGCTGCAGAGAAATCCCGGCCTCCTGAACTCGCGGAACGGCGCCGGGCTGACCGCACTGCGCTTTGCCATTGCCGGCGGGCATATCAAGGTTGTCCGGGAACTTCTTTACCGGGGTGCGGATGTCGAGTCTAAAGATAAAACCGGCCAGACGGCCCTGAGCGCAGCGGCAATCGCCGGGCAAAAAGATATCATAAACCTTCTCCTGTCAAAGGGCGCCCGGCTTGATGCAAAATGGGACGGCGGCTTCACACCGCTTCACATGGCAGCGGCGGTCGGCAACGCAGAGCTGGTCCGCCTCATGATTGATCAGGGAGCAGATAGGAATGCCGCCAACGACGACGGCGCCACCCCCCTGCATTGCGTGTGTGTCCCCCATACCTACATGCCGGGTCCCAGAAGGAGAAAATCTCTGGAAGGGTGCCTGGCCACCACACGATTTCTGGTCGAAAAAGGGGCCGGGGTCAATACGCCGGACAAGAATGGATGGACGCCGCTTCACCTTGCCGTCCGCGTCGCCGCAGTTGATATCGTCGAGCATCTACTGACGCACGGAGCCGATCCCAATGCCAGGCAGAATCTCGGTTCCACTCCGCTGCACTTTGCCCTGGTGAGGAAAAACCCCCGAACCGAACGTATCGTCGAAATGCTTGTGGCCCATGGCGCGGACGTCAACGCCAAGACGGATGCAGGCGTTTTCCCGTTGGGCCTGGCAAAAAAAATATCTCCGGACGTCGCCGCTTTTCTGCGCGCAAAGGGAGCCGAGGCACCTTAGGCGTATTCGATCTTCGTGATTTCCGTCGCCCGGCAATACATATTCACCCCCAGGCGCCCGAAGGGTTTCATTTTGACCGGATCGACGTTTTTTCCTGCCCAGATGTCATCCTTGATGTGAAACAGCAGGACTTCTCCAAAAAATACCGTACGGGAATCGTCTCCCTGGCCGAAGCCCAATTGATGGTGGAGGCGGCATTCCAGACTGACCTGGGCTTCGGCAACCCGTGGCGACGATACACGATCCCCGGGGATCGATGTGAAACCCATTTTCTTGATTTCATCGACATCACCCGGAAAGTTCCCGGCCGTCTTGATGACCGGTTCCATCAAGGAACTGTCCATAATATTGATGACAAAATCCTTGGAAAACTTTACGTTCATGGTGGTGTCTTTTTCCTTGCCGCCTTTTTTTACACCGGCGGAAAAACACATGATCGGCGGTTTAAACGACACGGGCGTTACCGCACTGAAAGGCGCCCCGTTGTAAATGCCGTCCTTTCCCACGGTGGAAATAAATGCAACGGGCCTGGGTGTCACGACGGTTCCTAAAAGGGTATGTAATTGATGGCCATCTAAATCCGTACTGTTGATTATCATTGTTTGGTTACCTCCTCTCTGTTTAATCTTAGGGCTGATCCGCAACTGCCCAGGAGAAGCTTTCGGTGCCGATGATTTTGTGGTATGGAATAATAAGGGTCGTGGAAAATAATAAAACCACAGAAATTGCGCTGGATTTTGGTTCGAATTCAAGACGTCCCGGCGTGTTCATACCCTTCGTATTCACCCGCC
>JAUYIZ010000049.1 GCA_030688615.1 Desulfobacterales bacterium | reverse complement strand
CATCCTTGAACTTGAACGAAATTGAGCATTTTTCAAAGGTCTCAAAATTGGCGCATAAAATATGAAATGGCCGAGATTAACCGACACCTCCTAAAAAAAAATTGACAATCCCCAATTTGTTAAAATATAATAAAATTATTGTAATATAATACTATACTTCCTGCCATCTATCATACCATCCATAAATGAGGGCGCACATTGATTTTTTTTAGGGCAATTGTTGGCAAGCTGTACGTAACAATTCCTGTTTAATATCCATGCAAAAGCGCCAGTACAGGGGGGGTGCAAATGTCCAAAGACGAAAAAAAAGATGGTTGTAAATCAGTTGGCGGCGACAGCCGCGAGACCACAGACGGTGAAGATCGCTCCTTGTTTTCGCGGGTCAGGGCCAAGCCGGTCACGCGGCGGGATTTCATCAAAGGAGTCATCTCATCCGGGGCAACCATTGCCGCTGTCGGTTATGTATCCTCCAGCTCCGGGGCAGACCGCGCCTGGGCTGCTTCGCCGGGCGCAGTGGAGCGCCTGATCAGCCTGACAGTTAATGGCCGGACCCGCAGGGTCGATGTCCTGCCCCAGGAAACCCTGGCCATGACACTCCGTTACAAGCTGGGTCTTACGGGCACCAAGTTGAGTTGCGACAGGGGGGAGTGCGGCGCGTGCACGGTCCTGATTGACGATGTGGCTTACAACTCATGTTCCACTCTGACCCACAGCGTCCGCAATCGCAATATCACCACCATAGAAGGGCTTGAAGGTTCATCGGGGCAGCTTCACCCGGTGCAAAAGGCCTTTGTCGAGGAGTTGGGACCCCAGTGCGGTTTCTGTACACCCGGTCAGATCATGTCGGCCGTCGCGCTGCTGAAAGCCCATCCGCACCCCACGCGTGACGAGATTCTGGTCTCCATGTCGGGAAATATGTGCCGCTGCGGGTCTTACGATCACTATCTTAAAGCTATCACACGTGTCGCGCAAGGAGGTTAAATGGACTATAAACTGGTAGGAAAAGACTTTACACCACCGGACGTGGTCGCGAAGGTGACGGGCCGGGCAAAATATGCCGAAGACTTCCGGGCCGAAGGCATGCTGTTTCTTAAATTGTTTCTCAGCCCCATGCCCCATGCGCGGGTTCGCAGGATCGATGCGAGTGCCGCCCTGAAAATAAAGGGGGTTGTGGCTGTTCTGACGGCCGATGACTTACCGGAAGTTCACGCGCCGCAAAACACGATGCTGACCAACGAGCCCGTGTACTTCGGCCAGCCCATCCTGGCAGTGGCCGCCACAGACGAGACCACAGCGGCCGATGCGGTTGAGAAAATCAAGGTGGACCTGCAGCCGCTTCCTTTTGTCATGGACCCGCTGGAAAGCCTCTATCCGGGCGGGCCGGATGCGCGAACCAATGGAAACGTCTCCGGCCGGGGTTTGAAATTACAGAGCATCAAGTGGAAGGCGCAGGATTTTGCCGCAGCCGGCGAAGGCCGGCTTCCCATGGGAAAACCGGCCGAGGAGTGGTCCTACGGCGACCTTGAAGCCGGGTTCGCCGCGGCCAAAGTGGTGCTGGACGAGACGTTTGTCACGGCCAGCCATAGTCACCTGGTCCAGGAACCCCGCTCGGTCATGGCCTACTGGCAAAACGGCAAGTGCCATGTGCATGCCTCTACCCAGAGCGGGACGAGCGCCGTCCCGGGTCTGGCGAAATCTATCGGCATCAAGCCTTCCCAATTGGTTTTGATCGCGGAAAATTGCGGCGGCGGATTCGGCTCCAAGGGAGGGGCTTATCCGATGATGGCACTGCCGGCCCACATGTCCAAAAAGACCGGCCGGCCGGTGATGATGCGTATCAGCCGGGCCGA
Organism: Desulfobacterales bacterium; assembly: GCA_030688615.1. Classification (GTDB taxonomy): domain Bacteria; phylum Desulfobacterota; class Desulfobacteria; order Desulfobacterales; family JAUYIZ01; genus JAUYIZ01. The sequence goes on along the minus strand of JAUYIZ010000049.1, from coordinate 10,164 downwards.
AGAGTACTATGTCGGATCCGGACGTGCCGGCTATCAGGGGCGTGTCAAAGTAGGTTTTCGCGCCGACGGGCGCATCACCGCGCTGGATCTGTATATCGTTCAGGACAGCGGTTCAACCACCAGCTGGACGGATTACCGCAGCGCCGGCGCATGTGTATCCATCCTTTATCAGCCGCTGGCCATGCGCTGGCGCGGCATACCTGTTATGACCAACACGCCGTCCAAAGGCCCCCATCGCGGTCCCGGCCAAAACCAGATGGTTCCCGCCATGGAACCGATCATCGACAAGGCAGCCCGGCAGCTCGGCCTTGACCGGGTGGCGATCCGCAGAATCAACGCCCCGGACAACACCGGCAAGATCTGGGATTTCGGCAAGAAAAAGCTGGGCCCGCTCACCAGCGCTTACCAGAAGGAAACGTTGGACCAGGGCGCCAAACTCTTCAACTGGGAAGAAAAAAAGAAAATCAGCGGTCAGAGAAAAGGTTCCAAGGTCATGGGCATTGGCGTCGGCCAATCCTATCACGGCGGAGGATCCAGCGGATTTGACGGCCTGGTGCGTATCACGCCGGACGGCAAGCTGCACATCCATAACGGGGTCGGCAACCTGGGCACCTACTCCTATGCGGGCACGGCCCGGGTGGCCGCGGAAGTTCTCAACTACCGATGGGAGAACTGCGTTATCGAATTCGGCGACACCAGCCGGCATCTGGCCTGGAGCGTCGGCCAGTCCGGCAGCAGGACCGCTTTTACCGAATCCCGCTCAAACTTCGTGGCGGCCACGGACGCAAAAAACAAACTGCTGGAAATTGCCGCCAGGGACCTGGGGGGCAAGCCGGAAGACTATCAATTGGCCGAGGAGCGCGTGGTCAGTAAATCCGATCCGGCAAAAAGCCTCACTTATGCCAAAGCGGCCCAGCGGGCCATGGAGCTGGGTGGAAAGTACAGCGGCAAGGAGCTGCCCGAAGACATCAATCCGATCACCAAGCATGCCGCCAGCGCCCTGGCCGGCAGCGGGTTGATCGGCGTCGCAAAGGACAGTAAAGTGAACCCCACTATTGCGTCTCTGGTTTCCGTGTTTGCACAAATTGAGCTGGATCTGGAGACCGGAAAGTTTACAATCCTTGATCTTGCGGGCGTGGCGGATTGCGGCACGGTTCTGCATCCGCAAAGCTTTCACCTTCAGATGAACGGCGGCGCCGTGATGGGCACCGGCATGGCTGTCCTGGAGCGGTGGGTGTACGATACGCAGTTCGGCCGGCCGGCCAACCGCGGGCTTTATCAGCAGAAGCCGCCCAGCTGGCTGGACGTTCCGTTGGATATGAAGGTGGATGCCGTAAACCAGCCTGATCCGCATAATCCGGTGGGCGTTAAAGGCATGGGTGAGCCGGTCATGGGCGGTGCGGCAGCGGCGATCCTGTGTGCCATTTCCGATGCCCTTGGCGGACATCTTTTCCTGCGCCATCCGGTCGTGCCGGACATGATCCTGAATGCGGCGGCCGGCAAGCCGCAATCTTACAAACCGCTTCAGGTAAACACCCAGTAATGGAGCAATGCCATGATTACAGATATGATGACAAATTTTCAACTTTATCAGCCCGCCAGTGTGGAAGATGCGCTGGCCCTGCTGGACCGTCATGACAAGGACGCATGGAAGCTGGCCGGCGGCAATGACAGCCTGGACTGGTTCAAGGACAGGATCAAACGCCCCAAAGCGGTAATCGATCTGACCGCTATCGCCGGACTCAAGGGGATCCGTCAGGTCGCCGGGGGAATCGAGATCGGCGCTCTAACCACCCTGACGGAGATCGAGCGAAATTCTGTCATCCGGGAAAAGTACGGCCTGCTGGCCGATGCGGCCCGCAAGGTTGCCAGCCCACAGATCAGAAATGCGGGCACGCTGGGCGGCAACGTTGCCCAGGACGCCCGCTGCTGGTATTACCGGGACGGCTTTCCCTGTTACCGGGCCGGCGGAAATATCTGTTATGCCGACACGCCCACGGGGATGAACCGGGAACATGCCCTCTTCGGGGCCAACCGTTGCGTGGCCGTCAGCCCGTCGGACACGGCACCCGCCCTAATGGCTCTCGATGCAACGATGGTCATCCGGAATTCCGTAGGTCAACGGGAGGTAGCGGCCAAGGATTTCTTCATCGGCCCGTCAGTGGACATCAAACGGATGACCATCCTGACGCCCAAGGACATCCTGACCGCCGTCCGGATCCCCGAAAAATGGGCCGGTGCCCGGTTCTACTTTGAAAAGGTGGCCGACCGGCAAACCTGGGATTTCGCGTTGGTAAATGTGGCCTCTGCCATGCTTGTCAAGGGTGGTGTCATCGAGCAGTTGGGCATCGCCTGCGGCGGTGTGGAGTGTGTCCCGCGACATCTTAAAGTGGTTGCGGATATTGTGAAAGGCGAAGGCCAGAATGAGGATACCGCCAAACTGGCCGGGCAGGCTGCCGTGCGTGGGGCGGTCCCCTTAAATTACAACCATTTCAAGGTGACGCTGATGCAGAACCTTGTGACCAGGGCGGTCCGGGGCGGTTGAAAGGGATATGGAGCTATTCCGCATTAAACAGAATCCCTGGGGCCAGGAGATCCTGCAGGGGATGTCGTGGGACCTGCTTTGGCTGTTTTTCGGTGCGGGGCTCTTTTTCATTGTAGCGCACATTCTTTTTAAACTGTTTTGGGCGCCCAGACAGAACCATTAGGCCGCAATCTTCTTATGCAGAACCAGTAAAATCCGGGGACATCAGGTGCAGGTCAATGGCGGAATCCACCAAAGAAGATAATCCGGACGATAATGTGCAAACACGGCTGATCAGGCACCGCCTGCCGGATCGGATCCTGCACTGGATGATGGCCTTTTGTGTTTTAACCCTCCTAACTACGAGCTTTTTGCCGATTTTGGGTTTTAAATTCGCGTGGGTGACGCTTCATTGGATTGCCGGACTGACCCTTGCAGTGGCGGCGCTGTGTCACATCATCCGGATCCTGATTCTGAAAAACTTAAGATTGATGTTTATAGAAGTTCTCGATCTGAAAAACGCCTGGCAGATGGCGCGACAGATATTATTTCTTAAAGATATCGCATCCGGCAAACCGGGCAAGTACCCGCTTGCACAAAAACTGTTCCATCACGCAGCCACCCTGGTCATCCTGGTGAGCATCGTTACCGGCCTTCTAATGATGGTGCGGATCGACACGCCATTCTGGCAGCGCAACCCCTACTGGTTGTCCGACCCGACATGGGGATTGATCTATGTACTGCATGGACTTGCCTCAATGACCTTGGTGACCTTCATCATGATCCATGTCTATTTCGCGATCCGACCTGAAAATCTGTGGATCACACGCTCAATGATCTTCGGCTGGATCACCCGTAAAAACTATCTGTCAAAATACGATCCCGATAGATGGCCGGTCATGTAAACTACCTGAATCGATACTACTTTCCGTGCGGCTTTTCACCATCCGGTGCGATCACCTTTCCCTTGGGAGCATTACCGGTTTGTTAAAAAACAGCACATTCAACAGTAAAAACGATAATCATTGATTCTGAGTGACGAAGCGAGGTGCATACTTGCAACAATCACGGGAGAGCTGGGCATCCAAGATCGGTGTTGTCCTGGCGGTTGCCGGCAGCGCTGTCGGTCTGGGTAATTTTCTGGTCTTTCCGGGCCGGGTGGCTGCCAACGGCGGCGGGGCGTTTATGATCCCCTACTTTATCGCCTTGATCCTGATCGGCATTCCGCTCGCATGGATGGAGTGGACCATGGGACGGTTCGGCGGCATGCTCGGCCATGGCAGCGCGCCCGGTGTTCTGAGCGCGATGGTCAAGCGTCCCTACGCCAGGTATCTCGGCTCAATAGGGGTCTTTGGTCCTCTTCTTATTCTATTTTTCTATGTCTACATCGAGTCATGGCTTCTTGGGTTTATCTGGTATGCCCTGACCGGCGAACTGGCCGTTGCTTCATCAAGTGCCGAAACGATGGGAGCGTTTTTCCGTGATTATATCGGTCTTAAAACCACATTCTCGGGCATCCCGGCCGCTCTTTTCTTTTTCTTCATTGCCTTTCTCCTTAATTTCGGCATCATCTATCTGGGTATCCGCCGCGGCATTGAAACCATCTCCAAGGTCCTCATGCCCCTGCTGCTTGTGCTGGGCGTGATTATGCTGATCCGGGTTCTGACCCTGAAAGGCATCTCCTCGGGCCTGGGGTTTTTGTGGAACCCCGACTTTTCCAGGCTCCTGGACATTAATGTCTGGTTTGCTGCCACAAGCCAGGTCTTTTTTACCCTGAGTATCGGCATCGGCACCATCCTGACCTATGCCTCTTATGTTAAAAAGCAGCAGGATATCGTCCTTTCCTCCCTGACAGCCAATGCCGCCAATGAATTTTTCGAGGTCATCATCGGCGGCACGATCGTCATCCCCACCGCGGTTATTTTTCTTGGTGCAGCCGGAGCGCAGGATGTGGCCAGACAAGGGGCCATGAGCCTGGGATTTATTACCATGCCCATGATCTTCAGGCAATTTACCTTTATGGAAGCCAATATCGGCTCCATTTTTCAGGTCCTCTGGTTTGTCCTGCTCTTCATTGCCGGGCTGACCTCCTCCATCTCCATCATCCAGCCGGGAATCTCTTTCCTGGAAGATGAACTGGAACTTTCCAAACGCAAGTCGGTTATCGTTCTTGCGCCGGTCACCCTGTTTTACTGCCTGATGGTCATCTTCGGCATGAATGCGGGCGCCGCGGACGAAGTCGATCTTTGGGGCTTTCAATTCTCCCTGCTCTTTTTTGGGATGATCGAGGCACTCCTGTTTGCCCGGATCTTCGGGCGGGACAGGGGCCTGGCTGAAATGAACCGCGGTGCGGACATCCGGCTGCCCGGCTTTCTCACGCCCGTTATCTGTTACGTCACCCCGGCGTTTCTCGTCGTCCTCCTGATCCTCTGGTTGACCAAGGGGGGCGGCATGGATGCCATCCTTCTTAATAATCTAAAAGAAGCGCAGGTCAGCTTTATCGGCCTGAAGATGAGCAACCGCACTTTTATTGTCCTGGTGCGCGGCTGCCTCCTTCTGTTTCTGGCAGCGATTAATTTTGCCGTGTACCTGGCTTGGAAATACAAGCGGAGTCAGGACGGCGTGATCCAATAAAAATAAGAAGGGCTTATGGGAACAACCATTAACTTTGCAGGAATTATTTTTATGACGGTCGGCTGGCTCTTCATTATCTGTCTGAACGTTTTCTGCTTCTTGCGTATCCTCCGGGAAAAGAAAGAAAAGATCATCGGCCCGCTGGAAGTTGAGGTGAAGATAGATAAGGCAGATAAATAATCCAAGAAAACCAAAATTCAACTCATCTAAATTTATAAGGTCATAACTCCGGGAACCATGAAACATCTGAGGCAAACGGAAGGAACGGGGGAAAATATGGGCTCAAAACGGAAGCAGACACAAATGGAACAACTGGCATATTTCGGACGACAGCTGAAAGACCGACTGTTCTTCCTGTTTGAAAAAATGATCGAATCTCCAAAAATCAATAAAGATACCATCGTTAAAAAATTGCGGGCAAATATTAGGGCCGTAAATGGCAGACTGAACCGATTAACAAAACAACGTGATTTTTCGCAACGGGCATGGGTTTATAGGGCAAGTCACAATGCAAGTCAAAGAGCATTAAATGACTTTGTAGGGCTACTATTGATTGAAGATTCCCTGCAACAAGCTGCGGAAAATGCGCTCGCTGTTGCGGTTCAATACGTCAACTACCTGATTCGATACTACTTTCCGTACGGCTTTTCACCCTCCGGTGCGATCACCTTTCCCTTTTTGCTCTTGCGGATAATTTCTGCGACCATCCGCTGGGCCTCGTCCCCGGTGAGAGTGCCTTTGAATCTCGGCATGGCCAACCCGAAGAACTTCCCCTTCAGGATGGTCCTCACCATCTCATCGTCCCGAGTGTCACGCTGCCAGTCTGGATCGGTAAAGTCCTGGCCACGAAGCTTCTTGCCCTCCGCGCTAACGGCTGACCCGTCCGGCCCGTGACACCTGAGGCAGTTCTGCTGATAGAACACTCTGAGGTCCCTCCCCGCAAGCTCCTGGGCCATGACAGGTGCAATGCAAACGGCAAGAACCACTGCAGACAGTAACGCAACGTTCCTTGCCCGCCGGCACATTGCGGGAGATTCAATATTAATCTCGTCAGGTTGTTTCATGCCGCGCCGCTGAATCGATTGTTCCATCTTTCCACCCCGCTTATATTTTTTCCTTCGGTCATTTTAAGTTGTGAGCATCAATTTACCAGGCAAGAGGCACCCCGTCGCGAGAGAGAAATCCCCCCGAATCCTTGAATTGGAGGCCTGCTATGGTGGCGCGAACGGCGGACACACTTTCCGCCGCCGAATAAGCAGCGTTCCCCCCTCCCATATCGGTCCGCGTGTGCCCGGGGCCAATGGCAACAACGGTGATTTCCCTATGGGCGACATCGGCGGCCAGCACCCTCATCACCGCATTTAACGCGGCTTTGCCGGATCGATAGGCATAGTTGCCGCCTTCCTTGATGCGGGCGATGCTTCCCGAGTTGCTCGAGATGGCAACCATACGTTTTTGATTTGAGCGTGCAACGTGGTCGACGAAACTCCTTGCTATCATCAGGGGGGAGATCATGTTGACCTTCAGCTCCTCCAGCCAGAGACCGGCATCCAATTCAGCAAGGGTGGCTCCCTTCTGGAGGTGCACACCTGCATTCAACAGAAGTATGTCTATGCAAGTGCCGGCAAGACGGCCGGCAAGCTCCTTGATGGACCGCTCCTCCCGCACATCAAGGGGGTGAATTGCCACCGGGCCCGCGAGTGCATTGAGGGCATGGGCGCCCTGAGGCGCCCTGCATGTCGCGATTACCCGCCAACCGTCAGCGGCATATTGCCGTGCGAATTCCAGGCCCAAACCGCGACTGGCACCGGTGATAAAGACTGTGGGCATCATACTCCTCCGGGTTATTCAGACTTCAGGGTAGTGCCTGCGCAGGTAGTCCCGCAGGGCCTGTCGGGTGCTTGTAAATGCCAGCCGCTCCCATGGGATTTCCGACGGGGCGACCAGATCCACCTCCAGGGCTTCATCCGCAGCGCCCACCACGCCGTTGATGACCTGGGCCTCATAAACAATGACGACAACGGGTGTGTCCGGGTAAGAATAGACTCCCACCAGAGGGCCGATTTCCACATGAAGCCGGACTTCCTCCAGGGTCTCCCGGGCTGCGGCGGCAGGAACCGTTTCACCCACGTCCACAAAACCGCCCGGAATCACCCATTTGCCGATTTCCGGCGGTATGGCCCTTTTCAGGATCACAATCTTATTTTCAACTTCGGTGATCACACAGGCAGCGACTTTGGGATCCAGATAAAAAACAAACTCACACGCCGAACACACCAGGCGCTTGGGTTCTCCCTTTTTCAGCAGCTTGTGCGTCATCTGCCCGCCGCATTGGGGGCAAAAACTGTAATTGGGGTTTCGATGCATCGGTGATCCACTCCTATGGTGCGATTGCAACGCCATACCATTTTAACAAAGCAAAGTAAATCCTTAAAGACCTCCCGGCAAAATGGACACCGGCCATATTGCCCGCACCTTGCTGCGGGGGCTTATATGGCCGGTTGTAAAGCCCGGCTTCATGACTATATTATAATGAAATCAAGTTCGAATTTTAAGTTTTTGGGCGGACTTTAAAAAAGGAGCCTCTCATGCATTCCAATCGTCTGATCCATGAAAAAAGCCCCTATCTTCTTCAGCACGCCCACAACCCGGTCAACTGGCACCCCTGGTCTGAAGAAGCCTTTGCCATGGCCCGGGCAGATGACAAACCCGTCTTCTTATCCATCGGATACGCCACCTGCCATTGGTGTCACGTCATGGAAAAAGAATCCTTCGAGGACCAAGAGGCGGCCGGGTATCTAAATGAGACCTTTATCTGTATCAAGGTGGATCGGGAGGAACGGCCGGATATCGATGCGGTTTACATGGCCGCCTGCCAGATGCTTACCGGAAGCGGAGGATGGCCCCTGACGCTTTTAATGACCCCGGAAAAAAATCCTTTTTTTGCCGCCACCTATATTCCCAAAACGAGCCGTTTCGGGCGTACCGGGCTGATCGAAATCTGCCGGCAGGTTAAAAATTTATGGAGCTCGGAAAAAGAAAAGGTGCTGGCCTCAGCGGCCGGCATTGCCGGCAACCTGGACAGGTCCTTTACGTTTATCCCCGCAGATGATCTGAGCACGTCCACCCTTGACAGGGCCTACGACCAGGATAAACAAAGTTTTGACGTTCGTTTTGGCGGATTCGGCGCCGCCCCGAAATTTCCCAGCCCCCACCGCCTGCTGTTATTGCTGCGCAATTACTATCGCACGAAAAACCCGCACGCCCTGGAAATGGTGACAAAAACATTGCATGCCATGCGGCGCGGCGGTATCTGGGATCATGTGGGCTTCGGTTTCCACCGTTATTCCACGGACAACGCATGGCTGCTGCCCCACTTTGAAAAAATGCTATATGACCAGGCGCTGCTGGCCATGGCGTATCTGGAGGCTTACCAGGTGACGAAAGACCCATTTCTTTCCAGGACTGCCGAGGAGATCTTCTCCTATGTGCTGCGGGACATGGTGTCGCCTGAAGGGGCTTTTTTCTCGGCCGAGGACGCGGACAGCGAAGGCGAGGAAGGCAAGTACTACCTGTGGACCCTTGAGGAATTCAAACAGGTGCTCGGAAATGAGGAAGGGGCTTTTTTTGCAGAAATTTTCAATCTTGAAGATGCCGGCAACTTTTCAGAAGAAGCGACCCGGCGGAAAACCGGCGCCAATATTCTTCATCTGGACATGCCCCAATACGTGGAAACCGATTTAACAGGTAAAAGGGAAGATGACACGGCCCGAAGATGGGAAGCGGCCAGGAATAAGCTGTTCGAGGCCCGCCGGTTGCGGGTCCACCCGCTTAAGGACGACAAGGTTCTCACGGACTGGAACGGCCTGATGATCGCCGCCCTGTCCATGGGGGCAAAGATACTGGCAAGGCCCGGGTATGCCGTTGCGGCGCAACGGGCGGCACATTTTATTCTTAATAAAATGCAGGATTCCAGAAACCGGCTGTGGCATCGCTTCCGGGACGGTGAAGTGGCCGTTCGGGCCCATGCCGATGATTTTGCCTTTTTTATCCTTGGACTGTTACACCTTTATGAAACCAGCTTTGATCCGGTCTATATAACAGAGGCGACAAACCTGCAGAACAACATGATAGCGGATTTCCGGGATGAAGAAAACGGCGGCTTTTTTCTTACCGCCAAAGGGCAAGATGAACTGCCTGTTCGTCCCAAGGAGCTGTATGACGGGGCGATTCCCTCGGCAAACTCGGTGGCCCTGCACAATTTGCTCCGCTTAGGCCGGTTAACCGGGGACCCGAAATGGGAGCAAAAGGCTCTACAGCATATGCGTGCGTTTTCCGGCACGGTGGATACCCACGTTTCCTCATTTTCCTATTTTCTTCTGGGACTGGATTTTGCCTTGAGCCCGGGCAAAGAGGTGGTCATCGTCGGCAATACGGATGCAGCCGATACCCGGGAAATGCTTGCGGTGCTGGGCAACAACTTCCTGCCCCACACGGTCACGCTGGTCAAATCGGAACAAAACGCCCAACAATTGACGGCGGTGGCCGGATTTACTGCCGGCCTGATGCCGTTACAGGGCCAAGCCACCGCCTTTGTCTGCTCAAATTTTGCCTGCAGCCGGCCCACCACGGATGTGAGGGATCTGGAGGCCATGCTTGCTTGAAGCTGAGATGCAGAAATGTTAATTTATTTTTGCGCGAGCCCTAAGTATTTTGCGAACTTTTCGGCCATCCTGGCGCGCAGTTCCGGACTTGTCCCCACGGCCCGGGGAAAGGAGCCCAGGCGTTCATACGGTTTGCAGGCATCGATCAGGCAGCGCGAATTCAAGTTCAGGCCGGGTTCGACGCCGGGGTCCAGCGGCTCACTCCAGCAGCGGCGCAGGATGTCAATGGACCGTTCCGGGTCCGAACGGGTGCAGACCGCCCACATGACCTGGCCGAGATCGGTCGGGTCGATGTCCTCGTCCACCACGATGACGTAGCGTCCCATATACGCCCCCATCTGG
>JAUYIZ010000218.1 GCA_030688615.1 Desulfobacterales bacterium | reverse complement strand
TCAAAGAGGCCTCTATAACGCACTTCGGGTTTTATTTCGCCGGTTACATTCAATGTTTCGGGCAGAATATGCAGGTAATTTAGATTAAATTGCAATTTGTCGTTCTTGTCTTTGAAAAATGTCTTGAAGGGAACGGTAATGAACGGGCCGGTTATCGTCTGACGGCCTCCCCATTTTTGACTGATTTCGTTCACCACGGAATCACGCCGAGTCTGTCTTTCGTGTATTAGATTTTGTATCATTGCGGCCGGTATGAGCAGCAGCAAGATCAAGAAACCGACGGAAACCATTTTCACCGTAATGGATCGGTTAATATAATTCGATGTCTTCTTGATGGCATCTTGAGTGCTTATCATTTGTCTCCTCTCGGTTCTAACATAAAAATCAGCCGCGAGTGTAACGAGTCGGCTGGATTGACTCGTTGAACGAAGCCGTGCATGGCACGGCAGATAAATCATTTTGATTTTTTTTCTCCAAAACGTATCTCCTTGGTTCAGGTCAGAAAAGAGAAATCAAAAACCCCAAGACCTGAAAGGAGAAACACCATGACCCACTATTATCAACAGTTTTACGAGGACCTCAAGCTCACGGGTAAATCCAACCGAACCATTCAAACCTATGAAAAGCACCTGCAGAAGATTGAACGATATTACAACAAGTCTCCCGAACAAATCAATGAAGAAGAAATGCGGCGGTATCTCATTTCCATGAAGGATGAGAAACAGTATTCCGAATCCTTCTTCAAACAGGCCATCAGCGCCTTCCGTTTCTTCTACGGCCACATCCTCGAACACGCCGACTGGAAAACCCTTAAATTCATCAAACCGCAAAAAGAAAGACGACTGCCCGACGTGCTGTCCCGGGAAGAAGTGAAACTCATCTTATCCCACGTCAGAGTTCCGAGGCAGAAAGCCTTCCTGTTCACCCTCTACTCCCTGGGCCTGCGGCTCTCGGAAGGACTGAATCTGCAGATTCCAGACATCGATTCATCCTCCCGAATGCTGGTCCATGTCCGGGCGGGAAAGGGGAAGAAAGACCGCTATGTTCCCCTGCCTCAGGCCACCCTGGATGTGCTGAGGAAGCATTGGCTTACGCACCGGCATCCCCATTTTCTCTTTCCCGCGCCGGGACGGGGAGAAAACCGCTCGTCTTTAGCCCTTCGTCCCATGCCCTTTCAATCGGTGCAAAACGTCCTGAGACTCGTTGTCCGGGAAACGGGGATACAAAAATGGGTTCACTGCCAGACGCTACGGCACTCCTATGCCACGCATCTTCTGGAAGCCGGCGTTCATTTGAGATTGATTCAGGAATACCTGGGGCATACGTCGCCCAAAACCACGGCCCAATACACGCATCTCACCCCCCAGGCCCAGGCCTTGGCGATTTCAACGATTAACGCGATGATGGGCGATGTGATCTAAGTGCGACTCTCCGAGCTTTTCCATCTCTTCGGGGAGGCGTATCTTGAGCGGTATGGCGATCGGATGCCGCCATCCCATTTGAAAGCCCTCGGCGATATCCGGCAATGCCGAACACAGGTGATGGGCGGGAAACGCTACGACTGTCCTCAATGCAAAGCGAAGCAGTACGCGTACCATTCCTGCAACAACCGCCATTGCCCCCAGTGCGGCGGGGATAAAACCGAACAATGGCTGAAAAAGCAATTTGACCGGCTTTTACCCGTGCCCTATTTCTTTGCGACGTTTACGTTGCCCGCGGTATTTCGCGACATCTTCCGTTCGCATCAGAGGATTTGCTATGCGCTGTTGTTTGAAACATCGGCGCAGGCGCTCAAGGAGGTGGCCGCCAACGAGCGTTTTGTCGGAGGAAACATCGGGTTTTTCGGCGTCTTGCAGACCTGGACGGCGGATCTGTTTTATCATCCGCATCTTCATTACATCATCCCCGGCGTCGGGTTATCTCAAGATCACCAAAAATGGTTCAAGATTAAAAACAAAACGTTTCTGGTCCATGTGACGCCGTTGGGACTCCGGTTTAAAAATCTGTTCAGGCAGGCGCTCAAGAAAAAACATCCGGAGCTTTATGCGCAAGTGCCGGATAACGTCTGGGAACAAAGCTGGGTGGTGCACTGTGAATCGGCAGGATACGGGCGGGAGGTGGTGCAATATCTTGCGCCTTACATATATCGGACGGCGATGACGGATGACCGCAACCTGACGCTCCATGAGGATGGCACGGTTTCTTTCCGGCATAAGGATAATGAAACGAAGAAAATAAAGACGTGCCGTCTTGAGGTGATGGAGCTTCTCCGGCGGTATTTGCAGCATGTTCTCCCCAAAGGGTTTGTCAAAATCCGCTACTTCGGGCTTCTGGGCGCCAATCAGGGGCATTTGCTCAAACAGCTCAAATGGCTGATCCTGAAATCCATTTCTCAAAAGGAACAGGCGGCTTTCCTGGCGATTGTGTTTAAAGACCGCGATAAACAGTTCTGCTGCCGGCATTGTGGCGCGGTGATGATCCCCACGGACATCCTGAAACCGGCGAGGGGGCCATGATGATATTGATTCTCCGGATGGCAAATTTATTATCGCTTGGCGGGTTTTTTCAAAGGCGGATGGGAGCCTTAAGGGGGAGGTGTTGTCTTTCGCGGGGGTTGCTCATTTTTCCCGGAGCAAATGGGGCATTCCGAAAGCGCAAATCCCGCTTTTTTATCTTCCTGCGTGTCTTGTTTCCTCACGCGATCTCTTTAAAACCCGCGAATCATCCATTGGCGGGCTTCCGACATACTCCCAGCTTCTCCGTTTAAATCGCATGGTCATCACTTGTACCGGGCAGGCTTGTTCAACACGCGATGAAATCGAGGCTCCTGCGTCGCTCGAATTCATCGCTTTATACGTTATCGAGTTAATGAATATTAATAATTTATTTCGAGTTTTCTATTTGCAGCGTTCAGCTTTTTATCGTAAGTCCACATCGGCACGCCCGTCAAC
>JAUYIZ010000039.1 GCA_030688615.1 Desulfobacterales bacterium | reverse complement strand
GATCGAATTACTGTACCCCTCTTTTTCTCCCAGGAAGGACCCGGTAAATTACTTATGCGCCTTTGCATAAGCATCAGCAGTGGCCAGTGCATCGGTCATTGCTTTGTTGAAAATTGGCCGCCACTCTCGTTTGAATATCTTCCCCCCCTCGCCGAAGAAATCAAATCGCTTTTTGTACTTTGGCGCTCTGACAAACATAAATACAGGTTCCACGCCTTTTTTGCTTCTTGCCCATATTCCCGGACGCAACTTCCCCCCACCCGATTTGACAGCAAAATAACTATACCCTTTTTTCTGCTTTACTTTTGCCGCTCGATTGGCAAGATAGCCCACCTCGCTGAATGCTCGGAACCATGACAGCATCTTGATTATCGTACTGGCCGGGATATTCCCGTACCAATCGAGCTTAAGCTTTCTCGCTGGCACAATATACATGTCCCTTGGCAAGGCGCCCACCTTATAGAGCGCCTTCTCGAAATTTTTATGGTGCCGGCCGCCGCCAAATATCTGTGGCTCCAGGTGGTGTTGTGTCCTTTGGAGGGTTCCCCATTTCAGCCATACCCTTGAGGCGGGCATGGTTTTTGTGGCCGGGTCTACAAACAGGCTGTTGAGGGTATAGGGGGTAGGCCGGTCAAATACCCGCTTCATCTCCTCGTATTCCCCGCTCCTAACAGTTTTTGCAACCAGGGTCAGGCTTTTTGCATAAGCAAATGGGAATTGATTTTTTTCCAGCTCGCTGAGTAGTTTCTTGACTTCTTTGATTCCTTCGACTTTCACTGTTAGCATATCGCTCTCTCCTATCCTAATATCGTCTCAGCACCCCCTAAAATCGACGATCACCCATAACTCATGGGTTGGTATGTCTTTACCCTTTTCTCGCCATATTTTTCAAAAACTATAAGCCCACGCCCCTTTCTCGCCATTTCTTGAATGCATTTGGATTCCCCCGCGAGGCTTCATCGCCGCTTGTGGCCCTCGCCGGCATCACCTCCCTTCTGCCTTTCATCACGCTGAAATGCCATTCATGTAGCGATATAGTTCTGGCGCTATTCATCACCCCCTTTCGCCTCCACCCTACCCTGAATCGGTAAATAGCAACAATTACGCCCGTTTGCCATTGCGCGCTGAAATGCAAGTTGTGTCTTCGCGACATTGGTATGGCCGATTTGGCATTTCAGGATTTTTGTTTCCTTCTCGTCTTCCCGATCCAGCCGGAGCTTGCTCAGATTGAACTGGCAGTATTTTTCACAGTACTTACTTTTTTCCTCTTTCATTCGTCACCGCCCTCCTGGCAATAATCCCGCTTGGCATCCTGATACTGTTGCCGCAGGCCGACATTTGCGATTGTCCCGTACGGGTATCGGCTGACAACCCATTTGTTTTTTCCATCCTTCCGCTGGCAGCTATATTTCCGCCCCTCCGGCCGTGATGAAAAATCGCCGTATATCTCCCGCCTGATACGCTTTGCCACTGTTCCTCTCATTTCTTTAATCCCTCTAAATAATCAATTTCATCCAAAGCGTGAGCCAACCGGATGGACAGCTGTCTAATCTGTTCCTTGTATAGCTCAACTTCGGCAACTGCATTCTTGTTTTCGATCAGCAATTTCTTATTCATGTTTTCGTGATACTTGCATTTTGGGCATTTCATTGGATTGCCTCCTTTCGCCACTCTACCTCAATCGAAATTTCATAATTATCCCGGTCTCCGTTGAATTTATTCATGACCATTTGCGGCACTACGCCGTGTCGTTTTGCAAGGGCACGGCACATTACGACCCACGCTTGCTTTTTGGTATATGCCTGCCTGTAAATTACTTCAGGGTAATGGTTGAAATTAAATACTCCACGCCATAAATGTTTTATCTTGCCTTCAGAGTCCATCCCTTCAGTCCCGTCTCCTGTTCCGGCTTAAATTTACAGCCTGCCGCTAGGGTAAACTTGCATGACATTCCGTTAGGATTCACAAACTCATTTCGCCATATCTTGCCTTTGACTATCGTCAAAATATTATCTTTTGTAATTGTCATGTATAGCCTGGCTCTGTTTAATGTCCCCGCCCCACCAAATCCGAATATTTTTTCAGGGCTTTTCTGGATCGCCACAACGGCAACCCCTTTCTTCAGCCGATCTGCTATTTCCCGGAGGCGCATTGGCATTTTATATGCCTCAGCATCAGTGCCCTCGTCCAGGTAATCAATGATATTTAATCCATCGGGAGTGATTTTATCGGGAAAATTATCGGTTCTGAATTGAAATTTTATAGGCTCCCAGGCGGTAATTGGCCTGTTGAATTTATCCATTCGTATCCTTAACTCTGCCCCATTCTGCATTTCCGAGCTCATATAATTGACGGCATGGTCCTGGCAGTTCCGCAATGCCACATTCATCAAAAACGCCGTCTTGCCAGCATTAGACTCTCCTGCCAGCACAAGGATGTTGCCCTTGTGAATTGTCACCCACTCGTGGACATCCAGGGGCAACTTGACATCATAGGGTACGACATCGGCATTCCGGTAGTCGATTAGCTCCTCTTTCTGGTCGATAGGGCGGTAGCACCCGTTTTTATTGCCATATTTTTCAATGAGCCCTTCATCACACAACCTTTTCAGGTATGTAGCTACCGGTTTAGTTTCTTCTCTTGTGGACAAATGTAGACATTTGTGGACATTTGTGGACATAAAGTGGCCATTTGTGGACAAAACAAACTCTCTTACTTCTTGCATGATGTTCCGTTCTTTTGCCCCCGCTCGCTTAAAAGCGCTCTCTATTTTAGAGACAAGCCATTTTCTGTCGGGCGATTCACCCCATGAAAGCTGTAGCCTTTCAAGCACTTGGAGGGCTTCTTCTTTAGAAGCCTTGCCCATTGCCATGCAAAATGCAACATGGAAAAGGTCATTGTCGCGTCGCCCATTAACAAACATATTGTTGGCATTTGTGGACAATGTGGACATTTGTGGACTTTGGGAATTGTGGACATTTGTGCCCCCGTGCGTATATATAATATTTTTATTTAAAAGATCGAGAAACGATTGCGGGGGCTGTGCGAAAAGCGCACGGTCGGGGGGGATAATCCATTCGTATCCATGCCCCAGCATATTTTTGGTTGGCGGGGCCACCACATAGCCACCCTCCCCTCGTATGTCCACCCCTGGCAATATGCTTGTCCCTATAGTTACATTGTCGTCGGGATATTGGAAATAAAGATGCTGGCCACCTGAGAGGGTTTTCGCGCACGGGGTTTCAACTGTTTCAAAATATTGAAGGGCAAGGTTTTCGTCATACTCTGGCTTATGCTTGTCAAGATCAACGACGAAAAGATTACTGAGCTTGCCAGTTACAATGGCAATGCCGACACCCGTCTTGCCCTTGAACCATTTTTCGGTTTCTTCTATTGTCGGCAATTCTTTTTGATATTTAGCCCATGAGGCAATGGCAGGTTTTTTGTTGCGAGGGTTTACAGGGAAATAACTAAAACCTCGTTGGCGGAAATCAAGTGCAGCTCTCAGCATTTCATCAGCCATCGGACCGTCCAGCTAATCAGGTTGTATGTGGAACTTCACACCTCGTCTTCTGAGGCAATCTTTAGACACGTCGTCTGCAATATTTTGTAAACGTGGCACCCAGGACAGGGTTATATTGGGGAAATATTTAAGTGCATCGCGGCACTTATAGGCATGTTCGACGTACAGCCCCTTGTTGATATTCCAGTTGCCATTCATCTGCTCGATGACCAGCTTACTGTCGCCAAAGCATTGAATTTTTTCGTCCTTGTATTTGTGCTTGAAAAGATAGCGAAGGGCAGCAATAAGGCCGTTATATTCTGCCACGTTGTTAGATGCCATAGGACCTTCAGCTACGATCTTGGATTCTCGGAAGATTTCCTTGCCATCGATTTGAATGATGACCCCGTATGCTGCAATGCCTCCGGGATTTACCGGTTCACAAGCGCCGTCGAAAAAAACCGTAATCATGGCTTGCCTCCATGTGTCGCCCCAATGAAAACACCTCCGGGGGCAAGAGAGATGCAAGGCGCAACCCTCCCGAAGGTGTAATCAAAGGGGCTATTAAATTGTTGAAACTGGAACTCATACGGCTTGCCTCCGTGTTAAGTTGCAACACAATACCGCACAATATTTGCGTTTGCCAACAAATTTACAGGTTTTCTACGGGTAATTTACCAGGCAAACCCCCGTATGCGAATTTTGGGCAAAAAAAATTAAGGGAAAACTATCTCATCGGTGACAATACAGCCGATACCCCCAACCGGATAAAATCCCCGCTTGCCGCAATGAAGACAAACAAAAACATCTCCAGTGGGCTTTCTTTCAATGTTCTTCATTATCCCATTTGCCTTACCTATCCCGCAATTAGAGTGCCACATACATTTCCCGTATAGCTCATAAGTCATTTTTATCTTTGCCATTTTCGTTCCGTCTTCACGGATGCCTTCTTCGATATTCATTTGTCCTCCTTTTCTTCTCTATCCTCGGTTTCGCCCACGTTGCAATGGGTACAGTAATGCAGGTTGCCATCATAGATACACAGCTCATAGCCGCCGCAATAACATACCGATTCGCACTCCGGGCATAGGTGGCTCATGGCTTCGGCCCAATGCCCTTATCCGTTTTTACCCCCGGCTCACAATATTTAGGGTCGCAGCCACAGGCAAACAAATTGCCTATTTCGCAACTGCACTCGTTGAAATATAGCCCGTCATATTCGCGACTTACAAGCCAATCTTGTAATATGTCCTTCACCATCATAACTTCACCGCCTTCCTTCCCGGGACCCACGAGACAGGCCCCACCTCGCGTAAGGCTCGGTTAAACTCCTCCAAGGCATCCTTGATACTTTCTGGCAATTCACCGTTTTCTGGAAGGTCGTCGTCCCAATAGTCCTCAGTGACCTCGCTCAAAAAAACCGGTTCACAGATCACGAGACGCAGGGCTTCCATTTCTTTAGCTCCACCTTTTCCTCCCGATCCTTCCAGATAATCGTCAACCTCATAGAAGGATGAAAAAAATTGATCCGCCGATTCAGAATAGATCATTCCTTTTTCATCCCACTCGGCACGTTCCCGTTGATTGTGGCGGGCAATAGCTCGTATTTTGGCGCAACCGTCGCAATATACCCGGTGCTTTGGAGTTGGCGACGCGCAGCCCTTGCATTTGACATGTGTGCATCCCCGCCACCGGGCAGCTTCTTCGTTTTTCCCGTAAAAGATGCCGTCCCGGCTCATCCAGCCGGAGAGATTCCAGACATGCCGGGCTGCCTCTGAATCAGTATTGAGTATAATCTTCTCCATAATTACCTCCCCGTTACCTTTCCCAGGGCAAAAACGAAGTAGAACCTCTCCATTTCCGCTCCCCATTCTACCCGCCCACACTTGATGTCAAAACTCGTGATCTCGACTTGGAAAGACCGGGCATCCGGGCGGTAGCCATTTCGAAAACAAATTACTTCAAAGCCCCTGTATTCCACACCGTAATAACTCATCAAATCCTCAAATCCAAAATACGGATCTTTCATGCTTTCTATTATTTCTTGCCAGACCCGCCATTCAAACGGGCGAACGGCACACAAAAAGCGTTGTGCCCAATATGTCGTTACTTCTCGATATTCCTCTTTTTTCCCACCGGACTGAATCATGTCAAACCACTTCTTTTTCAGGTTCAGGTGGAGCACCTTCTCCATAATTACCTCCCTAAATACTGCCGGCCTGCGTTTTGCATCCATGGCCCATAGAAGAAACCAGGGTCCAGACCCAACAATTTCCGTTTGCGCTCCAGCATTTCCGCTAAATCCTCTTTCGTCATGATGAAGCGCCGGTTATTGTTTGGCAGGCCGGCCTGCTCTTTTACCTTCGATTCCCTGAGCAGCTTTTTCCGCCGTGCGTACGCCGTATGTCGATTCAGGCCCCACTTTTTCCATACAATCGGCAACGGGATATTGACATTGCCCAGATCGGCATCTTGCTCGGCAGTGTACTGGATAGCATGGGCAGCCCGTCCCGGCTTGCTTGCCGGCAGGCCCATCCCCATTTTGCGCTTACTAACCGCCCAATAAGTGAACCCCCATTTTGTGGCCACTTCCCGGGGGAACATCCCCGCCCGTAAATCCGCATCTGCTCCGGTCCATTCTGGTTTAGGTTTCATTCATGCTCCTTTCTCGGTTTCCACACCTCCAACGGGCACCAATCCGGTATGTCATCTATGTGCTGTAAGGTTTTGTCTGTCCGGATCAAAACACGATGGGCCACATGACTGGGTTAGTGATACCATCCGGGGCCATACACGTTTCATTATCATCAAACGTATCCAGCCATTCATCGGACATACGCCGACCATTCTCCTCCAGCCATTCCCGGCGGTCCTTCCAGCAATGATTCATAAATCCTCCCCCACCAGGCGCGTACGACTATCCACAGCCCTCCGTATTAAATCATGGGCCACGCCGCTTTCCAGGCTCAAAGCGTTCACCAGGATCAGGCACCACCCGGCTATTGCCGCCTCTGAGTATTTCTCGTTTCCACCAGCCACGCCCTTGATAGTCTGGTGCCCACTTGCGCCTCCGTGGAAATTAAGGCCTTCGTACTCAATCGCTATCTTCATGGCCGGCAGGGCGTAATCGAAGCGCCATTTGCGCGTTTCGTGAAAGCGGTACTCCCGTTCGACCTCCAGCCCCAGCGACAGGAAAATAAGTTCAAGGCCTCGTTTATATTTGCTGTCCTTAACTGTTGATCTGGCAATGGTTTTTTTCTCCTGCACACCGCTTCTTATAGCGTCGTATTCTTCCTGTGTCAGGCGCAGGCTCATACCCTTCCCCCCTTCACCGAATATCCATCCCGTAAAAACGTTTGCAACCTCTCCAATTCCGGCACCGTCATCATGTCCCTTGGCTTGCCGAATCGATCCTTGAGAGTGTGGTTGAGATGGGCCGGCTTGACGTTGTAGGTTCGGCAAAAGCCCTTGACGTGCCGGTCGATCTGTTTCCGCAGATCTTGCTCCAGTTCCCGCTGGGTCTGGATCGGGGCTGAAGTGTCCGAGTAATGAAAAATGTGCTGGCGCTTGGCGTCGAGCATCCGGGAACTGAGGGGGGTGATGCCGGGCCGGCTTGATCCTTCCCCGAAAAGCTCGGCCTGAGTGAACACGGGCGACTTTTCTTTTGCCGCTTTCGCCACCGCCTCGCACTGATCGGCTTCGATCTTGGCCGCCAGCTCCGTAAACATCCTGTCTGCCGGGGCGAAGATGTAACCCTTTTGGGTTTCGTAGGGGCCGGCTTGGGGGTCGATACGGACGGCGCGGGCTACACATTGTTCCATCCACGGGAGTGAGCGAATATTTGTCAGAATAATAATGTGAGTAGCAGACGGGAAATCAGCCCCTTCATAAATCATGGCAACAGCGCACAAAATCTTTAACGTCCCGGCCTTCAGCGCTTTTATATGCTTAACCGCTTGTGGTGTATCGTCTGAAGTTGCAATCTCAGCTTTAAGGCCCTTACGCCTTAAAATGGCGGTATATTCTTTGGCGTTCTCGATTGAGGCCGCGACGATCAAAAGTGAACTGTTGGGGTTAACCGACTTCCTGTGCTGTTGCCAGTGATCCACGCCACTCAGAAGCAACTCTTCGGCGTATTCGGTATTCAGCGCCGTATAAAGTGCCTGGTTCGCGTCTGCCCTGGAGGTGGAGAGTTTGGCCGTGATTTCTTTGCCGGATTCCTTCCGCCACTTGGCCAGGCCATCGGCAAAATGAAACTCCAGCGGGATAATTGCCTTGTCTTCCAGGGCATCTCTCCTGTTGTAGCTAATAAAAGCATTCTCCTTATCTTCTATCGGGCAGGCCACGAGGTCATCGCCCTGCTTGACGTAGTTGGTAAAAGCAATCTTTTTGCAGTCTCCCCTTGCCAGCGTTCCAGTCATCATCACCCGGAAAGCGGCTGCCTGGTAGAGCTCCGCCATGGGGGCCGTCCACTCTCCATCGACTTCAAGGTGGTGAAATTCATCGGCTATTAGTATATAACGATAACGCTGGAAGTCGCGCAAGACGGTCTTTTGGCTGTCGGCAGCAAGCGCCTGGTAGGTCGTTATTATGCCGTTGGTCCCCCTTGAGCAGTTCGCCTCATTACATGCCGTGCGGATAACAAGCGAGTATCCCAACATCTCCCGTGACGGTTGGTCAAGAAAGTTCCGCTCCCCCTGATCTTGGAGGCTAAGACGAGGGACTATCCAGGCAAGGCGGTCAGCAAGCCCCGCAATGATCAGCTTGCCGGCCTGCAACGGCAATAGGCTTTTGCCCCCGCCAGGGGTGCAGTTGACGACAATGTTTTTGACGGGCGATTTTCTATTCACAATGCCATCAATGACGCCCTGAAATTCCGCTTGTTGTTTTCTATATTCCACAGATCACCCCCCTGCTAATTTTAAGGACGGCTGAAAAGGGCTATCCAGCTTTGCACATTTTGATTGATTTTCGGGCGCCCACATAGGCCGTAGGTTTTCCAATGCCCATGCTCGCTTAAAATCAAGGTCGTTAGGTGTTTCAAAGTTGTGAGCCGCCAGTGGTATTTTATGGTCTATGTGCCATTCACCGTAATTTCCCCACACCATGCCCTCTTGAAATTGCTTTTCAAGGTGCTCCACTAGTTGCGGTAGTGTGTATCCAACTAATACCTCCCAATGGTTGCCCGAGCTCCCGTTTTTTAGGGCATAATAAATTGCACAGCTTATTTTGAACACTAGGTTTCCGCGAGGGGTCGCCCTTATTTTTGCTTTATACCTCGACATGGTGCCGCGGGCTTTATCAAGGTTGCCCGCCCTGTACGCTTTTTTGTAGGCCCGGTCCTTCTCTGAATTTTTCTGCACCCACTTATTTGACTGCCGCATGCTGCACGCTTTGCACGCAGACCGCCTCCCGCATTTGGTACGCTTTTCTTCATAAAATGCGTCAAGTTCTTTTAATTCTCCACACTTAGTGCATTTCTTCATTTCTATTACTCCCAATCTATGCAGGCCGCCCTCTCTCCCGGCTTCTCCTCGTCCTCGCCAAACCAAAACCTCTTCTTCTCGCAACAAGCCCACGTTCCTTCCTCGCGCCGCCGGAACCCATAGTGCCGGCAGGTCCAACAGAAGCGGTCGCGGGGTTTGATTAGGTCCATGAGGGGTTCTTCCCATGCTCGAAATTAAGCGTATTATCCGCCGCCGCCCGGCATGATGCCTTATGGCTGATAAAAAACAACTGGCCCAGCTTGGCCTCGGTCATGAATGGCCGGTAAAGCGCCGTGAACTTCTCTGCATTATCCAAGTCAAGAGCGCCGTCCGATTCGTCTGAGCAAAAGTAATTGAATTTCCGCCCGCCGCCTTCCTGGTTCAGGAGCGACATGGCCAGCCAAAGCGACTGGACACACCAAACACGCTGACCGCCGCTGATGTCGTCAAGAAAGACCTCCTGCCCGTTCGGAAGCAGGATCTTGATATCAAGGACTTCTTTCCCCTCCTCGTCCTGGGTGACGAGGTTGATGCTGTATTTGTTCGAGTAAGCCCCCACCAAAAGACGGTTGGCATTATAGACGATAGTGGGCGCCGCCCCACCGATCCGGATGTTTTGGAGACCGGTTTTGCCGCATCCGAATTGCAGATACCGCCATCGGCTGATTTTTAGGGTGAGGGCGTCGCGTTCTGCCTTGACTTCCTCCAGTTCCTTCTCCGCGGCTTCGATCTTCCTAAGCTCCGCCTGAAGGGTGGCGATTTTCTCCCGGGCCCCCTGGATCTCTTTTTCGATCTCGGGGAGCTTAATGGTTTCGATTTCCTTGATTTCGGCCTGGGCCGCGAGAAGCGCGGCGTCGGCCTCCTCGTCAATGGTGATTGCTTTCAAAAGGCTATTCTGTGCAAAGATTCGGCCCCCGATGTCTTTTTCTTTTTCATCCCACGCCCCGCGCCTTGACTTTCCCTGTTCCGCCACCTCGGCCAGTTGCTTTTCAAGATCCGCCTTCCGGGCCTCCGCCA
This sequence comes from Desulfobacterales bacterium, assembly GCA_030688615.1. GTDB lineage: Bacteria > Desulfobacterota > Desulfobacteria > Desulfobacterales > JAUYIZ01 > JAUYIZ01. The sequence goes on along the minus strand of JAUYIZ010000039.1, from coordinate 3,410 downwards.
CCTGGATCTCGCCCAACTTCTCGGCCAGGGTCTTGAGCCTTGCCGCCTCTGCGCGGTCAGTAACCAGGGCTTGGCGTTTGGTCGTGATGAGGGTGGCCAGGTCGGAGAGGTTTTGCTTGACGTTGCGGATATCCTGGTCGAGGGCGATGATGGCCTGTTGCGCCGCCTTTCTCTCTTTATCAATTGCCCTGACTCGGGCCGCTTTTTCTTCTATGACGCTTACAGCCCTCTCTTTAATGGCCATGATATCCTGGGCAAGCGCCGTTTTCTTGGACTCTATCTCTTCCGTGATTTCACCCCTCCTCTTTGCGAGGGGGAGCATATCATCAGCCGCCTTGATTGCGCCGACGATAAAGGAGCATGCCTCGCTCGTGCAGTTGGGATCTCTGGCGTCAAGTGCCGTGGCCAACGTCTTGGCTGTCTCTATCTGCGACTCAATGGCAGTCAGCTCTCGATTGCCGTCAAGTGCCCTGATTTCGTATAATTTATCTTTAACCGCCCGTTCCGCCTCCTCAATGATCTTCCCCAGCCTCAAATTCTCCGGGTCGTTATCGAGGTCCTTTAGCCGCTGATTCAGGGTAACAAGCCGGGCATCCATGCCCTTCAGCTTTTCCCCCTGTTCCCCGCTCTTGGCGGTCCGGGCGTCAATTTCTCCCTGGATGACCACAAGAGAATTCTCCAGGTCCCGAGCCTTGACCGCCGCCTGTTCGATGGCCTCCCGGCTCTGCAGGACGACCTCCACGTTGCGGATATCGTCCTTCAGCTTTTGCCACTTCTGCGACAGGTCGTAAATTTCCGATGTTGCCGCCGCTCGCTCTTTCTCAAGGTCCGCCGTCAACCGGTCAATCTGCTGCTGGATATCGGCCTTGCGCTGGAGGGCGAGGGCGTTCTTGTTGATGGCCTCCTTGAGAGTATCAACGGATTGGCGTTTCTCGGCAAGAGAGGCCGTTATGTTGCTTTTTACTTCTTCCGTGGCCTCAAGGTTGCACCGTTCAAAATCTACAAGCCCTTCCAGCCTATCTCCGTCATCAATGGCAATCTGTAGCTGCTCAATTCGCCCTTCCAGCCCCCCCACCTTCCCCTGAAGAACATTCCCCGCCTGCTTTGCCCCGTCCTCCCATGCGGCGTAACGCTGGAGGTTGAGGAATTCCCTGAGCAATTCGCGGAAGACGCCGGTTGTCATATTCTCAATCTGCATATCGTTGGTTTTCTTGGATTTTTGCGGGCAGAACTGAGAACGGAAGTAAGTGAAAGGTTGGCCGAAGACGGAGTTGACGAATTCCTTGTAAGCCGTGATCTTTCCGTTCACCATAGGCTTGCCGTCTACCCACAAATACCCTTCCTGCTTGCCCTGGCCGGCATCCATCTTGATCAGGCTACGGTAATGGTGGCCCATGAAATCGGATTCGAACTCCTTCTCGGCGTCGCGGCCCGTAACGTGTGCCCACAATGCACCGTCACGACTGACAAGTTGCGGGAAGTGGTGCATGTTCTCAAGCACTCCTGTCTTAGAGGTTCCATTTTCTCCGGCAAATGCAACTAGGCCGAGTTTGTTAGTAAAATCGATTTCTATTTCATCAAGGCCGTCCCATGTCATTTCCGGGCCAGCCTTAACGCACTTAAAATTCTTCAATCGAAGCTTCATCATAATATTATCCCTCCCCGGACCACGCCAAAGTGGCCCGTCATCATCTGGAGAAGTTTTTCGGTAGGCGTGCCCTCTAGCAGGTCCGCCATGTCCAGGACTTCCGGCGCCACTTGCTCGCCCCTCAGATTAGCCATGGCCTCAATTTCCGCCCGCAGGGTTTCCGCTTTCAACACAGCCTCGGCCCGAACCGTCACCCGGGGTACGGGGGTGATGCGGATCTCGACGGACTCCGCGCCGGCCTGTTTAAACCTTTCGATGATGGCATCTTTTTGAATGAGCGCCACTTCGTCTTGCCATGCCGTGAAATCAAGGCGGATATGCTCGCCGGCATGGTCGCCAGGTCCCGGACCGTCTGAAACGGATAAATACTGAACATCTGAATATTCAGCGGGTACGCCGTCGGGGGTGGCAAAATCTTCTTTGAACCTCACTATCTTTCTACAGGGAGTCTCGTAGAACTGCCGCGCAACATACCCCTTGTCGGGGTTGTCAAGATCGAAAATCCAAAACCCATGAGGGTGGTCCTCCCCGGCATTGACGGCATAAATGCTCGAACTGTAGAAAATCCCGCTTTCCCCTATCTGCTGAGGAAGATGAATATGCCCCATACAAACCACATCCGCCCCGGCGAGGGCGATCTGGTCCCGCCCTATCTCAATATCCATCCCGGTTCTTACCTGCCCGTTGCTGAGCATGGACCCCGCGACATTGAAATGACCCACCAGGATATGAGGCGACTGATACTCCGCTGCCTGAGCCCCAAATCCCGCAAACAATCCGCTCATTGCCTCCCCAATCTCCTGATCGGCCCCGGAAATATCGGATTTGGATTGAAAAAACTGTTTGGTGGGCGGTGGAATCATCGTAATAACGGCGGCAGGCTGCTCGTTGCCTATCCATGATCCGTAAAGATGTCCATCCCTGGACAGATAGAGTTGCTCCGGCATCCCGGAGACGATCTTGTCGTTCTGGCCCCTGGCAAAGGTAAAAATTTCCGGGGCCTTGCCGTCGTGGCTTGCCGTGCCGACGAGGATCGCTATAGGGGCAATGTCGGCCAGTGCGGAAACGGTCCGGATTGCCAGCCGTGCGCTTTGGCTGTCAAGCTTGGTGTCGGCGCTGTGGAACGTGTCGCCAGCAATCACAACCAGGTCAACAGCCTCTTTCGCTGCCGTGTCAACGAGGAAGTTCAGACAGGTGGTGATTTCGTCAATTTCGCGGTCCCTTACATGCCAGTCGGCGGTCGCTAAGATGCGCATAATAGCCCCTCCTCCCCTGTGGCATCCAGGCAATCCTGGCAACGAGCTCTTTCTTTGAGCGGGTAGGCGAATAACAGGCACCACCGATCTTCACGGCTCCCATCCCCACCAAGCGAACAGTAGCCACACGCGAGGTCGCACTTCTTCTTGTCGATCTCATCCACGCCAATAATTGTTAGTATGGTTATTTCTCTCATCATGGCGGCCCCCTACATCGCAAACGGCACGTCGTCATCGGCTACGGGCGACGGCTTGCGCAGGCTAAGAAGATGCTCGAAAAGACCTTCCAGGGTACAGGCTTCGAGGGCTTCAAGCCCATCCCTGCCTCTTTCCTTCCACATAGCCAGATACTTGGTGAGGTCGTAACCGGCCAGCTTGGCTTGGGCGGCGACTGCCTTGCATTTTCCCCGGAGATCGCAGTTTTGAAAGTCCAGCAAGAGAGACTCGGTTTCGTCTATCTTTGCCGCCGGCGGCTCCTGCAGATTATAGGTGGCGGCGGGTTGTTC
>JAUYIZ010000035.1 GCA_030688615.1 Desulfobacterales bacterium | reverse complement strand
TGATTTTCATGGAACCGTGGCACTTGGGGCACATCAAGGGGTCGACCTCGTAGATTTTTTGGATCAACCGCGCCCAATTCCGTCTGAATTCCTTCGATGACATTGCGCCGGGTATAATGGTTGGTATTGCGTCGTCCTCATGGAACGCTTTGCCCGGGGTGAACTCAAATACCGGCTGCCTTTTTTCGGGACCCTGGAACTGGCCAGCCTGGCGGCGTCGCTGAACCATATGGCCGGCCAGCTCGAGAAGAAAATTGAGACCATCGTCCATCAAGGCAGCGAACTGGAGGCAGTCCTTTCCAGCATGATCGAAGGCGTCATCGCCATCGACCCGGAGGAGCGGGTGATCAACATCAATGAGGCCGCCCGGAGGATGGTCGGGTGCGGGGCTGCCTTTATACAAGGCCAGCTGATCTTCGAGCAGGCGGCCTTCAACCTTATTGACAACGCCGTCAAATACAGCCCGGAAGGCGGCACCGTTGCCATATCCTGCCAAAGGACCCGGGATGCTGAAGTTGCCGTGCACGTTAAAGACCAGGGCATCGGCATCCCCGGCCAGCACCTGGACCGGATTTTCGAGCGGTTTTACCGGGTGGACAAGTCCCGCAGCCGCAGCCTGGGCGGAACCGGCCTGGGGCTTTCCATTGTCAAACACATCGTTCAGGCCCACGGCGGCCGGGTCAGCGTGGAAAGCACGCCGGGCGCGGGCAGCGTTTTCAGTATATTTCTTCCTTTGAACGTAAATGATGGGTCACCAACATCTAACCGCAAGCTAACACAATCCTAACAATCCGGAGCCACAGTTCAGATTGTAAATAACCCCCATGCCCGTGTCGGGCACAACGAAGCATGAAAATCACCCCCACCCCTCCCTCCCCCGTCGAGGGGGAGGGATACAGGGAGGGGGGCATTTTCATATAAACCCGAAGTGGAAACATATTTCCCTGTGAAATGACCCCGAATTCCTTACTGCTCATATTGCTGGTGTTATCGGCCGCCGCGTATCGCATCGGCAAGCGCAAGGCGAATGCCGCCGGCATCCGCCTGCATTCGCGGCCCGCCTACCATGGCGCCCTGGCGGCCCTCTGGTGCGCAGTGCCCGCTCTGTTGCTTTTCGGCCTCTGGCAGGCCTGTCAGGACCGGATACTCCTGCACCTGGTGGCATCCGATCTGCCGGCGCCGCTCCGGACCCTGCCGCCGGAGCGCCTGGGGTTGGTCCTCAACGACGTGAAAAACCTGGTGCAGGGAAATATCGTTTCCGAAAAAGTCAATCCGGCCATCCAGGCGGCGGCGGATCATTATCAAAGCCTTCAGGCCACCGGCAATGCCGCCCTGGCCGTCATTGTCCTGACGCTGGCCATGAGCGGCCTTCTTTTCATGACGGCCAAAATAAAACCGGCCCTGCGTGCCCGCAATCATGTGGAAACCATCACGCGGCATGCCTTGATCGCCTGTGCCACGGCGGCTGTTTTTACGACCGTCGGCATCGTCCTTTCCCTGCTGGTCGAGGCGGTCCGCTTTTTCAAGATAATTCCCGTTCAAGCATTCCTGTTCGGGTTGAAGTGGAGCCCCCAGATGGCCATCCGGGCTGACCAGGTGGGCTCTTCCGGGGCTTTCGGGGCGGTCCCGGTTTTCACGGGAACGCTCCTCATAGCGGCCATCGCCATGGTTGTGGCCGTCCCGGTGGGGCTGATGTCGGCCATTTACCTGTCCGAGTATGCCGGGCATAGGTTCCGATCAGTAGCCAAGCCACTGATCGAAATCCTGGCCGGGATTCCGACGGTGGTATACGGTTTTTTTGCCGCCCTGACCGTGGCCCCTTTCATCCGCGGCATGGGAAGCCGGCTCGGGCTGGACGTGTCGTCCGAGAGCGCCCTGGCCGCCGGTGCGGTCATGGGCGTCATGATCATTCCTTTGATCTGGCTCGCCAGGTGCTTGCCCGGGACGACGAGGTGGACGACATTCAACGCGAAGTTTACCGCCTGACCGAGCGGGCATTGCGGGCGCATCCGGCCGATGTGACCTTTCTGATCAACCAGTTTTCCATTTCCAGACACCTGGAAAGGATTGCCGATCATGCCACCAACATTGCCGAAGAGGTCATCTATCTTATCGAGGGGGAAATCGTCAGGCACGGCAAGCATTAGCCGATCAGAAACAGGTTGACGTCGTTCAGGTTTTGCCACAGGGTGCCGGATACACTGCCGAGCAGCCAGCGCTTGATGCCCGAAAGGCCCCGTTGGCCCAGAATCAGGCTGTCGTAATTTCCGGAACGGGCCGCTTCCGTCAGATCGGCGGCCACGCCGTTTCTGGCCGGCAGAAGGGTCAGGCGGCAGCGGTCATCCCATTGCATGATCCTGCGGGCCCGATGCCACCATTGGTTCGCCGGCTCCGGTGCGTCTTGCAGCACGTGAACAAATGTCAGGATGTTTTCCGGCCGGCCGGTAAAAAAATACTGCACAAATTTCAATACCAGCAGGGACGCATCGGACAAGTCGAGGGCCACCAGAAAACGTCGCCGGGGGTTGCCCGGCGCCACCAGCGCCACCGCCTTGCCATGCGCAGCCTTTTGAACCCAACCCGGGTCGGCCAGCAATGCCCGGCCCAGCCCGATCAAGGATACGGCCTCGGTCCGGACAAGTTCCTCGGCCAGAGAGGGCGTGATGATTCGGCCGGAAATGACGATGGGAACCTTGAGCGACCGGCGGAGCAGGGCGGCATCTTTCCAGAGGTGGGCCGGCCGGGAAGTGATCTGCCTGACCGGGTTTAAAAAAAAGGAATTATAAGTTCCGGCGGTAACGGACAGGTAGGCGATGCCGTGTTCTTCCAGCAACCGCGCCCGGGAGAGGGCCTCTGACAGGTTGATTCCGCGCGGGACCCATTCATGGATCAGGAGCCGGAAACCGACCGGAAAACCCCCGGGCAGCCGGCGTTTGACTTCTTCCAGGACGGCCAGGGGGAAAACCGTGCGGCTTTCGAAAGTGTATCCCGAATGAAACAGTCAGACCTTATGTAATCCGCGGTATCGGATATATGTCTGCCAAAAGCGACTCGGGACCCACGCTGGGGTCCCCGGACAGCACCGGCTTCTGCTACAAGGCCGGATTAGGGATCGATTACTTTGTGACGGGCAGCATATCGCTGGGACTGGAAGGAAGCTACCTGTTCGGGATAGGCGATGTGCGATATGGCAATTTCACAGCAGGGGCAGCTTACCACGGCTGTGATTTCAAATAAATATGGCACCATGGTTGAGGGGAAATCCGCCATTAAGCGGCATTCAGGCAGTAATCCATTGAATGGCCAGCTTTTTTTGCAGTTGATGAAATTCCGGGTCGCCGGTGACGAGCGGCGCCTTCAGTTGCATAGCCAGGGCGGCGGCAAAGCAGTCGGCATAGGCCATGCGGTAAGAACTCTTCAGGATTGCCGCACTTAGTGTTTGTTCTTTATCGGCATTAACCAATTCGATGGGATATTTTGACAACTACCGATAATCTTGTCAGCTTCCTCGCGACCTTGCTCCCGAAACGTTGAATAGCGAACCTCACCTCCAGTTGATGATAGACATATATCCTTTAGCTTTATAAGTGTATTACTTTAGCTGCCTTGTGTCGACAGAATATAGGCAGTGAATGCGGTAATAACGCTTGACAATGATTCCCCCGCAGGTTAAAGGTGTGCTACTGCG
>JAUYIZ010000034.1 GCA_030688615.1 Desulfobacterales bacterium | reverse complement strand
TTCCGCAATCCCGGCGTCAATCTTCGGAATCGCTTGTGCGACGTACCTTCGTACGTCTCCGCGCAATTCCTTGATTTCCTTGACCTTGCGAAAAATTGCTCATTTATGAATTGGAAACACCGTCGTGTCCCAAAAAGATTCGTGGATGGACACCAGATACTAATATTTTAATTTTTTCAAAGCCTGCTTGAGCTCCCGGACTGCCGCCGCTGATTGGTTGAGGGCTGTTTTTTCCTCTTCGGTAAGGGTAATAGTTATGATCTGCTCGACACCCCCGGCCCCCAGCTTTACCGGCACGCCGATAAAAAGATCGCGGATGCCGTACTCGCCTTCAAGATATGCCGCACAGGGAAGAATCTTCTTTTTGTCTTTCAATATCGATTCGGCCATTTCCACGGCGGCCGAAGCCGGCGCGTAGTAGGCGCTGGTGTTTAATAACTCGACGATTTCCGCCCCGCCTTTTCTGGTCCTTTCCACCAGGGCTTCAATTCTGTGTTGCGGCATCAATTCGGTGATGGGAATTCCCGCAACCGTGGAGTAGCGGGGCAGGGGGACCATGGTGTCTCCGTGCCCCCCCAGAACAAACGCATGCGTGTTTTCAACAGACACGTTCAGCTCCATGGCGATAAATGCCCTGAAACGGGCCGAGTCGAGGATGCCGGCCATGCCGATCACCCTGTTCTTGGGGAATCCGCTGCTTTCGTATGCCACATGACACATGGCGTCCAGGGGGTTGCTTACCACAATGATCACGGCTTGGGGGGACAGCCGGGCGACTTGCCGGGTGACCTTTTTCATGATGCCGGCATTGGTACTGAGCAGATCATCCCGGCTCATGCCCGGCTTTCGCGGGATCCCGGCGGTGATGATGACGATATCGGATCCCGCGGTGGCTTCGTATCCATTGGTGCCCGTGATCCGGGAATCATGTTTTTCAATGGGGGCGGCTTGGGTAAGGTCCAGGGCTTTTCCCTGGGCCACGCCCGGAACGATATCCACCAGCACCACCTCACACAGGTCTTTTTCAGCCAGGCGCTGCGCCGCGGTGGCGCCCACGTTTCCCGCTCCGACGACCGTTACTTTATGTTTCATAATCCGGGCTCCTTTTTTTTAAAGATTCATCAAAATTGATAACCTCGTAAAAAGTTAAAATCGGGATGGCTTCGCAGAAAGCTCAAAATTCAAGGCGCGCAAATTTCGTGTTGTGAGGCGTACTTAACGTACGCCGCAGCGACAACGACATGAAGCACAACGCAGAAGTTGGACTTTTTGCGAAGCTATAAAATTGATAGCATAAAAAGCTGCGTTGTCAATGTCTAATATTCTCCTGGCCGTTATGCATATTGACATTAACCGGCAGGCAGGTTAAGTTTAGCGGGACTTTCAAATAACTTATAAAAAAGGGTTCAAGGATTGCGCCTATACGGCTTGAATTGAGACAAGGGGTCGAGGGTTCAAGTGGACAACCCCTAAAAAATTTGGACCTTACTCTGTATCGTCATGCCGGACTTGATCCGGCATCCAGTATTTTCAACGTGTTCTGGATTCCCGCCTTCGCGGGAATGACGGCCTGGGGGTCTGAAAGTTATTTCCGTTTACAGCGCCGCGTAGCGGCGTCACGGAACTTTTTACGAAACCGTCAGGGCTGCGCGATGAAAATAGGGGTGATATCCGATACACATTTATCAGAACCTTCCATCAAGCTGAATCGTTTGATCCAATGGGTGTTTAAAGACGTCGACCTCATACTCCACGCGGGTGATCTTACACGCTTGAAGGTTCTCGATGCGTTTTTCCCCAAAGAAGTGATTGCGGTCAGCGGCAATATGGATCGGCTTGATGTCTCATCCCGCCTGCCGGTAAAGGAAGTTGTCAAATTCAGACAATATCGCATCGGGTTAATTCACGGATGGGGTTCTCCGTCCGGACTTGAAGATCGAATCGTCGAGAGCTTTGACAATGTCCACGCCATCGTGTATGGACACAGCCACATGCCTGCAAATCATATCAAAAATGGCGTGCTCATGTTCAACCCGGGCGCTTTTTCGGGGTCTTTTTTGCGAAAAAAAGAAAGCTCCGTCGGCATCCTTACCATCGATGAGGGGATCACGGGTGCAATTACAACGGTTTAGAGATTTTTAAAGAAAGGATTGGCCACTGTGCAACAGGCATTGTTTGAAACGCATTTTCCGGATTTGAAGCTTTTAAAACGGGGCAAGGTCAGAGACCTGTATGATCTGGGCGACAGCCTTTTAATGGTGGCAACGGATCGAATTTCAGCCTTTGACGTGATCATGCCGAATCCCATACCGGACAAGGGGAAAATTCTGACCCGGATTTCCCGCTTCTGGTTTGAGAAAATGGCTTCACTCATCGCCAATCACGTCATTTCCGGCGATGCGGCCGATTACCCTGAAATGTGCAAACCCTATGAAAAAATTCTCCAGGGAAGAAGCATGCAGGTAAAAAAAGCCGAGCCCCTGCCGGTGGAATGCGTGGTCAGGGGGTATTTATCCGGATCTGCCTGGGCCTCCTATCAGGAATCCCGCAGTATATGCGATATCCGGCTGCCCGGGGGGCTGAAAGAATCGGACAAGCTGCCCGAACCTATTTTTACCCCTTCCACCAAGGCGGAAATGGGCGCCCACGACATGAACATCGGGTTTAGCGAGACCGTGGCGCTGATCGGTCAAGCCCTTGCTGAAAAAATTAAACGTTTAAGCTTATCCATTTACCAGAGGGGCGCGGCGCTGGCCGAAAACAGGGGAATCATTATTGCAGACACGAAGTTTGAATTCGGCCTGATCGGGGATGAGCTGATCCTCATCGATGAGGTGTTGACCCCCGATTCATCCAGGTTCTGGCCCCAAGAATCCTACGTCCCGGGAAAACCCCAGGATAGTTTTGACAAGCAGTATCTGAGAGACTACCTGACCTCCATCAACTGGGATAAAAAACCTCCGGCCCCCTGCCTGCCGGAGGAAGTGATTCTGAACACACGCCGAAAGTACCTGGAAGCGCTGCACCTGATAGATGATCAGAACGATGTTTAAATTCAAAAGGATATTGCTGTCTGATATCGATTTCAACGATCATTCCTTCCTGATTACGACCCGGAGCGACATCGACGATCTCATGACATCAATCCGGGCCCTGGGTCTTTTGAATTTTCCGCTGCTGATCCAAAAGAATTCAAAGTACACGGTTGTGTGCGGCTTCAGGCGGCTTGCGGCGTGCCAGGCCCTGGGCTGGCCGGATATGGAAGCCCGGCTTTTATCCTCCGAGAGCCCGCCTTTGAAATGCGCCCAGCATGCAATTCTGGACAACATCTCACAACGGTCCTTAAACTATCTTGAAAAATCAAGGTCCCTCTGCCTGCTGGCGGCCTGCTGCGGCAGTCTTCAGGAACTGTCTCAAAGGGCATCGGAAACAGGCCTGCCGGAACATCCGGACGTCATAAAAAAAATTATGGGCCTGATTTTTCTTCCAGCGGCACTGCAAACGGCCCTTCTTTCCGATACAATTTCATTTCCAATGGCCTTGGAGCTTGGCGCAATGACGGCCGGAGAGGGGGTGCGCCTGGCAGAATTATTTAAAGTGCTCAAGCTGGGTTTCAGTATGCAGTCCGAACTGATCCGGCATATAAAGGAAATAAGCGTCAGGGAGGATCTGCCCATAGGCCAACTGCTGCAGGAGCGGTTTATTCAGAATGTCCTGAACGATGACGATATGGACAGCATCCAGAAAACCCGGCAAATCAGGTCCTGGCTGAAGCAGAGACGTTTCCCTAACCTGTCCGGGGCAGAAAAGGAGTTTGAAAGCCTGGCAAAGAGCTTGAAACCCGGAAAACACATTAAATTGACGCCGCCGCCGGACTTTGAAGGATTAGCCTATACATTGAGTTTTTACTTCAAGAACATGAAAGAACTTCTTGATTGCAAGGATAGATTTGATAAAATGATTTGCAATCCGAATTTACACAGACTCCTTAGCCGAAAGTAGCCTTTGCTATTGTCAAAGATATACATAGACCACCAGGTATCCGATGCGCCGGAAGTGATTTCCATTCTGTCCCGTCTAAACCTCCCTGCCGAAATTGTCCGCAAATCAGACGAAGTCTTCGGCTTGATTTCCGCATCTGCGGACCCGGTTCAAGAGGGCAAGACGGTCCTTTATCTGACCCGCAACAAGGGGCCTTTCATACGCAAATGCCCGGGTACGCGTCATTATCGATGTTGCGACTATAAAATTCTGCACGTCGGAACCTTTTGCAGCATGGACTGCGCCTATTGCATTTTACAGACATACTTTCATCCGCCGGTGCTGCAGTATTTCGTAAACAAAAAAGATCTTCAAAATGAAATAAACGTGCTTTTTTCGGAAAATAAAATTCAACGCATCGGAACCGGGGAATTCACGGACAGCCTCATATGGGAAAAGTTGATTGACCTGTCAGGTTTTCTGGTCCCGGCTTTTGCCGGACAGGATACTGCGGTATTGGAGCTGAAAACAAAAACAACCCATATTGACGGATTGGAAAAGCTGGTGCACAACAGAAAGACCATCATTGCCTGGTCTTTGAATACCCCGGAAATCATTGCCACGGAAGAACGGGGGACCACTTCTCTTGCGGAAAGACTTCAGGCGGCCGCAAAATGCGCATCATGGGGATATCCCCTCGCGTTCCATTTCGATCCCCTGATCCTCTACGATGGCTGTGAAAACGAGTACCGACAGGTGGTTGAACAGCTGTTTACGCAGGTCTCCGGTGATCAGATTGCATGGATCAGTCTGGGGACATTCCGGTTTATCCCCGGCTTAAAGCCGATCGTCCAGCGCCGTTTCCCAAAATCAAAAATTGTTTATGGAGAATTTGTAACCGGGCTGGATAATAAAATGAGGTATTTCAAACCGCTTCGCATCCGGCTGTACCAGATGATGGCATCCTGGATAAAGGCGTTCGCGCCGGATGTTCTGATCTATTTCTGTATGGAAGATGACGAGGTGTGGGAAAGGGCGTTAGGGTTCGTCCCTAAGGCAAAGGGCGGGCTTCCGCGGATGCTGGATGAAAGTGCCGCCAGGCACTGCGATTTAAAAACCTAAGGGGGGGCGTTTTGGAGAGTTCTCAATACCAGGTGATCAGCACCGGGTCAGAACTGTTGGAACTGTCAGGCTGGTTATGCGGACAAAATGCCATTGCGGTCGACCTGGAGGCGGACTCCATGTTCCACTATCAAGAAAAGGTGTGCCTGATCCAAATGGCCGCCCGGCATCGGTGCGTCATTGTCGATCCGCTTCGGATCAAGGACCTGTCCGCCCTGGAACCGGTTTTCTCCAATCCCGGGATCAAGAAAATTTTTCACGGCGCCGACTATGATGTGCGTTCCTTGTTCCGCGATTTTGGATTTTCCATCAACAATCTTTTCGATACGGAGCTGGCCTGCAGGTTCCTGGGCAATTCCGAGACCGGCCTGGAAAAGGTGTTGTGGAACCGTTTCAACTTTCAACATGATAAAAGATACCAGAAAAAAGACTGGTCCCGAAGACCGCTTGCCGCGGAAATGATGGAATACGCGGCGGCCGATGTGGGGTACCTGATTGCGCTTGCCAAAGTGCTCGAGAAAGAACTCAGGCAGTCCGGACGTCTGTCATGGTTCAAAGAGGAATGCTCCATACTGAGCCGGGTAAGAGCCCAGCCCAACAACACAGGCCCCATGTTTCTGCGTGTCAGGGGCGCGGGCAGACTCGCACCGAGAAACCTTGCGATTCTGGAATCCCTGCTCCAGCTGCGGGACCGGATCGCCAGGAGTAAAGACAGGCCTCATTTCAAGGTTTTTGGAAACGAACACCTGCTGAAAATAGCCACATCCCACGTGACCCTCCTGCGGGGGCCCGAAAAACAGTCCGTGTTCAGCCGGAAACAAAACGAGATGCACGGGGCGCTGATTCAAAAGGCCATCCGGGAGGCATTGGATATGCCGGAGGGCGCTCTGGCCGAATACCCCCGAAAAAGATCATCGCTTCTGAAGGCGGACGTCCGCATGCGGCAGAATTCTTTACAAGAATGGCGAACGGAAAAGGCGGAAGCGCTGCAGATGGATCCGAGCCTGATATGCAAAAAAAGCCTCATGGCTGCCATTGCCCAGAAAAATCCGAAAAATTTAAAGGAATTAAATGACCTTGAGGGCCTCCGCAAATGGCAGATCAAGGAGTTCGGCGGTGAAATATTAGCGGCGCTGTAATTGGTTTTTATATGAAAACAACTTAACCGTTAACTGTAAACCGGCAACCGTCAACGGATGTTACCCTTGACCCCTCGAATCCTTGAACCCTTGTTTTCAAGGGTCTCACTCTTTTGCCTGGTTGGCTTCCTCTACGATTTTCTGTGACATCTGCGCAGGAACCTCATCATAGTGGGAGAACTCAAGGGTAAATGTTCCGCGCCCACCGGTCATGGAATTCAGATCCGGGGCATACGTTAGAAATTCGGACATGGGCACGTTGGCGATGATCAGCTGGTTTTTGCCCTTGCTGTCCATGCCGAGAACACGCCCCCGTCTCCCGTTCAGATCCCCCATGATATCCCCCATGTACTCATCCGGGGTGTTGATGGTAATTTTCATGACGGGCTCCAGTAAAACGGCATTGGCCTCGCTGGCCGCTTTTCTGAAAGCCAGGGAACCGGCAATTTTAAAGGCCATCTCTGAAGAATCGACCGTATGGAAGGATCCGTCATCCAGGATAGCCCTGAAATCGACGCAGGGAAATCCGGCCAGAATGCCTCTCTGGGAAGATTCAATGATGCCTTTTTCAACCGCGGGTATGTACTGCCGGGGAATCGAGCCGCCGACAATCGCATCGACGAATTCAAACCCTCCCCCCCGGGGTAAAGGCTCCAGCTGTATCCAGCAGTCTCCGAACTGGCCATGACCGCCGGTTTGTTTTTTATGTCTTCCCTGAACCCGTATTTTTTTCTTGATGGTTTCCTTATAGGGGATTTTAGGGATATTCAGTTCGGCTTCAACATTGAATTTCCTCTTCAGTTTTTCCACGGTTGTTTCAATATGAATTTGTCCCATCCCGGAAAGCAGGATTTCCTTGGTCTCGGAGTTTCTGGTAATCTGCAGACCCGGGTCCTCTTCCATTAACCTGGACAGGGAAGAAAAGATTTTATCCTCATCCCCCTTGGACTTGGCCTTAACAGCAAAAGAAATCATGGTGGGCAACGCTTGCGGTGACGCAAACAGGATTTTATTCCCTTCATCGCAGAGTGTATCCCAGGTGACAGTCTCCTTGAGTTTGGCAATCGCAACAATGTCGCCGGGCCCGGCCGAGCCCACCGGTTGCTGTTCTTTGCCGAGCAGCCTGAGCAGCTGAGAAAATCGTTCCCGTGTGTCCCGGGTGGAATTAAAAAACTTCCCGTCCCCCTGACTGATGGATCCGGAAAAAACTTTGAGTATAGAGAGACGCCCGGCATATGGATCGGCGATGGTCTTAAAAACAATAGCAGAAAATGGCGCAGCCGGATCCGGGGGGCGTTCAATTTCATCTTTGCTGTTCGGGTCTGCCCCGGTTTTGGGACTCCTGTCAAGGGGGGAGGGCATGCAATCAATCAGAAAATCCATCAACAGGTCGATGCCGATATTTTTTATGGCAGAACCGCAGACAACCGGCACGATGGCCCGCGCCAGGACGCCTTTTCTCAGGGTGGATTTGATTTCCTCGTCTGCCAGGGTGTCGCCCTCCAGATAGCGTTCCAGAAGCTCGTCGTCAACTTCGGCGACCCGCTCAAGCAGGGCTTCGCGCTGAATTTCAGCCGCGGCCTGCATCTCAGGCGGAATATCGCCTGCAGTCGCTTGGCCCTCCGCATCATATATATATGCGCGCATGCCCACAAGATCCACCAGGCCTTTAAAGCCGGCTTCAGAGCCGATGGGAAGTTGCAGCACGGTCGGTTTGGGTTCAAAGCAGCCGGAAGCAGCTTCAACCGTCCGGGAGAAATCGGACCGTTCTCGATCCAGCCGGTTGACAAAGATGATGCACGGCATATTGAATTCGGCGGCAAGGTCCCAGGCCTGTTCGGATTGGACTTTGACGCCGTCCACCGCATCCAGCACCAGAACAGCTCCTTCCGCCGCAGTCATACAGTTGCGGGTATCGGTGAAAAAATTTTGATCTCCAGGGGTATCGATGAGATTAACCGTGTGCTTTTTCCACGAATATTGATGAAACGCACTGCTGATACTGCTTCCACGCTTGAGCTCTTCCGGTTCGTAATCCATCGCGGTATTGCCGGCCTCTACGCTTCCAAGCCGCTGGGTTGCGCCGCCTCGGAACAGAAGGATTTCCGCAAGGGATGTCTTGCCGGACCCGCCATGGCCGACAATAGCTATATTCCTTATTTTTTCAACGTGTTCAGTCATCGATGCTCCTTCCAGAATGAATTTTAATTTCTCTTTGTTCTTTTTTAGACAGGATAGAATAAATAAAATATTTTGTTAATCTTGTTGATCCGGTCCAAGAGAAGTTCCGCCGCGTGCGGATAAATTAGGTTCTTAACTATTTAAAAGCATAAAATCAATATCAAAATTTTTCGCTGAGCCCCTGGGGAACAAGTAAGGAAACCAGAAATTCCCTGTTCCCTTTGGCACCCAATATGGAAGAAGGGATGACAGCTTCCTGTTCCAGGCCCGCCTGAAGGAAAAAATCTGACATTGTTTCAAGCACCTGCTCATGCGCATCCGTGTCGCGGACCACGCCGCCTTTGCCGACCCTGCCTTTTACCGCTTCAAATTGAGGTTTTATCAGAGCAAGAATTCTTGCATTTTCCCCGGTAAACTTAAGTATGGCAGGGAGCACTATTTTAAGGGATATAAACGACACATCAATGGTCACCAGATCAACCGGCAAAGGGATCGCCCGGGCGGGCAAATGTCGTATGTTTGTCCGTTCCATCACAACCACCCGGGGGTCCTGCCTGAGTTTCCAGGCCAGTTGTCCGTATCCGACATCAACGGCATATACGATTTTTGCGCCGTTCTGGAGCAAGCAATCGGTAAATCCACCGGTGGAAGCCCCCACATCAAGACAAACCAAACCGCTTACGTCTATTTTCAGGCCCTGCAAAGCCCCGGCAAGTTTCAATCCGCCCCGGCCGACATAGGGGATGGCGCCGCCCTTCAGTGAAATATGTTCCTCACCGGACACTTTTGCTCCCGGTTTATCCAGGGGCCGGTTGTCCACCAGTATCTTGCCCGACATGATCAGGGCCCGGGCATGATCCCGGGAAGATGTCAGGCCTTTTTCAACGACCATTATGTCGAGTCTGTCTTTTTTTGCACCCACCCGGAATCCTCAGACACCTTTGTCATCTTTGAACTTAAATGAAATTAAGCATTTAGCAGAGTCCCGCCTCAGGAAATATGGATGCGCAGAGGGGAA
>JAUYIZ010000011.1 GCA_030688615.1 Desulfobacterales bacterium | reverse complement strand
AGGTGCCCGGTGTAAACGGCTCCAGGGTCATGGCGGCGGATTTTGGTTCCGGTATGGTCGGATCGATCAACATGAGTTTTCCTTCCAGCGGCAATATATGAATGTCCGACCACAGCGAGCGATAGACCCCTTGCAGGCGTTTCCAGGCCAACGGCGCCTCCGGGACATCTCTGCCTTTGCGGGCCTTGCCGACGGCCGGTGCGATCCAGCTGAAAATTCGATCCGTAATGCTCAGGGGGGTTCCTGGATAAGGATTGGTGTCCAGAGAGTTGGCAAAGACGATGACGCCCAATTTTTCTTTCGGACTGATGTAGGCCGCGGTCTGATAACCGGGGTACCCGCCCCCGTGCCCGATCAATTGCCGGTCTTTGGTGCCTAGCACATCAAACCCCAGGCCCCGGCCGCCTGACAGGCCGGCAGGCGGCCAGTGAACCCGCTGCATTTCCCGCAGGGTGCCGGGCTTTAAAATTTCAGTCTCATTGGAGCCCAGCAGGCGGAGCTGCCAGGAGACAAACTTGGTCATGTCATGAACGGAAGAAGAAAAACCCGTGGCGGCCGCCATTCCCCTGGCATCCACAAACGCGAAGGTCTCGCGGGTATTATCCGGCATGCGGCGACCATACCCGGTAGCCAGCATCTGCTGGCGGGCTTGCGGCAAAGCCACGCTGGTGTTCATCATTCCCAGGGGGCGCAATATCCTGCGGGTGACATGGTCGGCAAAAGAGGTGCCGGATATCGCCGCGACGATCTCTCCCGCCAGGGCCAGGGCCAGGTTTGAATATTTCAATTTTTTTTCAGGCGGGTATATGGTCTTTTGCCTTGCAAGCCTGTCCCGCACCTGCCGCGAGGTGGGAAAATCCATGTCGATCCAGTAGGCTGACCCGGCTTCCCGCGGCAGGCCGGAGGAATGCGTCAGTAAATGGCGGATGGTGATGGCGGGACCGGCCGGGAAGGAATTTTTCAGGGCAAACCAGGGCAGGTATTTTCTGACCGGATCATCCAGGTCGAGTTTTCCTTCGTCCCGCAACTGCATGATGGCGATGGCGGTGAACAACTTTGAAATGGACCCGATACGGTAAATGGAATCCGGCGTTGAAGGTTTCCTTGACAATCGATCCGCATATCCAAAGCCTTTAAGATAAATGATAGTCTGATCATGGACGATGCCGATTGTCATGCCGGGCAGATCCCGATATGCCATTTGCGCATCAACCCAGGCCTCTAATAGAGAAATATTCGATTCAAGATAATGATTTCCGGACAGTTTGTGCGTTTGTCTTACACTGCACTGGTTGAACAAAAACACAGCAACCAATAAGGCGGCTAATTGCAATTTTCTCATTTTTCCGTCCCAATTTTGATGAATTCGTAAAAAGCCGAATTCATCAAAGTTTTAAGTGTTAAGTTTTAAGATTTAAGATGTTAGTATTCATAATCTATTCAGTTACTTAAAACTTAAATCTTAAAACTTCTCGTAAAAGGCCTTTTGGGGACTTTTTACGAGACCATCAATTTTGATGAATTCGTAAAAAGCTTCAGGTTCAAGGCGCGCAAGGTTTCGTGCGACGAGGCGCATTTCGCGTGGGCCGCAATCGCAAAGGAATGCCGCGCAACCCAGCAGTCGGACTTAGGATCAAGACGTTATTTTTTTTCCAAAATAACTTGTATGGCTTTTAGGCACATACAGCGGCAAAATGCAAAGAAAATCAACGTAATGAAATCAGCGTAATGAAATCTTGACTTGCCATCCGCGGTCCTGTATGACTTGGAAAAAACCGGTGTCCCAAAACTTTACAAAGAGGAGAGAACCATGAGAAGTAAAAAATTTCAAATGGCCCATTTATCCGGTACGTTAATCTGTCTGCTGCTGGCCTGCCTTT
This sequence comes from Desulfobacterales bacterium, assembly GCA_030688615.1. Lineage (GTDB taxonomy): Bacteria > Desulfobacterota > Desulfobacteria > Desulfobacterales > JAUYIZ01 > JAUYIZ01. Next base: position 6,142 of record JAUYIZ010000011.1, on the reverse strand, counting down.
TCTTTGCCGGCCCCTCTTTTTCCCAGGAACCTTTTTATAAAGGCAAGACCATTGCCGTGATCCACGCGGGCCAGCCCGGGGGCACCGGGGACATGCGGATGCGCTCTGTGATGCCTTTCCTGCAGAAATACATTCCGGGAAATCCCACTATCGTGGCGGCGTATATGCCGGGCGGCGGCGGGCGCAAGGGTGCCAACCATATCTTCAAGGTCGCCCGTCCTGATGGGCTGACCATTGCCCATGTGGGCACCGGACTTGCCACCAACGCGGTACTGGGGGAAACCGGAGTCCTGTATGACCTTGATAAATTGATCTACCTCGGCATGAGCATCAGCGGCCGCCCCTATATTTTTTCCACCGTGGCCAAACTGGGTTTGAACAGTGTGGAGAAACTCCGGGCTCATTCCGGCTTGAGGATCGGCGCCCAGGGCGTCGGACACCCCGTCTACATCAACGGACGATTTTTTGCCTGGTTTTTTGGCCTGAAAGACCCGCGGTTCGTCACCGGATATTCAGGGCCGGAGTTGGATTTAGCCCTGGAAAACGGAGAATTGGACGCGAGAGCAAACCTGGCGGACACGGTTCTGCAACGCAACCCGGAATGGGTGAAAAAGGGGTTTTTAAAGATTGAATCTATCATTGAGCTTCCCAAAGGGATCAAGCACCCTTCCTTTCCCGCACTGCCTGACCTGGAGATGTTTGCCAGATCCCCGGGAGAAATCAAAGTGCTGAACATGCAGCGCGCTTTTACTTATGGCGGCCATACCCTCCTGCTTCCCCCGGGGACGCCCGCAGACCGCGTAAAAATTTTACGCGAGGCCGTAAAGAAAACCTTCGCGGACCCCGCCTTTGCCCCGGAGTTTAAAAAGCTTACCGGAGCTGATCCTTCCCCCCTGACCGGAGAAGAGGTCGAAAAATGGGTAAAAGATATCCCGTGGAATCGAGAAACCATTGATTTGTTTAAAAAACTGGCCGGGGCCGGTCCGCTTCCGCCTCGATAGGGGGAGTCTGAAATGGATGCTTCCATATTTCAGGTAGCGGCGCAGGGTTTTTACAATATTCTTGACCCTTATGTTCTCCTGGCTGTTTTGGTCGGGGTCGGCATCGGCACCTTCAATGCCGTGGCGCCCCAGGGGATGGGAACGCCTTTGGCGTACTCGATCCTGTTGCCGGTGGTGGTCCGCTGGGAACCCGTCACGGCCATTGCGCTGCTTTTGGGAATCAGCGCGGTGAGCGCCATCTGTGCCGCCTATCTTCCAATCCTTTTCGGTATTCCCGGCGGCGCCGGTTCGGTTGCAACCATCCTGGACGGGTACCCCATGGGGCAGCGGGGCGAGGCGAGGCGCGCTTTAGGTGCGTCCTTTATGGCCGGCGGAATGGGGAGCCTGATCGGCACCTTCACGTTGATTCTGGCCGTTCCCGTGGCCAAACCCTTGATCCACTTGATGGGTTCGCCGGAGTTGTTCGTACTCGTCCTCTGGGGGCTCAGCATGGTGTCGATTCTGTCCGGACGTCAGCCCGTCAAGGGGCTGATTGCCGCAGCGCTCGGGCTGCTGATCGCCAGCATCGGGCAGCAGCCTCAAAGCGGCATCCTGCGCTTTGTTTTTGGCCAGGTCTATCTTCTGGATGGTTTTTCCATCAGCATTATTGCCGTGGCCCTCTTCGGGATACCGTCGGCGCTGGAACTTGCACTTGCCAAAATGGGGGTGGAACAGCAGCCTGCGCCGCTGAACGGCAGTTTGCTGGACGGGGTTAAAGACACGCTGCGGGAGTGGTGGCTGGTTGTCCGTTGCAGTTTTGTCGGCGTATGGGTCGGCATTGTCCCGGGCATAGGGTCCCAGACCGTGGACTGGCTGGCCTACGGCCATGCGGTCCAAACCTGCAAAGGTTCCAAGGAAATGTTCGGTAAAGGAGATGTGCGCGGCGTAATAGCGCCGGAGTGCGCCAACGATGCCAAGGACGGCGGCGATCTGATCACCACCCTGCTCCTGGGGCTTCCCCAGGGGGCGACCACGGCCCTTTTCCTGGTTGCGCTCCTGGCGCTGAGAATTATCCCGGGACCGGACATGGTGAAGAATCACCTGGATATCATCTTCAGTGCGATCTGGCTTCAGGGGATTGCGGGGATACTGGGAACGTTGATCGGCTTCTGCCTGGCCAACCAGCTGGCCAAGCTGGCCAATATACGTTATTCCCTGATGGTGCCCATAATTCTCAGTTTCATCCTGCTGGGCGCCTTGACCGCTAACCGCGACCCTCTCGATCTTTTGACCGTGGCATGCTTTGGCGCGCTCGGTTTTTTTATGAAACGGTTCGGCTATCCACGGCCCGCCCTGATTTTGGGCCTGATTCTCGGGGGGCTGATGGAAAAATACCTGTACCGGTCCGTGGCGAGTTACGGGATCAGCTGGTTGCTGCGCCCCGGCGTCATGGTCCTGCTGGTTCTGGCCGTTGTTACGCTGCTTCTGAGTCTGCCCAGAAAAGAAAAGAAAGAAAGCCCGGATGACTCGCCGGTGCAGGGAACCGCTCAGGAAAAAAAGATCGCGCTGAGAATCCGTCCGGATACCGTCTTCACGCTTTTCTCCCTGTGCCTGTTCCTGACAGCCATCGCTGTGGGCTTGCAGTGGCCGCTGATCGCCAAGCTCCTGCCCATCTATCTGGCCGCCATACCCGGCGTTCTGATGGCCTTGACCCAGATCTTTTCGGAAATGAAAGGCCGGCCGGGGGCCGCAGAGGCAGCCCGCTCCAAAAAAGAAGACCAGGATGCGATCCTGGAAAACGGGCTGGATTTTGCCACCGAAGTCAAACGCACCCTGGTTTTTTGCGGCTGGTTTTTCGGCGGCGCCGTGGCTGTCTGGCTGTTGGGCATCGTCATCGCGCTGCCGCTGCTGCTTTTCTCGTACAGCTTGATTGAAGGACGGGAGAAATGGTGGGTCTCCATGGTGACGGCGGCCGGGGGGGTCGTATTCGTCTGGGGTGTTTTTGAGTTTGTCATGGATGTGCAATGGCCCGGCGGGGCCCTGTTTCAGTGAGGCTGTCCGCCCATTGCTGGATCGAGTACTCTTGAGGGTCTGAGCAAAACTGTCGATGGAAACGAGGTAACTATGCCGGCAACCAGATATGGTTCTGATTTAATCGTGGATGTGATCAAACAGTATGATTTTGATTACGTCAGCATCAACCCGGGTTCTTCATTTCGAGCGGTGCACGACTCCCTGGTCCATTACGGCGGAAACAGAAAACCGGAAATCATCGAGTGCCCTCACGAAAATACCGCCGTGGGGATGGCGCACGGGTATGCCAGGGCCACCGGCAAGCCCATGCTGGTCTTTCTGCATAACCTGGTGGGACTCCTTCATGGCACCATGGCCATCTATTATGCGTTTATCGACCGGGTCCCCATGGTCGTTGCCGGCGCGACCGGTCCCATGGACATCGCCAAGAGACGGCCGCATATGGATTGGATTCATACGGCCCTGCTGCAGGGAAATGCCATCCGGGACTATGTGAAATGGGATGATCAGCCCTATTCCATTGCCAGTGTGCCGGACTCCTTTGCCAGGGCCTATCGCGTTGCCTGTACGGAACCCAAAGGGCCGACCTACATCTGTTTCGACATCCCGCTGCAGGAAGAGCCGCTGGAACAGGATGTGCCGCTGCTGAATGTGAATCGACTCATGCCGCCCACATTGATCCATGCGGATCCGGCCGCCATTGAAAAGGCGGCGGACCTTCTGGTCAACGCCGGGCATCCGGTTGCCCTGGCCGGTTTTCTGGGAAGAAACAAGACTTCCGTGGACAAGCTGGTTCAGCTCAGCGAATTGCTCTCTATGCCGGTCATGGACCTGAGGAACCGCTTTAATTTTCCGAACACCCATCCGCTGGACCTCACCGGATCGGACTGCCTGAAAGATGCGGATCTTATCCTCTCGCTGGATGTCCGGAGCCTGGCGGCCCCCACCACGAGCTATTCCTCCGAAACGCCGCTGAAGCCCACCCTCTCCGAGAGGATAAAAGGCAGAAGCAGCATTCTTTCCGAAAATTGCCGGATCATCGAAATGGGCTTTTCCGACCTGGGCATCTCGAGCTGGGCCATGGAGTACGGGAAAATAAACGAGGTCGATCTTTCCATTCTCTGTGACACCGCCACGGCGCTTCCGGCGCTGATTGCAGCCTGCGGAAAGAAACTGTCGGACAATCCGGCGCGACAGGCGCAACTCAAGGGCCGTTTTGAGCAGATCAGCCGTCAGCATGCCCGGATGCGGGATGAATGGAAAATAGAGGCTCAGGACAACTGGGATGTAAAGCCCATGACCGTTGCGCGCCTGGCGGCGGAAGTATGGCAGGTCTTAAAGGACGAAGACTGGGTGGTAACCACCAGCGGCGGCCTGAAGGAATGGGCAAGAAAGCTCTGGGATTTTGACCGGCCCGATTGTTTTCCAGGTGCGGGTCTGGGCACGGGGACCCAGATCAACATGTCCCTGGGGGTGGCCCTGGCGTACCGGGAAACCGGCAAGCTGGTGGTGGATATCCAGGCGGACGGCGACCTGCTTTTCGATGCGGGGGCGTTATGGGTGGCCACCCACCATCATATCCCCATGCTGATCGTCATGCTGAACAACAGAGCCTACCAGAACAGCTGGAAACATGCCAGGTCCATGGCAAAGATACGGGGCAACCCGGCCGCGAAGGTGGACATCGGAACGGAAATCGACCACCCGGCGCCGGATTTCGCCAAACTGGCCCAATCCTTCGGCTGGTACGCGGAAGGTCCGGTTGAGGATGGAAGGAAGGTGCAGGAGGCGGTCAAAAGAGCCATTCAGGTGATTAAAAAGGAAAAAAGACCCGCGCTGGTCGACACGATCGTCCAGCGGTAGGGGTAACTTTACGAAATGGAGGGACAAAATGAGAAACAGCAAATCTCAATTTCTGCACGTATCCGGCGCTTTGATCTGCGTGATGTTCCTGGGCCTTTCGGCCGGCCGCGCATTTTCCCGGGAGCCCTTTTATAAAGGCAAAACCATCGCCATGATCCACTCGGGCCAGCCCGGGGGCACCGGCGATATGCGCATGCGGTCCGTGATGCCGTACCTCAAGAAATACATTCCGGGAAATCCCACTCTCGTTGCGGCTTATATGCCGGGGGCCGGGGGACGGAAAGGGGCCAACCATATCTACAGCGCCCGTCCGGACGGGCTGACCATTGCACAGGTGGGCGCCGGGCTGGTGGCCAACGCATTGCTGGGTGAGGCCGGGGTCATGTATGACATTAACAAGTTGATTTATCTCGGCATGCCCGTCAGTTCCCCCCCGTATGTGTTTTTTACCAAAAAGGATCTCGGGCTGGACAGCCTGGAAAAACTCAAAAACTACCCGGAACTGCGGGTCGGCTCCCAGGCCGTGGGACACCCCATCTACTTCTACGGGCGCGTTTTCGCCTGGTTCCTTGATCTGAAAAACCCGCGCTTCGTCACCGGCTATTCGGGTCCGGAGCTGGACATCGCCATCACCCAGGGAGAAGTGGACGGGCGGCCCAACAATGCGTCCACCTTTTTACAGCGCAATCGGGAGTGGGCGGACAAAGAGCTGGTGAATTTCCATGCCATCATTGAACTACCCAAAGGACATAAGCACCCTTATTTTTCCAACCTTCCGGACCTGGGCACCTTTGCCAGATCGACCAAAGAAACCCGGGTGCTGGACCTGCAGCGTGCTTTTGCCTCCATCGGCCACAGCCTCCTGCTTCCCCCGGGAACTCCCGGAGAGCTGGTGAAGATTCTGCGGGATGCGGTGACTCAAACTTTCAAGGACCCGAATTGGGCCGCGGATTTTCAGAGGCTTACGGGCGCAGAGCCCACCCCCCTTTTCGGAGAGCAACTGGAGGCGGCCATCAAAGAGGTTCCGCGCGAACCCGAGATCATCGAGCTGTATAAAAAATTCGGCGCGCTGGGGCCACTGCCTCCCCGGTAGTCAGATATAAGCCCTCCACCGCCGGTGGAGGACCCGGATAGGTTCTACCGATCCGGTGGGAGGTTTCTGTGTATTTTGCCGGATATGTTGTAATACCCAAGTCCGCCGGCATTCTGTGACCTTCAGATCGTCATGCCGGACTTGATCCGGCATCCAGATTTATGAGTTTGGA